>PFUG01000383.1:0-2386 GCA_002789955.1 Deltaproteobacteria bacterium CG_4_9_14_3_um_filter_63_12 | reverse complement strand
CGCCCTCTCGACGGCGGTGTCCTCGTGCACCAGCACGGCGAGGGCATCCACAGGTTCCTTGTTGACCAAGATGTCGAGTTTGACGACCGCGGTCGCTCGGTAGTCGAGGAACTCGTAGTCGAACGAGGCGTAGCCTTTGGAGACGGTCTTCAGCTTGTCGTAGAAGTCGAACAGCACCTCGGCCAAGGGCAGCTCGAAGACCAGCTCGACGCGTTTCGGGTCGATGAAGGTCATGCGGTCTTGCACCCCTCGGCGGCTGATGCAGAGGGCGATAACCGGGCCGATGAAATCGCCAGGGAGCAAGAAGGTCGCCTTGATGAAGGGCTCCTCGACCTTGAGGATCTTCATGGGGTCGGGGTAGTGGGCGGGGTTGTCGACCACCACCATCTCGCCGGTCTTCATATAGACCTGGTATTGCACCGAGGGGGCCGTCAGCAGCACGCTCTGGCCGTGCTCGCGGCTGAGGCGCTCCTGCACGATCTCGAGGTGTAGGAGGCCGAGGAAGCCGCAGCGGAAGCCCTGCCCAAGCACGCCTGACGAGTCTTTCTCGTAGGTCAGGGCGCCGTCGTTGATCTTGAGGCGCTCCATGGCTTCGTTGAGCTCGTCGTACTCATCGGTCGCCATGGGGTAGAACGAGGAGAACACGACCGGCTTGACGTCGACGAAGCCAGGCAGCGGCTCGGAGGCGGGGTGGTCTTCGAGCGTCACGGTGTCGCCGGTCTTTGCTTCACCAACGGTCTTGATGCCAGCGATGACGTAACCGACCTCACCAGCCCTGATCTCGTCTCGCGGCACTCTTTTGAGCTGCATCACGCCGACTTCCTCGACGCGCCGTGCCGTGTTGGTGGACATCAGGAGCATGCGATCGTTCTTCCGGAGGGTTCCTTGAAAGACCCTCACGAAGACGACGACACCGCGGTATGGATCGTAGGAGGAGTCGAAGATCAGGGCTTGCAGTGGGGCCTCGGGGTCGCCATCGGGAGCCGGTATGCGTTCGGCAATAGCGGCGATGACGTCATCGACGCCCAAGCCGGTCTTCGCTGAGCACAGCAGCGCTTCGCTCCCATCGAGCCCCATGTCGTGGTCAATCTGCGAGCGCGCAGCCTCGATATCGGCGGCGGGCAAGTCGATCTTGTTGATGACAGGGATGAGGGTGAGGTCGTGCTCCATGGCCAGGTAGAGGTTGGCCAGAGTCTGAGCCTCGACGCCTTGGCTGGCGTCGACGATGATCAGAGCGCCCTCGCAGGACGCCAACGAGCGGGAGACCTCGTAGCTGAAATCGACGTGGCCAGGGGTGTCGATGAGGTTGAGCAACATCTTCCGCCCGTCCCGCGTCGTGTAGGGCAACGCGACCGCTTGGCTCTTGATGGTGATCCCACGCTCCCGCTCGAGCTCCATAGTGTCCAGCATCTGATCATGGAAGTCGCGATCGGGGATGCCGAGCGTCTGTTGGATGATGCGATCGGCGAGCGTCGACTTCCCATGGTCGATGTGAGCGATGATGCAGAAGTTTCGGATATGTTCCAAAGCGATCCCTGTGCTGTCGTCGGTAGGGGGCGAGCTTTCGCGGCCCCGATTGCCGAGCGGACGACCGATGGGCACCGCAACCTGTCAAAATGAGGCGAAGGTCGGTCGTGAGGATGCGAGGCAATACACCCCAAATGGCGCGCGAGTATACGCGACGACCTGGGCCTCAAGGCAACCCAATTCGCTCCTGGTCAAAGCCCGCAGGTCGCCCCGGGCATCGCGCGTAGGGACGTGAGCTGGCTCGAAGCGAGCCAGCTCTGTTCCGAGTTGCACGCGAAATCCGATCGACGATGACAGAGTAATCGGAAGCATTATATGGTTTGCCGCGTTTGAGAGTTGCGCTACCGAACCAAGACCAAAGAGCCGATGTCCGACCAGAGACCAGTGTTGACCGAACTTGCAGCGGGCATCCTCGACCAGATGGAGCCAGGGGTCTGCTACACCAGGAGCCACCTAAAGGGCCCCGTCCCCATCAGCGGACCCGACTGGAAACGCTGCGTCTCAGAGCTGCTCGACGCAGACCTGATCGTACGTGTCGGGAAAAAGCGGGGAACCCGCTACCAGCTCAAAGACGTGCGCGAAGAGATGTGGGGGGCCAGGCCGCTCTCCCATCCGGCCCGGCAAGTGCTCGACAAGATGAAGCGCGGCGAGAAGTACTCGCGGGCCGAGCTCTTGGAACGCTTCGAGATGACCGTCAGCATATGGAACCGGACGATCTCAGAGCTGCTCGCACGAGATCTGGTCTTGCGCGAGGGCGACCGACGAGGAGCGCGCTACCTCCTCGCTCCCCCCATCCGCCAAAAGGAGCTCTTCGGTGAGTTCTTTGACGACGACCTTCTCGATGTCGCCGACGAGGACG
>PFUG01000072.1 GCA_002789955.1 Deltaproteobacteria bacterium CG_4_9_14_3_um_filter_63_12 | reverse complement strand
GGCGGCCAGCCACTTAGATATCCATGTCTAGCGGTCAACGGCCAGCAAAAGAAATTCTCCAGGTGATCGCAAGCGTAGGGCCGGTGTACAGGGCCGCGAGTCAGACCACCGCCCGCAAACCCGTCTCGCCGCCCAAACTCGTGGGCTCGTACCGGATGTCGGCCGAGAGCCTCACGTCGGTGGCCGAGACGTTGGACCACGCGCAGTGAATGGCCAGCGCATCGAAGATGACCAGGTCGCCGCATTGCACGGCCTGCGAGTGCCAGTCGAGCCCGCGGGTGTCTTCGATGCCAATGAACGGGCTGGCGTGGCGCAGGAGACCCAAGTCGCGCGAGTGGGGCACGACGCCCAGCGGCCCGAGGTCCTCGGGCGTGTCGACCATGGGCACCCAGACGGTCCACATGCGGGTGCTCTTGGGCAGGTAGTAGAGGTCTTGGTGGGCGCGGGTGGTGTGTTCGGGGCTGCCGGGGAGCTTGAGCCAGGCGTAGTTGGCCGTCGCGCACGCAGCGGGCTCGCCGAGCAGGGTCTCGAGAACGAAGTGGAGCCGCGGGTGCTCGGCCAATGCGTCGAACTCGGGGCTGAGGCGCAGCGCGGTCTGTAGGTCGACCCAATGGGGGTCGTCCCAGCCGCGGCCGTTGAGCTTGGCGCCGGGCATGCCTTTGACGGTAGGGGGGTTGCTGGCGTCGGGCTGGGTCCAGCCGTGCTCGTCGGCTAGGCGACGGACGAAGCCTCGAACAGCGCCCACGACCTCGGCGGGCAAGAAACCGGGCAGAAAGAGGGTGCCCAGCGACTCGGCTCTGGCGCGCAGCGCGTCCGGGAAGTCGAGCAGCGGCGTGGCGTCCTCGAAGGGCGTGACCTGGTAGTCGCGGGCCAAGAGGGGCTCTGTGAGGGCCGCGCCGAGCATGTCAGTAGAGCCCTTTGCGCTTGCGAATCCAGCGGTGCAGGCCGTGGACCGAGAGTCCCAGGTTCGAGGTCATGTCAGCTCCTTTGGCGAGGCTTTGGCATCGGTGATCATCTTCTTCATGACCTTGCGCCCGACGGTCGCGAAGGCGAGGTGCAACAGACATGGAACCCAGCGGAAGGCCCAGTAGAGGAGGTGGGCGTCGATGGAGGGAAAGAGCCAGCGACGGTTCTTGTGCAGTTGGCGCACGATGCTCTTGGCGATGGACTGGGGCGATGCGCCCCTGAGGGACTTGGGCAGATTTTGGCCGAGGGCTTGCACTCCGAACTCGGTATCGACGGTCCCGGGGTTGATGGCGCTGGCCGTCACGCCGGTGCCTTTGAGCTCGTAGCGCAGCGTCTCGGTAAAGCCATTCACGGCGTGCTTGGAGGCGGTGTAGACGGCGTTGTAGGGGAGGGTCAGGAAGCCGACCAGGGAGGAGACGTTGAGGATGCGGCCGCTGCCCTGCTTCTTCATGACCTCGACGGCGTCCTTGGTGAGCTCGATGAGGGCAATGACGTTGAGCTCGATCATGTTGCGGATGCGGTCGACCTCGAGGTCGTCGAGGGAGCCGATGTTACCGAAGCCGGCGTTGTTGATGAGGATGTCGAGGCGAGCCTCGGCCTCGATGACGGTGTCGATGAGGGTGGCTCGGAACTCGCGGTCAGTGAGGTCCCCCTTGAGGGGGACGATTTTTTGCTCTGGGAACTCGTCGACCAGCGCCTGCAGCTCGTCTCCACGGCGCGCATTGACGTAGAGGATGTATCCCTGGCCGGCCAGGAGCCGTGCCAGCTCACGGCCGATACCGCTGGACGCTCCCGTGATGAGAATGACCTGCTTGTTGCTCAATTTTGGACCTCCTCGGGAGTTCGTGCGAAACGCATAGCCCAATGGGTGTGGCTTTTTCGGAGATGAGGCTCTGCCCGCACCCGTTGGGGGACGGAGAAGCCTCCGATGGCAGTCTGAGCCCAACCCCTTGGTTGACTGCAATAGAGAAGAAGGCAACAGGGGGTCCGGGGGACAAAGTCCCCCGGCGGGTCAGGGCAGCGCCCTGCCTCCCAAAAAGAGCCACCCAAACACGATAGCAACTCCCTGAAAGCGAGGGTAGGCTGCGCGGGACGTGCACAAAGCCAGGGAACCGGGCTATGCTTCGCGCTTCGGCGAGGCGAAAGGACCCTTCGAGTGACATGGCGACCCCCAAAGCAAACAAAGAGACCTGGTTTCTGCCGTCTGGGCAGGACGAGCGAGAGGACGACGTAGGCGTCGAGGCGAGCATCCCCCCTTTCGATGTGCGTCCCTTCGAGCTTGCGGTCCCGGCCTTGCTCGGCCTCATCGTGTGGACGGTGGTCTGCTTCGAGCCGCTGCGTTTCGAGCTCGCTCTGAGCGGCTCTCGCGTCCCCTTCGTGATGCTCTACCTGCAGCCGCTGGTCATGCTGGCGGTGGGCCTGGCGGCGCGCCGCACTCCCTTTCTGATGGTCATCTTTCCGGTGAGCCTGCTGGCCGCGTTCTTCCTCATGGAGCCGCTGGAGCTCAGGCCGCTGGGGACGCTGCGCGGGGGATTGACGCTGTGTGGCTCGTTGCTGTTGTTCTTGCTCGGCACCGCCCGATACGGCGCCCGAACCCAGCGCGGCGCAGAGCTTCGCGGTGAGCGCATGGAGGTCGGCGTCGACCCGCAGGCGCGCTGGTTCGGTTTCTACCTGTGGCCACGCTTGGCGCTGCTGGTGGCGTTATTGGTCGTGCCGCTCTGGGGTCTGTACGGAGAGGGGGCTGGTGAGACCTTAGTCCGACACTTCGCCGAGCGTGCAGACGACGCGCGCATCCTCATCCACACGGTTCATGTTTTCATCGTGCTGTTGATCGGCTACGTGTTCTTTCTGTCGCCGGCCATCAACATCGACCTCGAGGTGGCTGACCTGCAACGCAAGCTGGCGCAGCTGGGCCAAGCCCAAGCGGCCAAGACGCACGGCCGCCGGGTCATGGGCTTGCTCTTTGGGGTCGCCCTGGTGGTCGTGTTCCTGTCCTATTGGACCCGAGAGTGATTTGGATTCGATTTCAGGAGGGGTCATGCGCGCGAAGTTTTACGATCTCTCGAGTCTGATGATGATGGGTGTAGCGATCTACTTCTTCTTCCGCTCGGTCTCATTTCTCACGGACAACAACTACGTCAGCGGGGTCATGACGATGTTGATCGGGTTCATGATCATCCGCGCCAGCGTAGATCTCTCGCGGGTCGCCATCGCGTCGGCGCGGGAAGAGTCCGCCGCCAACTCCTGAACCAGACAAGCCATGAAGGTCATTGCACTCATCACTTTCCTGCTCGCGCTGTCCTCGTTCGCGTCGGGTTGCTCCGACGAAGGGACCGACACGGCACAGAACGCCCCGTCCGACGAGCTGCTCGTCGAAGCGCCCGGCGAGGTGCTCGCGCGCGTCGACGGGCGCCCGATCAGGCGCTCGCAGCTCGACGCGCTGTTGACGCGTTCTGCCGGCAAGCTCGACGCAGAGCACGCTCTGGCCGAGCTGATGGAGCTCGAGGTGATGGCCGGTGAGGCCATCAAGCGGGGCCTCGACGGGTCTTTGACCTCGGAGATGGCCAAGGAGCGCGCCATGGTCCAGCGCCTGCTCGAGGACCGCGTCGAGGAGCTGCCGGACAACGCCATCTCGGACTCCCTCGTCCAAGAGATGTATGACACGTACGCCATGGAGTTCTTCGTCCCCGAGCTGGTCACCGCCAGCCACCTCCTCTTCGAGTTGCCCTCAGCCCAGCAGACCCCGGAGCGTGTCGCAGAGGTGATGGCGCTCGCCAAGGAGCTGCGCGCCGCGCTCAAAGAACCCACCGAGGCCGAGCTCGAGCGTCTGGCCCTGCTCGCCAACATTCGCGGCTACATCGTGCGAGTCGAGAAGAACCTCACCTTCCCGCTGCGTGCAGTGCCAGCGATGGTCAGCGAGACGAGCCGTTATCCAGGCGTCGTCGAGCCCTTTGCCGACGCCGCCTTCGCCCTCTCCATCGAGCAACCTCTGAGCGAGCCCACGCTGACGACTTTTGGCGTGCACGTGATCCTGTTCAAGAAGCGCACGCAGGGGAGACGTCCACCTTTTGAAGTGGTCGAGTCGAGAATTCGCGAGGACCTCATCGCCCGGATGCGCAGCAAGAACCTCTCTCGGCTCATCGACAAGGTGCACCAAAACGCCAAGATCGCGGTCGACGAGAGCGCCATCGACGAAGCGGTCACTCAGGGCGTCGAGTAACTGGAGAGAGGGGCTCGGCGCCCCTCTCTCGTGAGACGCCTCGGAAGACGGAGGCGCCTGCTGGGTCATCGACAGACGTACTGGTTCTGCTCCAGCACCCAGACGTTGCCGTCGCTGGAGCTCTGCTCGCGGTGAATGAGCTGGCCGAATTCGTCGTACTCGGACGTGGTGCAGTAGGTCGGGCTCGCCTCGTTGACCTGACACTGGCTGACCAAGCGACCTTGGTCGTCATAGAGGTAGTGGGTCAGACCGTAGGTCGTGCCGAGGGCGAGGAACTGGCCGTCGGTCGAGACAAGACGCCCTTGCTCGTCGTATTGCAGGGTCTCGTGCTGGCCGTTGTCCGTCCCTCTCTCCACGACGCGTCCTTGCTCGTCGTAGTTCCAAAAAATGTGGGTCATGCCACTGCCGCTGCCCATGCGGTAGGAGGCGATGAGGCCCCAGAGGTCCAAGGGCATCCCTTCGGCTTCGAGCTCGATGTCATGGGTGAGCAGGCGACCTGCGTCATCGTAAGTCGAGGTCTGGACTTCGAGGACTTGGTCGCCCTCGGACAGCTGTCGTCGAAGGAGGTGGCCGTTCTGGTCGAGGTCGAAATCGATCGTCCGGTGCACGGAGGTGTTGGCGTCGCCGCCCATGAGGAGGTCGTTGATGTGGTGCTCGGAGAAGGTCCGCGTGCGCTCCAAGGTCTGGACGTTCCCATCGATGCCGGTCAGGACGAGGTTCTCACGGGTCATGCGTCCTTCTTTGTCGTAGGCGATGGCCGTCGAGAGGTGTCGGTCCCAGGGCAGGTCGATGCCGGCCAACTCCGTTCCGACGCCCGCGTGTCCGTACCAAGCCTCATCGCCATAGTACCAACCGTAGCCCCCGTAGCCATAAGCGAAGCCTATGCCGCTGGGGCGCTCGCCGAGCGGTGCGCCGAGCTCGTAGAGCCCTTCGGCCAGCGGATATCCGTGAGCACGTCCTCGTGGCAGGTTCACACAGGATTCGCCCTCGTTGACGACCAGCGCCGAGGTGGCCCAGTCATCTCCGGTCATCCAGTCGGTCGGCTGCAGCTCCATGCTGTCCAGGCCGGGGACGGTGGCGAAGTCGTTGGCGTTCTCCTCGGGCAGTCCGAGGGAATCGGCCAGGAATCCAGGCCCATAGCCTTGATATGACCGGCCAACGAGGCGGTCGCCCTGCCAGCTCCAGCTCTGCATCTCCGTGAGCTCGCCGCGGACTCGTCGCTCCACCCACAACGGATGTCCGTCTTTGTTGTAGGCCCAGAGGACATCTTGGACGAACCCATCTTCGGGCCGCTCGAAACGGGCCCGCAGCAGCCGGCCTTGTGCGTCGTAGGTCCAATCCCAGAGGTGGCGCAGCTCGCCAGTGAGCCGGTCGATTTCCGTGCGGTTCATCAGCCGATCGCCGTCCCAGGTCTGCCATTTCTCGATGGCGGTCGTCGGCGCTCCGTCCCTCTCGGAGGCGGTCTCGGCGAGTTTGTGGATGAGGTGGCCGGCCTCGTCGAAGGTGTAGTCGGTGGTCCCGTATTCGACCACGTAGAAGCCGCCCTCCCCTTTGGTGTGGACCTTTCGCACGCGAAGCGCCTCGTCGAGCTCGAAGGTGGCGTCGGTCTGTTGCCAGCCGCTCGATTGCTGGGAGGTCATGGTGACGATGCGGGAGGCGGCGTCGTACGTGTAGACCGTCGAGGGCCCGTTCGGATCGACGACCGAGCCGCTGCCTGCGTTGCACAAGCCTTGCAGAAGCTGCGCAGGCAGCTGGGGAATCGCCGAGGTGTCGTAAGCAACGGCGTGCGGCATGCAGAGCGTGGCGACAGGAGCGGGGCCAATGGGGTCGACCTTGGGGCCCAGCCCGTCGATTCCGACCAGCGGCGGGTTCTTGTCGGTCGAGTCGAGGATTCTTGGCGTTTGGGTTCCTGGGTCCAGCGGTTCGCCGCACGCCAGCGCCGCGAAGACGAGGCTCAAGAACACCAGCGCGAGGTGGGCCGGCTTCGGCTTCGAGTAGAAGGAATGAGTGTTCATTTCCGTGCTCCCGTCAGGGGGTCACCTCGGCCTGGAGGCTGGGTGTCCTTGTTTGTGTACAAGGGGTACGGAGGCCGTCGTCTATGCGGTTTATCGAAAGGTTTGCTACAATATAATATCGAATATCGGCACAATAAACCGAATTCTTGACGTGTTTCGTGTCCCGGAATGTTCGGACCACACGCGGAGACGCGGAGCGCGCGGAGAAAGAGTAGGTCTTCTCGGTGCCTTCACAAAACCCTCCTCGCAAGCCAAGGACACAAGTCGCGCAGGAACATCACCTCAACCCTTCCCCGAATATTCCGCTCATTGCTTGGCCCTCCAGGTCGATCGTCGAAGCAGACCGACGCTGCCATCACGCCTCTGGCGATGCTCAAATGGGCAGGTTGTTTTCTGACGACGCCTTAGCCCCAAGTCGAGCAGCCCTCGTATTCCTTTTGTCCAGCAGAAAAGCAATACACCAAGAGAGGCAGTATTTTCGAGCCAAAAAACCGACCCCGACAAGAAGACCCTCTGATCCCATTGTTGCTGGTTCTCTTGAACCAGCTCTGGAGTTTGTACACTTCCCTGGAGTTTGTACACTTGTGGGATCGCGCGGGCGGGCGTCGGTTGCCCAAGGTTGCACCTTGGGCTGGGGAATGTTCGGCCCCCGAGGGGCCGATGCCTCGGGCTATGCCCTCGGCGGCTTCGACCTCGCTCGGAGTATGGCTGTGGAGCTCTGGGCTGCGTTCAATGCCGGCTTGCCCAGGGTTGTCGAGGTCAACTCGACGATAGCCCCCAGTCCCTGGGCGTCGGCCCTGAAGGGGCCGCTCAAGAACAGCCCAACGTGGAACGTTGGGTGATTCGCGCTCGACCGCCAGAAGAAACGCTAGGTTCACACCTCGACGATGAAGATCGACGAGATGTGTACAAACTCCAGTGCTGGTTCTCTTGAACCAGCTTCCCAGCGAAGCCTCGTTACTGTTGTCATGAATGAACATGCCATTGACTGGCATCATACCGGACTCGCCGATCATCCCAATCAGCTCGATACCCAGCGGCTCATCCGCTGGAGTCGACCGAATGGAATTGTTGAAGATCGTTCTGCTTGTGGCGTCCTCGAAGATTTCGATCGAGACACAGCCCGCGCAGGTAAAGGTGTTGTCCCCAATCCTCGCACCTGAGCCCGAGATGAAGGCCGTTTGATTTCCCGTTCCACGGTTTGCATCACTTTGGGAAATCCGATGAGCGTCGCAGTCAAGCTCAATGCCCGTTTGGTCGATACTCACTCCACCCACCACATCGCTGGTCAGCCTGCAGACGTTTCCCGTCCAGGAACCGACACTTGCGCATTGATCGAACATGCCGCCGATATGAACCGTCCCAGGGCTGGGTTGGAGCCAAAGATAGTGGGACTGGGCTCGGTCGAGTGTGAGGTTCACCGAACCCGGACGACGCCTAAAGCTGACCAGGCTGACAATTTTTTCAGGGTCTGCTCGGACGTGAGTGGGTCTCGGCCAACCTGCACGGTTCACAGCGAACTCAACAGCACCCAAATGCCGCCAGCGAACACGAGGATGGTCATCACCAACGCGGTGATCTCCAGCACCGAGGCGAGCTTGCGGCGTCGCTCGGCGCGCCTGAGAGTGAAGTGGTCGTGGTCCGCCTGTGCGTCCTCCATTTCGTCCTCCTCGAACTCGCTCTCGAGCTCGACCTGCCACATGGCCTTTCGACGGCGGTCCTGCATGCGGAAGGCCACCACCGTCACGCACAGCACCCCGGCGATGAGCAATAAGGCGAAGAGCGCGTCGGCCTGATTTCTCACGTTTTCTTGCACCCCCTCGAGTCGCTTGGCGGTCACTTCTTCGCTGCGCACCAAGGTCTGGGGCCGGTGGTAGACGGTGTTGAGCTGGCTAGCCGCGAAGTGGTTGGCGCGGTGGAGCTCGGCGGACGAGAGTGAGCCGCTCAGCGCGTCCAATGCGGCATAGAAGGCGCCGTCAGGCCGCGCCGCCAGCTCGGCGGCCAAGAACTCAAGCAACTTCGCCGGGCTGACCCTGGTGTCCAACCAGACGAACGCGACCCTGGAGTTCGCGTCGTCACAGGCGATGGGCGAGAAACACGCGACGACCTCGACGAGCCGCGGCGCCGTTGGTGCACCCAGCCCCGCGGGTAGCCAAGAGATGTCGCCACGATCGCTGGGCAGCGCCGCAGAATGAGTAGACAACCAGGCCCCGTCGGCCAGCAGATCCCAGTACAGCCTCCCGCCGTCTCGCACGGTCTGAACCTCGAACTCCAGAGGGCTGTTCGGCGTCAGCTGGGGGTCTCGAGCGTCGATGCGGATCGCCGCAGGCAGCGTGGGCAAGGTGCTGTTGGTCTTGCCCCTCCGCTCGTCGGCGGTGGTCGCGTTCAGGACCCAATCGGTGGGGGTGATGGGGACGACGGTGAACTCGGCGAGCCCGATGCGATCGGTCTCGACGCGGGTCGGCGCCTCGCCGAGTAGGTCTCCGTAGGTGCGAGCGAGCTCGACCGTGGCGGCGACGGGAGCGTAGGTCTGTCGGTCCGTCACCCTGACGAATACCTGGTTCTCTAGATGTGGGACCACGGCGCCGTCGCGCACGAACATCTCGACACGCAGCTCTCCTGCGGTCTGATCGGCGGCAGGCGTGGCGACGGTAAATCTTTGGCTCGGGGGGCGCACAGAGACAGTGAAGCTCGCGCTCTCGTACGCCTCGTCGGCAATGAGCAAGGTGGCGTCTACGGTGTACTGGCCTGGCTTCAGCTCCTTCGGGATGGGTAGGGTCAGCAGGGTTTCGCCGTTGCCATTGGTCGTCTCCGCGGTCTGCTGCAGGAGCTGATCACCGTCGCGCAAGGAGAGCTCGAGCCGCGCCTGTTGCAGCGGTCCGGCGGGCGAGTTGGAGTGCGCGAACCCGCGGAACAGCGCGGGAAAGCCGGGAAGCACGACGTCCTGGCCGATGAGGTCGAAGCCTTTGGAGACCTCGAGGCTGCTCAGGTAGATGAACGTCGAGCCGAGAACAAAGGCGCCCGCTGCAAACATGACGGCGAGCAGGACGCCGATGACCTTTCGCATGGGACCTCAAGCAGCGCAGAAAAGTGAGTCGAGGAGCTTTGACCCATCTGGGAGGACAAAGTTTCGAGCCTTCTAAGGCTAGAGGCGTCGAGCCTAGGCGTCTATCGGCCTGGTGACACTCTTTCGGTAGCAGCTCTAGGGTTTGGGCTCGCCAGAGGGCACAGCGACGGATTTTTGGTCGGGCTGCGGTGGTTTATCTTCGTCTGCTGCGGTTCGTTTAGGCTCGCCGCCTTGCCAGCATCCTGCACACATACCGCTCACCGACCCAACCGTCGTAGCGCACAAGTGTCTCGAGCTGCGGGAACCACCCGTCGAGCTCGCCGGGCTCCACCAGATATCGGCGCGAGGGTTGTGCGGAGCGCTCCAGGTTTGGGGTTCCGAGGATTTCGACCACGACGACGCCACCCGGCCGCAGCCCCGCGGCTATGGCCGGGATGAGGGCGCGGTTGAGGAAGTGCAGGCAGCTGATTACGGCGTATTTGTCGGGCTCGATGTCGGGCGCCTCGTCGAGGTCGACGCAGCGAGTCCAAAGCGTGACGCCCGCCTGGCGAGCGAGGCCGTGCGCTTTGCGCAGGGCGACCTCGGAGAGGTCCCATGCCTCAGCGTCGAGGCCCCGCTGGGCGAAGAAAATCGCGGTCTGGCCTTCGCCCGCGCCCAAGTCGAGCGCCGCACCCGAGCGCGGCAACAGCTCGGCGAGTTCGCCCAGCCACGCCTTGGGCTCGCGCCGAAGATTTTGGGTGCCCGACTCGGCGTAACGGCGGTTCCACTTGGCCTTCTCTTCGGCGCTCATTTCGTCCCCCATCAAGGGTCAACTAAGGTCGCTAAGCGGCCGACCACATTGATATTCTTATCTAGCGGTCAACAGCCAGCGAAAGGAATTGCCTCGGTCGTTTAGTGCCTGCTCGAGTTCGTCGACGTTGCCCAAGAAGCGCACG
>PFUG01000500.1 GCA_002789955.1 Deltaproteobacteria bacterium CG_4_9_14_3_um_filter_63_12 | reverse complement strand
CCAGCAACCGATAGATCGTCCTCGTCGCGATCCCCAACAGCTGCGCCGCCAAGCGCTTGTCGCCCTTGACCGACTGCAGCGTCTCGAGGATCACCTGCCGCTTGACCGCTTCGAGCGGCGTCCCCAGCGGGATGAGCAGGTTGCGTTGGCCTGGCAGGGACTCGGCCGAGGCCAAGACGGCGGCGGGCAAGTCGGCCAGGTCGATGATGTTGTCCTTACACAGCACGACCGCGCGCTCAACCACATTCTTGAGCTCGCGGACATTGCCCGGCCAGTCGTGGGCCGAGAGGGCTTCAAGGGCGGCGCGGGTGTAGCCACCGATGGCCAGCTTGTGCACGTCCACGAAGTGCCGCAGGAAGTGCTCGGCCAGCAGCACGATGTCCTCGCGCCGTTCGGCCAGGGAGGGCAGGTCCACGGCGATGACGTTGAGGCGGTAGAAGAGGTCGTCGCGGAAGCGCCCGGCGCGCACCTCTTCCTGCAGATTCTTGTTGGTCGCGGCGACGATGCGCACGTCGACCTGGATGGCCTTGGTGCCACCGACCCGCTCCAGCTCGCCTTCCTGCAGCACCCGCAGCAGCTTGGATTGCATGTCCAGCGGCAGCTCGCCGATTTCGTCCAGGAAGAGGGTGCCGTGGTTCGCCAGCTCGAAGCGCCCGAGCTTGCGTTGGTGGGCGCCGGTGAACGCCCCCTTCTCGTGGCCAAAGAGCTCGCTCTCCAGAATCGACGACGGCAGCGCCGCGCAGTTGACCGTGATGAAGGCCTCCGACGAGCGCGGGGAGAGCCTGTGCAGCGCCCGCGCCACGAGCTCTTTACCGGTTCCCGATGCTCCCAAGATCAGGACCGTGGTCTGGGTGGGCGCCACTTGCCGAACCAGCTCGAGGACGCGACGAATTCGCTCGGAGCGGCCAACGATCTCGCGCTGCGTGAGGAAATGGTCGAGCTCTTTGCGCAGCGTGTTGTTCTCGGCGACCAGCGCCTTGCGCTCCAGCGCCCGGCGCGCGCTCTTGAGCAGGGCGGCGCGCTTGATGGGTTTTTCGATGAAGTCGTAGGCGCCCTCTTTCATGGCGTCGACGGCGCGCTCGACCGTGCCGAAGGCGGTCATGACGATGACCTCGACCGAGGGCTGCAGCGTTTTGGCGGCCTTGAGGAGGTCGACGCCGCTCATGCCGGGCATCATGAGGTCGGTCACGACGAGGTCTGGGGCCGATTCGCGGATGCAGTCCAGCGCCTGCTGCCCGGTGGAGGCCATGAACACACGGAAGCCGTCGCGGGTCAGCACCTTCTCGAGGGTCTTGAGATGTCCAGCGTCGTCGTCGACGACGAGCACGCTCTGTGGGTCAGTCATCCGGTCTCGCGCAGAATCGAAGGAGTGGGAAGCGGAAGTCTCGTCAACGAGGGCGTAGACGCCTTTGTTCCTGACGGAAAGCGCACACCTGTCTAGTATTCGAACCCGACGTGGTCTATAAGGGCCGGCTTCGCGTTCGACTTCAAAACCAGCAATAGAGCGGTTTGCGGGCGATCGCGAATTTTTCACTCAGCGTATGCGCCTCGCTCGGCACACTCGCCGGCCACAGAAGAATCGAACCCTTGACCATGTCCACGTCGAACATCCGCAATTTTGCCATCATCGCCCACATCGACCACGGCAAAAGCACGCTGGCCGACCGGCTCCTGGAGATCACCGGGACGCTGAAGGATCGCGACCAGAAGGCGCAGTTCCTCGACAACATGGACCTGGAGCGCGAGCGCGGCATCACCATCAAGGCACAAACCGTCCGGCTGGCCTACACGGCCAAGGACGGCAAAAGCTACCAGCTCAACCTCATCGACACCCCAGGCCACGTCGATTTCAACTATGAGGTCAGCCGCTCGTTGGCGGCTTGCGAGGGGGTCTTGCTGGTCGTGGACGCGGCGCAAGGCGTCGAGGCCCAGACCCTGGCCAACGTCTACTTGGCGCTGGACGCCAACCTGGCCATCATCCCCGTCCTCAACAAGATCGACCTCCCGGCGGCCGACGTCGAACGGGTGAAGCACGAGATCGAGGAGGTCATCGGCCTGGACACCAGCGACGCGCTGGAGGTCAGCGCCAAATCTGGCTTGGGCGTCGACACGGTCCTAGAGGCCATCGTCCAACGCATCCCGCCGCCGCCCAACGACTCCGACGCGCCGCTGCGCGCGCTGGTCATCGACTCCTGGTTCGACCCCTATCAGGGCGTCATCGCCTTGGTCCGCGTCAAAGAGGGGCGCATCACCAAGGGCGAGACCATGCGGCTGCTGGCCACGAACTGTCGCTCGAAGGTGACCGAGCTGGGGATCTACGCCCCCTTCCCGACGCAGACCCCGGCCCTGAACGCGGGCGAGGTGGGCTTCGTGGTGTCGATGGTCAAGGAGCTCGACGAGGTGCGCATCGGCGACACCCTGACCAGCCTCGAGCACCCCGCTTCGGCCTCCCTCGAGGGCTTCAAGGAGGTCAAGCCCATGGTCTTCGCGGGCATCTACC
The DNA here is from genome assembly GCA_002789955.1 of Deltaproteobacteria bacterium CG_4_9_14_3_um_filter_63_12. GTDB lineage: Bacteria > Myxococcota_A > Bradymonadia > UBA4248 > UM-FILTER-63-12 > UM-FILTER-63-12. The sequence continues at coordinate 27,186 of PFUG01000500.1, read as the reverse complement.
CGCAGGACTCGGTCGACTACGAGATGCTGCGCACGGCCCTGGCGAAGCTCATCCTCAACGATTCGGCGCTGAGCTACGACCCAGAGACCTCGGTGGCGCTGGGCTTCGGCTTTCGCTGTGGGTTCTTGGGCCTGCTGCACATGGAGATCGTGCAGGAGCGGCTGGAGCGCGAGTTCAACCTCGAGCTCATCACCACCGCACCCACGACCATCTACCACGTCGTCTTGAACCGTCGGGCGAGCGAGGCCGAGGAGACGGTGTTGGCCATCGACACGCCGTCGAAGCTGCCGCCGCTGGACCGCATCAACCGCATCGAGGAGCCCTACATCCTCGCCACTTTGCACGTCCCCGCTGAGTACGTCGGCCCGGTGCTCGCCCTCTGCCAGGAGCGACGCGGTGTGCAGCGCAAGCTCAACTACGTCTCGTCCAACCGCGTCATCATCGACTACGAGCTGCCCCTGGCCGAGGTCCTCTTCGACTTCTTCGACAAGCTCAAGAGCTGCTCGAAGGGCTACGCGTCGATGGACTACGAGCTCATCGGCTACCAGGCCGGTGACCTGGTCCGGCTCGACATCCTGGTCGCCAACGAGCCGCTGGACGCGCTGTCCATCATCATCCACCGCTCGACCTCGTTCGAGCGCGGCAAGGCGCTCATCGCCAAGCTCAAAGACCTGATCCCCAAGCACCAATTCGAGATCCCGCTGCAGGCCGCCATCGGCAGCCGCATCGTGGCCCGCGAGACCGTGCGCGCGCTGCGCAAGAACGTGACCGCCAAGTGCTACGGCGGCGACATCTCTCGCAAGCGCAAGCTGCTGCAGAAGCAGAAAGAGGGGAAGAAGCGGATGAAGCGGGTGGGGAACGTGGACATCCCCCAGGAGGCGTTCCTCTCGGTTTTGTCGATGGACGATTGAGCTGTGGGGTAGGTCTCGCGCAGAGGCGCTGAGCCGCAGCCGCCATGAGACGCTGGCGCGTCATCCAAGAGGAGAGAAAAGCTTTGAGACAGGCCCAGGGCAACGCCCTGGGCATCGGCCCCTCGAGGGCCGAACAATTCCCGGCCCAAGGCGGAGCCTTGGGCGAACAGCGTCTGCTTATGAGAGCCGATTTTCATAGCAGTCATCTGAGACGCTGCGCGTCACCCAAGAGATGAGAAAACCAAGACCCCGACTCACCGTTGCCACCATGAGTTCACGACGAGACAGCTCCTTACCTCAAACCCTCTGCGCCTCCGCGCCTTTGCGCCTATGCGTTAAGATCGAAGCAATATCAACAACATACCAATCGATCCCGGCGATTTTCATGGCAGTCATCTGAGACGCTGCGCGTCACCCAAGAGATGAGAAAACCAAGAACCCGACTCACCGTTGCCACCATGAACTCACGACGAGACAGCTCCTTACCTCAAACCCTCTGCGCCTCGGCCGCCCTCTGCGCCTCTGCGATAAGATCGGAGCAATATCGACAACATACCGCTCGAACCCCGCGATTTTCATGGCAGAGGGTGCGGACTTGGTGTGTGCGGGTTCGCATGAGCGTGCCAGTTCGGTATAGTGGAGCCTATTGAGGTGACCCGATGAAGCCCCAGTCGCGAGATACCCATCCTGAAGTCGAACGCGTGCAGCTCGAGCTGCTGCGTCGGGCGAGCGTCGCACAGCGCTTTGCGCGGGTTCGCTCGCTGAGCATGATGACCTTTCAATTGGCTTTTCGGGCTCTTGAGCGCGCCAACCCCGCTTTGAGTCAGGACGAGCTCTTCGTGCTCTTTGTAAAGCTACACCATGGCGAGTCGTTGGCGGCGAAGCTCAGGACCGATCTCGAGCGCAGAGGGCGGCTCTGATGGGGGCGGGAGGCGACGTCGAACGGGCTCTGACGCCCCTCGTCGACCAACTGGACGCGCTCGGTGTGCCCTATCGGATCGGTGGCTCGGTGGCGACGTCGGTCTATGGAACACCAAGATCCACCTTGGACGTGGACATCGTCTGCGATCTGCGCGAAGAGGCGGTGCAGGCATTAGTCGCTGCGCTGGCCGCGATCTTCTACATCGACGCGGACATGATTCTCGACGCAATCCGTCACCGCTCGTCCTTCAACGTCATTCACCTCGAGACCATGACGAAGGTGGACGTGTTCATTCTCAAGCGACGGGCGTTCGACCAGATGGCCTTTGGGCGAGCGGTCGAAGACACGCTCTCCGACGGCGCTGAGGCGCGTCGTTTCTCGATCTCCAGCCCCGAGGACATGATCCTCCACAAGCTCGAATGGTATCGAATCGGTCACGAGATATCGGAACGTCAATGGCTCGATGTGCTTGGCGTCTTAAAGGTTCAGACCGATCGACTCGACGAGGGCTATTTGAGACAGTGGGCGGCGGAGCTCGGTGTGAGCGAGCTGCTCGAGAGGGCGTTGCGGGATTCGCGGGGCTGAGGCACGCGGACGGCACTCGCCTCCCACTCCTTCCGATCTGAATGGGGTCCCTTTCGGACGCTCGTGGCGCCGGCTTCAGCCCACGGCGCTGTGGGCCGGGCGGTTGCGCACAGGAAGCGCGCGCCAACCAAGACTCTGCATGCCGAACCGCGCCTCGCCTTGCCAGCAAGACGCCGAGTGCTAACGTAAGGGCGAGCTTCCCACACCGTCCCTTCGAGGTCCGCGATGCACACCGCAGCCGCTTTGTTTCGCCCCTGGCTCTCTGGACTTCTCGCCGCTGCCTTGCTCTTCGTCATGGGTTGTGACGACTCGAGCAGCAAGACCGAAGGGCCCCTCGACACAGGTGACGCGACCAGCGACCAGGCCGACGAGGGCGTCGACCTCACGAAACCAGACGTCCTGACCGACCTGGCCGAGTTGCCAGACACGACCGACACCCCAGACACCCTCGAGCCGCCGGACAGCGACGCCATGGAGACAGCCGAGCCGCCGGACACCAGCGACGCCACTGACACCGCCGAGACGACCGGCTGCGGCACAGGCGAGCGAGTGTGCGGCGCGGGCTGCTGCGCCTCGACCGAGGTCTGTGGGGTGAACGCCGTCTGCTGCGCGCGCGCCGAGCTGTGCGGCAACACCTGTTGTGTCGGGGGCGAAGTGTGCGAGGGCGCGATCTGCCATCGGGACTGCGGGACCACGGCGCGCTGCACCAACGGCTCTGGCGCCGAGATCTGCTGTGGGGCAGGGGAGAGCTGCACGAGCGGGCAGTGCTTCGCGCCCGTGACGCCATGCCAGGACTTCATCGACTGCAACTTCGACGAATACTGCGAGCGCACCCTGGGCTACTGCTTGCCGCAGCCGGGCGGCGCGGCGTGCCAGGCGGTGCCGACGGGTGGAGCGCTCATCCCGACGTTGGTGTGGTCGTGGGACGGCGTGGGCGCGCAGCTCGACACCCACAACCAGGTGATGATGACGCCAGCCGTCGCCGACGTGAACAAAGACGGCACGCCAGACGTGATCTTCATCTCGTTCGCGGGCAGCTACGGCAACAACGGCGTGCTGCGGGTGCTCGACGGCGCCACCGGCGCCAGCCTCTTCGACATCACCGAGCCCTTGTACCGCACGGTTCCTGGGGGCCAGGTCGCCGTCGGTGACATCGACAACGATGGCTTCGTCGAGATCGTCGCGTGTCAGGAGAACAACGACAGTGTCATTGCCTTCAACCACGATGGGAGCTTCCTGTGGCAGACCGTTGGGCTGGAGGGGGGCGTGGGCTCAGCGTACGGCTGCAGTCAGGCCGCGCCGGCCATCGCAGACCTCGACGCCGACGGCTTCCCCGAGGTGTTCGTGCGCTTCAACGTGCTCAACGGCGAGGATGGCAGCGTCGACTGGCAACATGGCTGTGTAAACGACGGCGCGTGGGCCACGTCCTCGCACAGCCCATGCGACTACAACACCGCCTACGACCTCGATGGCGACGGCAAACTCGAGGTGGTCGGGGGCAACGCCGCGTACCGGGCCGACGGCACCGTGTATTATGACCGCACAATGGACTTCACGGCGGGTTACCCCAGCATTGGAGACCTCGATCTGGACGGGCACCCCGACATCGTGGTCGTCAACTCGGCGTTCATCCCCACCCCCTACAAAGGCGAGCACTTCCTGCGGGTGCTGCACTTCGACGGGACGGACGACTGGGGTCCGATCGACATCAACCAAACCAACGTTCCCGCCGCAGATCAGACCAACGACAGCATGGGCGGCGGCGGCCCGGCGACCATCGCCAACTTCGATGACGACTTCTATCCAGAGCTCTCGCTGGCGGGCGCCTACTCCTACAACGTCTGGGAGCACGACGGGACGCTCAAGTGGTTCGCGCCCTCGTGGGATCGTTCCTCTCGCAAGACGGGTTCGAGCGTCTTCGACTTCAACGGCGATGGCGTCGCCGAGGCGGTCTACAACGACCACTACTGGCTGCGCGTCTACGACGGCCCGACTGGCGACGTGCTCTTCTGTGAGTGCAACACCAGCGCCACGCTCTGGGAGTATCCCGTGATCGTCGACGTCAACGCCGACGGCGCGGCCGAGATCGTGGTTTCGAGCAACACCCTGTCGAGCGCCACCTGTCCCAGCACGCTGCTCCCCGAAGAGGGCCGCGACACCTGCGTCGACGCCCGCATCCTGGCCGGCGACGTCACTGGCTTCCACGGCATCCGGGTGTTCGCCAGCCCCAACAACGACTGGGTCGGCACGCGCAAGATCTGGAACCAGCACACCTACCACGTCACCAACGTCGCCGAAGACGGGTCCATCCCCAGGGCCGAGCCGACGAACAGCAAGACCATGGCGCTCAACAACTTCCGGCAGAATGTACAGCCAGGCGCCACCAATCTCCCGAACGCCACCCCCATTGAGCTGGCCGTCGACATCACGCAGTGCTTCAGCCAGTCGCTCATGACGCTCAACTTCCGAGTTTTCAACCAGGGCTGGGCCGCCATTCCGGTCGGAACCCCCGCCACCATCTATGTGCGCGACACGGCCGGCACCTTCAATCGCGTTGGACGCGTGGTGACCACTCGCACGCTGTTGGCCGGCGAGAGCGAGTTGTTGACCGCGCCTTACACCCTGTCGATGGACGAAGTCGGCCGGAACATCACGTTCCGCGTCGTCATCAACGACCCCGACGACACGCCCGTGAACTCCTTCGCGGAGTGCGATGCGGTGGACAACAGCGCCGAGGCAACGGCGACGTGCACGATTAACTGAGCTTCGGCCCTCACCCCCCGAGCCCCTCTCCCACTTCGTGGGCGAGGGGGAGTCCAGCAGTTGGGGTGAATGGGGAGTTTGCGGCGGGAGCGCGGGAACCGTCTCCGATGCTTCGAGCCAACCACGAACTGCCACGTCAAACGCCGCCCTCGCCCAAAGGGAAGGGAAGGCGTGAGGGCCGAGATTCGCGAACCACACCGCGCAGCTCGGGCTTGTCCTAGGCAGGTACTCGCGTTAGGTTGCGCCACAAAGCGAGACCCGCACCGTCTGCGCCCCTCATAAAGTCCAATAGAGCGAGCAAAATGGCGAAAGGCAAGACCATCGGCGAGCGCAAGCTGCGACCCGAGTCCCTGATGATGAGCTACGGCTACGATCCTCACCGCTCCGAGGGCGCAATCAAGTCGCCGATCTTTCAGACCTCGACGTTCGTGTTCCGCACCGCCGAGGAGGGCAAGGCCTTCTTCGAGCTCGCTTATGGTCTCAGGGAGAAAGGTCCCAGCGAGGAGATCGGGCTGATCTACAGTCGCTTGAACAATCCAGACTTGGAGATTCTCGAGGATCGCCTGACGCTTTGGGACGAGGCCGAGTCCTGCGCGGTCTTCGAGAGCGGGATGGCTGCCATCACGACGACCTTGTTGGCGTTCGCTGTGCCAGGGGACGTCATCCTCACCAGCAGCCCCATTTACGGCGGGACGCACCACCTCCTCACCCACGTGTTCAAGCGTCTTCAAATCGAGCAGCGAGTTTTCCGCGCCGGGGCGGACGCCGCTGAGATGGAAAAAGCGCTCGAGGGCGTGGACCCAGCCAAGCTCGCCGCCATCTTCATCGAGACGCCGGCCAATCCGACCAACCGCCTGGTGGACATTCGCGCCGCCGCCAACCTGGCCCGCAGCCTCGAATCCGCGGAGCGCAAGATCCCGGTTATCGTCGACAACACCTTCCTCGGGCCGCTCTGGCAGCAGCCCCTGAAGCACGGCGCCGATCTGATTATTTACTCAGCGACGAAGTTCATCGGCGGCCACAGCGACGTCATCGCTGGGGCCTGTCTGGGCTCCGCGGAGTGGATCAAGCCGGTGCGCATGCTGCGGACCTTCTTCGGCTCCATGGCGGGCCCGTGGACGGGCTGGTTGCTGCTGCGCAGCCTCGAGACCCTCAAGCTGCGCATGACCGCCATGATGCGCAGCGCGCGGCAAGTCGCCGACTACCTGGTCGACCACCCGAAGGTGCAGTCCGTAAGATATCTCGGCCTGCTCCGACAAGGCGACGAGCAGTACGACCTCTTCCAACGCCAGTGCGTGGGCCCGGGGTCGCTGATCGCCTTCGAGATGGTCGGCGGCGAGCGCGAGGCGTTTGCCTTCCTCAACAACCTGCAGCTCGTCAAGCTCGCCGTCTCGCTCGGCGGGACCGAGTCCTTGGCCGAGCATCCGGCGAGCATGACGCACTCGGACATCGACCCCGTGACTCAAGTCGAGATGGGGATCACCCAATCGATGATTCGGCTCTCGGTGGGCGTCGAGCACGCCGAGGACCTGATCGCCGACCTCGAGCAGGCGCTCGCCTGCGTCTGACCGAGAGGTGAGCCGCAACCCTCCCTGAGCGCGCGCCTCGGCGCACACTCGTCATTTGCTGGAGGGCACTGCGCGGCTTGCTATTGCCCTTCGCAGGGCCATCTTCTATGAGGATGGCAGCTGCCCCGGCCCTAAACCACCACCGAGCGAGTTTCGCGCGCTACTCGGCACCAAGGCTGTCTCGGAGCGAGACAGCCTTGGTGCCACTGCGCGATTGGGATGGACCCATGCGCCTCCGACCAAGTCTGTTCGCCGTTAGGTTCGTGCTGCTCCTGAGTTGTGTCTCGTGTGGTCCGAGCTTCGAGAAGACCGACCCACGCTACCACGAGGCGCGCTGCCAGGGTGGTGAGGCTGCTGGCTGCAGCGAGCTCGGCACGTTCTACTTGGGGGGCTTGGCGGGCGTCGAGCGGGATGTCGCCAAGGCCAAAGGCCTGTTCAAGAAAGCCTGCGACAAGCGAGACGCGCTGGGCTGCTCGCGGCTGGCCCGGATCTACGAGGAAGGGTTGGATGGCGCGCCGGACTTCATCCGGGCTTCGTCGCTCTACCTCGACGCGTGCGACAAGGGCGTGATGGAGGCCTGTCTGCACCTCGGCGACATGACTCGGGAGGGCAAGGGCGTCCTGCGCGACGCGAAGCGAGCGAGTGAGCTCTATACGCGTTCTTGCGAGATTGGCTCGGCGCGGGGGTGTCGCACGGCGGCAGACATGGCGCGTCTGGGTGAGGGGGGCGCGGCCGACGAGGCGCAAGCCGAGATTTGGCAGCAGAAGGCCGACGGGCTGACGCAGACCGCTTGTGACGAGGGAGAGTTGGAGAGCTGCATGCTCTTGGCTCAGGCGGCGCTGCGCTCGGACGATGAGGGCGCACGCGCGGTCGCAGAGGCCACCTACGAAAAGTCCTGCAACGAAGGGATCGCCAAGGCCTGTGTGGTGCTCGGCTATTTGCACGCCATGGGAAAGGCGCTGCAATCGGACACGTTGAAGGCGGCGCAGTCTTACCGTGCGGCCTGTGATTCGAGCGAGAAGACTGGTTGCATCGGTCTGGCTTGGATGTACGCCATGGGTGTTGGGCTCGCCTACGACCCGGTAAGGGCGGCGGAGTTTTATTCGAAGGCCTGCGACCTCGGCGAGTCTGCGGCCTGTACGACTCTGGCGTGGATGCACCAGAACGGCGTCGGCGTCGCGGTCGACGTCGAGAAGGCCGCTCAGGTCTACCTGAAGGGCTGCGAAGCCGAGGGCCAGGTGGGGTGCAGCCTGCAGAGCTGGGAGTGGAGCTACATGGGCAGCTACGCGGAGTCGGACATTCACCGCACCGAGCTGGACGGAATTGGCTGTGAGATGGGGGATGGCCTCTCCTGTTACAACATCGGGAGCAAGCTTCAATACACGGCCGGTCGCCCGCTGGAGGCAGTGACCTACTTCGAAAAGGCCTGCAGCTCAGGGACAGTCGATGCGTGTATGAGCCTGGCGTACATGTACATGGACGGCTACAGCCTGCCCCGCGACGAGCCCAAGGCGCTGGCGATGATGGAGAAGGCCTGCAACGCTGGCCATCCCTATGCCTGCTCGGATTTGGCGAACAACTATCGCTGGGGAACGTCGACGATGGCCCCCGACGTCCAGAAGGCCATCGCAATCTACGAGCGCTCCTGCGAGGCTGGCACCGCCGCGTCGTGCACGGAGCTGGCCTGGAGCTATCGAAACGGCACAGACCTCCCCTATGACGCAGCCAAGGCCGACGAGCTCTTCCGCAAGAGCTGCGACCTTGGCGACTCCTACACCTGCTCGGACCTTGGTTATCGCTATTTGACGGGGGATGGCGTGGAGCAGGATCAGGGCAAAGCCATGGAGTTCTACATCAAGGCCTGTGACGTGGGCGACTCCTGGGTCTGCAGCGACGTGGCTCGGCGTTTCGCGACGGGCGATGGCTTCCCGCAAGACGACGCCCGTGCCCTCGAGTTTACCCAACGGGCATGTGACCTGGGGAACAGCACCGGCTGCTCGACCCTCGCTGGTCGGATGCTCAAGGGGGACGGGGTTGTGCAGGACACCACGCGCGCCATCGAGCTCTACGAGGCGGCCTGCGCAAACTACGACAGTTGGGTCTGCACCGACCTGGCCACGCTCTATGAGCAAGGCGAGTTCGTCTCGAAGAACGAGTACCGCGCCGCCGAGCTCTACCTCTCGTCCTGCAACTATGGAGTCTCGATCGCCTGTCTGCGACTCGGGACCATGGTGCTGCAAGGTCGGGGCGGCTACACCGCCGACCCGTACTCGGCGTTCACCTATTTTGACAACGCCTGCAACTGGGGGGAGCCGAGGGGCTGCGAAGCGCTGGGTGAGCTCTACGAGAGCGGCTCTGGGACGAGCAAGGACGAGGCTCGCGCCGCACAGCTCTACCAGTCGGCGTGTGATCTGAGCAGCCCACGGGCCTGCGGGCTGCTCGGCGGTCTCTATGAGCGCGGCGGCGGCGTGACCAAAGACAAGCCCAAGGCCATTGAATTCTACGGGAAGGGCTGCGACCTCGAGGACGCCAACAGCTGCAGCCTCCTCGCCAAAGCCACCAAGATGGTCGCCCCGAAGACCGCGGTCGATCCGGACGTCAAGTACTTCGGCCAGCTGTGTGACCTCGGTGACGCGCCGTCTTGCGCCGAGCTCGCCCGTATCTACGAGCAGGGCAAGAAGGACGCCGTGAAGAAGAACCACAAGTTGGCGGTGAAGTTCTATGCGTTGGCCTGCAACCGCGGTGACAGCTCGAGCTGCACGTTGCTCGAGGCGCTCGGCGAGACGGTGTCGACGACGGGGCGGGCTGGCGGTGAGGCGGAAGCCATGGTCAAGAAGTGCGAGGGCGGCGACGCGGCGTCCTGTGCCAACGCGGCGAAGTTCTACCGCGACGGCAAAGGCGGCGCCCAGAAAGACGCCAACAAAGCGAAGGAACTCCTCAAGGCGGCGTGTGACAAAGGCCACCGTGAAAGCTGCCACTAGTTCGTTCGCAAACACGCCACCTACGGCGTCGGCTTCCTCGTTCGCTCCTCGACGACCAGGAGGTCGCCTGAAGGGGCTCACTCGTCGCCTCCTTGCGGCTGGCGCGTTTGCGAACGAACTAGGCGCCTGGGCTTGTTAGGGCAGGGGCGTCGGCTTGCTCGTTCGCTCCTCGACGACCTGGAGGTCGCCTGAAGGGGCTCACTCGTCGGCTCCTTGCGGCAGGCGCGTTTGCGAACGAACTAGGCGCCTGGGCTTGTTAGGGCAGGGGCGTCGGCTTGCTCGTTCGCTCCTCGACGACCCGAAGGTCGCCTGAAGGGGCTCACTCGTCGCCCCGTCGCCGCCTGAGCGACACTGAAAGCCCCCAAACAATACCTACGAAACCTCCCCTCGCCCACGAACTGGGAGAGGGGAAGGGGTGAGGCCTCTCCCGTGTCGGCCCGTGTCGGAGGGAGGGGGCCTCGACTACTTCACGTCTTGCAGCTCGTATTCTTTCATCTTGTAGAGCAGCGCGCGGTGGCTGAGCTCGAGGAGCTTGGAGGCCTGGGTGCGGTTGCCAGCGGTCTTCTCGAGGGCACGGCGGATGAGCTCTCGCTCGAGGAGCCTTGTGGCTTTCTTCACCGAGAGGTCGTCGGAGAAGAAGCTCTCGAGTTGGGGCGAGAGCTCGGCGGGAGCCATCTGTGAGGCGCGCACCTTCGGCGGCAGGTCTTTTAGTTCGATGAAGGGGCCTTCACTTAGTACGACCGCGCGCTCAACGATGTTCTGGAGTTGCCGGACGTTTCCAGGCCAGTGGTAATCGCAGAAGGCCTGCATCGTGTCGGGGGCGATGCCTTTGATCTGCGTGCCGAGGCGTTCGTTGAGGACCTTGAGAAAATGCTCGGCGAGCAGCGAGATGTCATCGCGGCGCTCCCTTAAGGGCGGGAGGTTGATGGGGATGACATTGAGCCGGTAGTAGAGGTCCTCTCTGAACTCACCTTGGGCGGCCAACTCCGAGAGCTCTTCCATGGCGGCCGCGATGATGCGGACGTTGATGGGAATGGCTTTGGTGTCACCGACTCTGCGGATTTCGCCTTCCTGCAGGACGCGGAGGAGTTTGACCTGGAGGCTGAGGGGCAGCGAGCTGATCTCATCGAGGAACAGGGTACCTTCGTTGGCCTCCTCGAAGAGGCCAGGTTTGGAGCGAGTGGCGTCGGTGAAGGCGCCTCTGACGTGTCCGAAGAGCTCGCTTTCGAGCAGCTGCTCCGGGATCGCGCCGCAGTTGACCGGCACGAACGGGTGTTGAGCTCTCGCCGAACCGAAGTGAATGGCTCTGGCGACCAGCTCTTTCCCTGTGCCGCTCTCGCCTGAGATGAGGACGGTGGACTTGAAGTCGGCGACCTTGCGGATGGTCCGAAAGATTTGGTGCATGACCTCGGTGCCGGCGACGATGTTGTCGAACGACGACTCGGTCTTGAGGGCATCACGCAGCGTGGTGTTTTCTTTGACGAGCCGCTCTCGCTCTTCGGCTTTTCTTATGGTGAGGAGCAACTCGCCGCGAGTGAAGGGCTTGGGGAGGTAGTCGTAAGCGCCCTTTCGAATGGCATCGAGGGAGGCTTGGTCGTCGCCAAAGGCGCTCATCATGACCACGACTGGGGCGAGCGACCGTTCCCGAATGATGTCGAGCAGCTCGAATCCGCCGAGCTCCGGCATGCGGACGTCGCAGAGCACGACGTCAAACTCGTCCCCGACGAGCTCAGAGACCGCGGATTGACCATCGGGAGAGGTGCGGACCGTGTAGCCCTCTTTCTTTAGCCAACGGCTGGCGGCGGTTCGGATGCCGTCTTCGTCGTCGACGATGAGTACTCGAATTTTGCCCATTCTCCACCTCAGGGTCGCGAATCACGGGATTGTTTCTACTTGGGTTGTGACTTTCAGCGCAACGCGGCGATGGACGTGAGTGGCAGCAAATCGAGGAAGGACGTGGCCGAGAAAATACACCTACCAAAATGGACACGCCGGCAGTTCGTGAGAGAATCGCAGTGATCCCGCAGAGTGTGTCATCGCAAAACGCGGTGTGAGTCGGGAGTTCTGGGCGGTTGGAGCTCAAGGAGAGACGGATGGCCAAGGGCAAGCTGCTTGTCGGCCTCGATATTGGGTCGAGTTCAGTCAAGCTCTGTCACCTCAAGGAAGCCAAGCGTGGCTACCAATTGAAGACATTCGACATGGTGCAGCTCTCGCAAGAGGCGATCGTGGACGGTGTCATCATGAACCAGGGGACGGTCTCTGACGCGATACGGAACCTAGTGAGCCGCAACCGCGTTCGGCAAAAGGAGTGCGCCATCAGCATCTCCGGGTACTCGGTGATCGTGAAGCGCATCACTCTGCCACTGATGACCGACCAAGAGTTGGAGAACAACCTGCAGTGGGAGGTCGAACAGCACATCCCGTTCGATATCAACGATGTGTTCATCGACAAGGAAATCCTCACGCGCAGCCCGCAGATGGGGACGATGGATGTGCTCCTCGTCGCGTCGAAGCGGGACATGGTCAACGAATACGTGAGTGCCGCCCGAGACGCGGGTCTGACTCCGAAGGTTGTCGACGTCGACTGCTTCTCTTTGCAGAACATGTACGAGATGGCCTACGGAGGTGGCAACGACGGGGAGACGATCGCGATTCTCGACCTTGGGGCCTCGATCACCTCACTGATCATCGTCTCGAACGGTGTGACCGCTTTCACACGCGACATCTCGATGGGAGGTCAACAGATCACCGAAGAGATCCAGAAGCAACTGAGCATCACCTACGAAGAAGCCGAGGCTTACAAAGTGGGTGGGCGCGATGGAGATCTGGACGCAGTGGTTCCGCACGAGGTCGAGGAGGTCGTTCACCAAGTCTCCGAGACCATCGCCCAGGAAATCCAGCGCTCTTTGAACTTCTTCCTCGAGACCTCGAGCGTGGGTCTCATCAACCGAATTCTTCTCACGGGCGGCACCGCGAAGAGCGCGGCGCTGGCTTCGGTGATTGGGCAGCAATCCGGTGTAGTGGTGGAAGTCGCGAGCCCATTCGCGGCGCTGCAGTACGACCCGAAAACCTACAACCCTGACTACTTGAATGACGTAGCCCCGCTGGCAGGTGTGTCTGTCGGCCTCGCGCTACGGAGGACGGGCGAGCGATGATGGTTCGAATCAACCTGCTACCAGGCAAAAGGCGTAGTGGTGTCGGAAGCGCGCTGGGCCGTCTCGTGGCGGTGATGGTCGTGATGCTCATCGCGGAGCTCGGGTTCCTCTACTTCGCCTACGATGGCAAGGCTGGCGAGGTCAAGAAACGGGCCGACCAGCTGCGGATCGCACAAGCCGACGTGCAGAAGATCCAGAGCGGGATCGCAGGCCTGCCCAACGTGCAAGGTCGGGCGGTAGAGCTCGAACAACGGGAGCGTGCGTTGGCAGAGTTGGCCGCGATTCGCATCGGACCGCAGCACATGATGGACGAGATGAAACGGATCCTGGCTCGTCCCAAGACTCGCGCTTCGATCAAGCAGGCGAAGGACGCAGGCTGGAACGTCGCCTGGGAGGCTGAGAACGTCTACCTCGAGGAATTTGCCGAGGAGACTGAGGGACGTGTCGTCATCAGGGGATACGCCCGCTCACTCGATGATGTGGCTGAGTACTGGCTGCGGCTGCGCAGCAGCAAACTCTTCCAGTCGGTAAGGCTGGCGAGCATCACGGAGCACAAGAACAGCCAAGCCGGTGTGGACCTGCAGAAGTTTCAGTTCTCCACGATGGTCAACTTCTACTATCAGACCAAGGAAGGGGTCGCTCTGATGGAGCAGATCGAGCAATCGCGCACAGATGAGACTGAACCCCAGCCAACAACGGAACAGTGAGGAGCGAGGGTAGTCATGGCGAGCAAAGCCAAGAGACAAATCAAGATTCCACCGCTCCAAATCGCACTGTTGCTCTTGTTGGCAATGGTGATCGCCGGGGCGCTCTTCTACTTCATGCTCTACAAGCCGAAGGACAACGAGATCAAGCAGCTGAACCAGCAAAAGTACTCGCAGGAGCAACAGCTCGATAAGCTACAAAAGACCCAGGAAAATCTCCTCGCGGTCCAAGAGAAGGTCAGCCAACTCGAGAAACGTCTCGAGCTCATTAAGTCCAAGCTGCCCGAGAACCAAGAGCAACTCAACGAGTTCCTGAGCTCCATCAGCCAACGCGGCCAGAACGCTCGCATCTCCAAGTGGTTGCTGTTCGAGCAACACGACCCGGAGCCCGCAGGCGAGGTCGAGCGAGTTCCCATCGTGATGGAGTTCACCGCCACTTACGCTTCCGCCACCGAGTTCTTCTGGGAGCTCAGCAACATGGGCGAAGGTCTGAAGACTGGGGGCAAAGAACAGATTGTCAATGTGAGAGAGATCGCGATCAAGAAAGACACCAAAGAGCCAAGTCTTGTTCATGTCGCGTGCGTAGCGGAGACCTACCTGTTCCGTGCCGCGAGTGACGAGCCGAAAGCTGAGGCCCGCAAGCCCCGAAGCCGTCGAGGTAAGTGATGAACATCATGACGACAAAGCCAAAACCGTTTGGCGTACTGCTTCGGGCCGGATGGCGCCGAGCATGGGGGCCTCTGAGACCGCAGCTCATAGCACTGCTGCTGATGCTCATGGTTCCACTGGTCTCGATGACAGCCTGTGAAGATGATGTCGTAAAGCAGGCCCCCCCCCCCGCCAACAAGGGTGCCCGGCCAAGCGAAAGCAAGAGTTCAAAGTCGAAGAACGCGGCCGCCGCTTCAGGACCGAAAAGTGCCCGCGTCGAAGGGCCGGAAGGAATCTCATGGGTTCCACGACGGAATTGGGAACGGCGTCCGTCCGAGGGACGTGACCCCTTCTATGGGTTCGTCCAGGAGATCATCGCGGAGCGAGAACGCCAGGAATCCCTTGAACAACAAGAAAACATGATCGAGGAAGAGGTCCTTCTCCCCGCGCAACGGTTCGACGTAAGAGACTTCGCGCTCGTCGCGGTGGTGACCAACACCGCCAAACCCAAAGCGCTCCTCATCGATCCAGAGAAGCAGCCCCACACCGTCAAGAAGGGCGATCTCATCGGAAACCGCAATGGGGTGCTCGTAGATATCCGCCGTAACGAAATCGAAATTTTGCAGTTCGACTCGCTCAATGCCTCGGAGCGAGTTGTCATGAAGCTTCACCCCGAATTGGCTGCAGGCCTTCACATCGAGTTGAAGTAACCCTGTGGCGACACGCTAGGTGTAATAATGAGACGGACAAAAACAAGGAAGTTAAGCGGCGCAATGGCGCTCGTGGTCGCGCTCATGGTACCGGCACCACTCGCGCTTGCGGGTTCGGGAGGAAGCAACGAGGTGACCGGACTCGTCTTCGAGGAGACGGACAACGCGACGCTTTTGACCATTGAGGTCGCCGAGGAGCCCACATTCTCGGTCTTCAAGCTGCGCAATCCATCCCGATTGCTGGTCGAAGTGTCAGATTGTAAGGCTCCAACGGCTCGCTCGGTCGACATTGGGAACGGTGTGATCGATCAGGCCTCGGTCAGCTCACAGAAGAGCGGGCAGTCGGATCGCTGCCGCGTCATCGTCAGCCTCGAGGGAGAGGCGACCTACGATGTCAGCGCGACGGCTCAATCCATTGTCGTGGCGGTCGGCGCGGAAAATCGCACCGTAAGAGGCGACGAGGACAAGAGCGACAGCCGCGAAGTCGAGCTGCAGAGAGCCATGGCGGCGCTCGAAGGCGCCCAACGAGACCTAAAGACTCTGCAGGAAGCTCAGTCGGCTTCACAGGTCTCGCTCGACGAGCTGAAGTCGCAAAAGGCTGCCCTCGAAAGCAAGATCAAGTCTGGCGAGTCCGAGGCCCTCGAGAGCAGTACGAAGTCTGCAGAAACCAATCGCAAAGACCTCGAGGCGCTCGCCAAAGCCAAAGCCGAGCTGGAGACACTTCGCGGCGCACTGACCGCTGAGCAAGATCGGGCTGCAAGCCTCAACAGCGAGGTGTCGTCCGTCTCTGAGACGGTTGCGTCCTTGGGAGGGCAACTCGAAGCCTTGCAGGCCGAGAACGTCGAAGCCAAACAACTCATCTCGAAGCTCGGCGGTGAGCGCGACGAAGCGGCAAGACGAGCCGAGGTCGCAGAAACCCGCGCCAAGGAACTGTCCACCGAAGTTGACAAGCTCAAGAAAGAGCTGACCAACAGCAAAGAAGACGACTCCGTCGAGCGCATGAACGTAGAGATCGCACAAGCCAACACCCAGAGGGCGCTGCTGGAGACCGAGCTTACGAAATATCAAGAGCAAGTCGCCAACGGCAACCTCGAGGCCGAGAAGAACCTCGCCCAGGCCGAGCGCATGCTCAAGGACGCGACCCGCGAAGTCGACTCGCTTCAAGAGAAGCTCGAGCAGTTCCAGACTGCCATGGAGACCAAGGTCACCTCGCTCGAGTCTGACTTGGTCAACAAGAAGGCCGAGATGGAGGACGCCCAGCGCAAGGCCAAAGAGCTCAAAGGTAAGTCCGACGTCAAGATCCAAGAACTCAGTGAGGCCCTCGCTGCGCGTGAAGCCGAGCTCAAGGTGAAAGAGGCCGAGCTGGCCAAGCTCAAAGAGCAAGAGTCCACTCTCCGTGCACAGATGGACGCCAACAAGTCCACTGAGCAGGAAGCAAAAGACAGTCAGGTCGAGATGAACGAACTCAAGCGACGTCAGGCCAAGCTGCAGACCGAGCTCGAGGCAGAGGTCGACACCCTGCAGACCGCTCTCGCCGAACGTGAAGCCGCGCTCCAACGCTCCAAAGATCGTGAAGACGAGCTCCAAGCCAAGTACGAGACCCTCAAGGACGATCGCGAAAAAGAGCGCGTCGCCGTGACCTCTCTCATCGAGACCAAAGAGGGCCAACTCGCCGACGCGAAGCAGACCGAAGCCTCGTTGCGCGAAGAGCTCGCCGCGCTGCAGACCTCCGTCGAGATGAACAACGATCCCACTGGAGGGGCCGCGTTCACTGAGAAACAAGCCGAACTCAACTCCGCGCTCAAGAAGCAACGGCGGCTCGAAGGTGAAGTCGACCAACTGGGCAAGAAGCTCGAGCAAAACAACTCTGAGTTCGCACAACTCGTCGAGCAATCCCAGCAGACCGAACTCGCAGCCAAAGCTCGCGAAGACAAGTTCAGCGAGGAGATCACTCAACTCAATGAGATGGCGCAAAACACCAAGCAGAAGCTGGTCGAATCCGCCGCCCGGGAAGAGGCTCTGCGCGCCGAGGTGCAACTGCTGAAACAACAGGTTGCTGAGGGCGAGGCCGCCAAGAGCGAGCTCGAGGTCCGCACTCAAGAGACCGATCGAATCCAAGCCGAACTGGATGCCATGCGCCTGCAAGCCGAGGCGGCCAAAAAGACCGAGGCCGAGATCGAGAAGCTGAAAAAGACGCTGGCTGAGGCTGAGTCCGCTCGCAAAGAGCTGAAACAGCTCCGCGTCAAAGTCGCCGACACAGAGAAGGCCGAGGAAGAAGTCGCCCGACTGCGTGCCCAGATCGAAGAGGCTGACGCCGCTCGCGAAGAGCTCGTCAAGCTGAAGAGCAAGATGGTCGACTCCAAGGCCGCTGAGGCCGAAATCGCCAGACTCAAATCGGACTTGGAAGCCTCCCAGAAATCGGTTGCCGAGCTCAACCAGCTCCGTGAGCAAGTCAAAGCTCTCGAGACGAGTAAAGAGAAGCTCGAGAACGCCCAGGCCCTCGCAGCCCAAGCTCCCCTCGACGAAAACGTGGGTGGAACAGTCGTGTCCAGCAAGGGCGCACCGCTCGACAACACCACCGAGAGCGCCATCGAAGTCCGCGACATCCGCTTCGAAAAGGACGGCTCGCTCAGCCGCATCATCGTCGAGACCGCTGGAAAAGCAGACTACCACACGAGTCCGTGGGCCGATGGACAGGCCAAGCTCGTCCTCCGAGCCGCCAACCTCCCCGACAGCCTGAAACGCAAGCTCGACACCCGCGCCTTCAAGGGTCCCGTCAACTTCATCAGCACCTACAGCGAGAACGGTGACGTTACCTTGGTCGCCGAGATCGACGGCGCGGGCTCGGAGGTCGTGCGCTCCAACGGCAGTGGTCTGGTCTGGGAATTCACCCAGGTCGAGGACAGCGCGTTCGCCAGCAATCCATCCACAGTCACCGACACGAGCACCTTCATCGACCGCCGCAAACGCGTCCGTATCGCCGCCGCTGAGCCTCAACTTGAAGCCAGCGCCGACCTCGAACAGGACGACATCACGGTGAAGTTCGGTAAGCGAGAGAAGCTGGACAGCACTCGCCTGGCGCGACGTCGGATCACCCTCGACGTGCGAGATGCAGACATCAACGATCTTCTGCGGCTCATCGCCGATGAGGTCGGGGTCTCCATCGTCACCAGTCCGGACGTCTCAGGGAAGGTCACCCTCTCCCTCAAGAGCGTCCCCCTCGATCAAGCCCTCGATATCATCTTGCGAGCTCAGAATCTCGGCATGCGCCAAGAAGGGAGCATCATCTGGGTAGCCAAGATCGAGGTCTTCCAAGAAGAGCAACGCCGAGCGCTCGAAGCCGCCATCGTTCGCGACAAACTCGAGCCCCTCGAAGTCCGGTTGATTCCAGTGAACTACGCAACGGCCGCCGACCTCCAAAAAAACGTCGACGGGCTCCTCTCCGAGCGTGGCAGCGTGCAGATCGACGCACGAACCAACACCCTCATCATCAAGGACGTCGGGGTCAACCTCAACGCCGCTGAGATCCTCGTCGAGAGCCTCGACACTCAGACTCCGCAGATCCTCATCGAAGCGCGCATCGTCGAGACTCAATCGAACTACAGCAAGGAGATGGGCGTGCAGTGGGGAGGGGACTTCTCCTTCAGCCCCGCAAACGGTAACCCCACTGGTCTCGTGTTCCCCTCCAGCATCGGCGTCGCCGGTGGCTCCACCAATGACTCCAACTCTGGCACCACCGCGAGCCCGAACTTCGCGGTCAATCTTCCCGCAGCAGTCGGCACCGGCTCTGGTGGTGCCCTCGGCATGACCTTCGGCTCGGTCGGCGGCTCCGTGAACCTCAACCTCCGCCTCAGCGCTCTGGAGGAGAAAGGCTTCGTGAAGATCGTCAGCGCTCCCCGCGTGATGACCCTCGACAACGTCAAAGCCAGCATCGAACAGGGCGTCAGCATCCCAGTCTCCGTCGTCAGCGCCGCTGGTGTGCAGACCGTCTTCTTCGACGCGAAGTTGAACCTCTCGGTTCAGCCCCACGTCACTAAGGACGGAAACATCTTCCTCATCATCGACGTGACCAAGAACGAGCCGGACTTCTCCAACACCGGTGCGCAGGGAGATCCCTCCATCATCCGGAAAGAGGCGCACACTCAGCTCTTGGTTCCAGATGGTGACACCACGGTCATCGGCGGTATCTACACCCGAAATACCGCACAAGGCTTGAACACGGTTCCCTTCTTCGGTTCGATTCCCATCATCGGCTACTTCTTCCGCAAGACCAACGAGACCGACAATCGCACCGAGCTGCTCATCTTCATCACCCCCAGGATCATCAACCGCGAGTCGAGCATCGGCATGTCCGGTCCTGGGACCTTCATCGCTCCACTCAGCGAGGAAGAAGCGGAGCAGAACAAGTAACCACTGCAAGGAATCGGAGGCGAGCCCTCTCGGCTCGCCTCGCGGTACGAAATCGAGCTACAGACTTGAGATACCGGAACTGCTATTCTACTCGAACGAGCTTCGAGAATGGCTCCCAAACAGGAGTTTTGCGATGAGTCGCTACAAGGGAATTGAGAACACACTTCGCGCTGGGGTCGGGCTGTCGGCGCTGTTGCTGACCCTGGTTGCAGCTGGGTGCGCGGAGCAGCCCACCATGATCCTCATCCGGGGCGCGGCACTCTCGGACTCAAGTTGCGTCTTGAGCACGGATCCTGCCGCCTTTCTTACCGAGGGTGTCCTGGATGTCTCCATAGCGAGTGGTTACGTACTTGCGCCGAACCTGCAGAACGTCGCGCCGAGCTCGAGCACCGTCGGGGCCCAAGGAAAGACTACAGGCGGCTCAGGGGCGGTCTTCAACAACCTCGCGGTCGAAGGCAACAACGTCATCATCACCGAGGCCCAGGTCGACTTCGAGTTGATTACCGCCGCCGCTATCCCCGCTGAAGTCGCCTCGATCTTCCGCGGCTACGATCTACCGATCGGCGGTGCGGTGATTGAACCCAATGGTGGTAAGGCCACATTCGGCATGAGCGTCCTGAACTCGACCCACGTGACGGCGCTGCAGCAGGTCGTCTCGCCGGGCAGTACACTCACTGTGATGGTCAAGCTCAAGCTCTTCGGAGTCACCACCTCCGACACCGAAGTGGAGTCCAACACCTTCAACTTCCCCATCCTCGTCTGCAATGGCTGCTTGACGCCCGCAGATTGCTCGGTCGCCCCTGCGGACACCAGTCACTGCATAATGCCTGGACAAGACTTCTCCTACTGTCCGCCCGCCGTGGACCCCGTCGTTCCGTAGACGCGACCGTCAAACGAAAAAAGCCCGGCTTCTAGCCGGGCTTTTTTCGTTTGGCCCTCAACCCAGGTCGCTACTTCGCCTTTACGCGCTCGACGAACTGCCCCGTACGAGTGTCCACCTTGATGGTCTCGCCTTCATTGAGGTACAGCGGAACCTGGACCACCAAACCCGTCTCCAACGTGGCCGGCTTGCTGCCGCCGCTCGCCGTGTCCCCTTTGACGCCCGGATCGGTCTGGGTCACGTCGAGGATGACGAAGTTCGGCAGGTCGAGGCTGATCGCCTTGTCGTTGAAGAAGAGAACCGTCACATCCTGATTGTCTTTCAGGTACAGCGCCTCGTCCTCGATCTTGCTCTCCTCAATGGAGATCTGGTCGTAGTTGTCGGTGTCCATGAAGACCATCATCTCGCCCTCTCGGTAGAGGAACTGCATCTCGCGCTCTTCGAGATTCGGCTTTCCGACGACGTCTCCTGAGCGGAAGTTCTGCAACAGCACAGCTCCCGTGATCAAGTTCTTGTACTTGGTCTTGACGAACGCGACGCCCTTACCGGGTTTGACGTGCTGGCATTCGACGATGACGTAAGGCTCGCCGTTGATTTCGATCTTGAGATTCTTGCGGAAGGTGTTGGTGCTGTACATGCGAATCCAAAGGGCTGAAGGTCAGAGGATCTTTTCAATCCAAGGGCTCATGAGGCGCAACATCGTGCGTCCTCTTTCGATATCGGCGTTGGGGGCGAGGGCCAGAAGGAGAATGTACTCCCCTCCGACTATGCGACACAAAGCGGTGAGCCTCTCTGTGGTCAGCATGAACTCTTCGACCTGCCCCATCTCCTCGAGCGCGTTACGTTTCTTCAGGGAGGCCAGGAGATTAGTCACCTCCACCGCCATCATCGTGATGCTCTCTTCGTCAACGTTCGGAAAGATCTGAGAGATCGGTACCGAGTCGTGATCGAGCAGCATACACCCCATGACTCCATCAACGTGCGTGCTGATTTTCTGCAGGATCTCCTGGAACATTCATTTCTCAGGCGATGGGGGATGGGAGGATTCAGGCAGGCCACTCTTAGAATGCCGCGCGCACTGCGTCAAGATCAGGTTGGTATGCAGCGCAGCTTCACCCCCGAATCAGGTCCGTATCATCGAGGTCGTCTTTCGGATCGGAACCCTAAGTCCGAGCGCCTCTGCACGCGACATCTCTTCGATGGCGACAACGAGGACGTCGGCGACTCTCGAGGCGAGCATCCTCTCGACAGCCGCGCGCGTGTTCTTGCTCGTCACCACTGCGACGCGAGCGCTCGCATCCAACGCTCGCACATCCACCAGGATGGCGTCGATGATCTCGTTCTGGATCGCGGCGCTTAGGTTCAACCTCGACGTTCCCTCACTCACCAACGCGCCCTCAAGCACACGACGCACGTCCTCTGCCAACAAGAGCAGAGTTCGCTCCTCCGAAATCAATCGACGGCCCACTTGGTAACCAAGGGCGACCCTCATCTCCTGGTGCAAGCGCTCCTCGTCGCTGCCCTGCGGAAGGCTCAGCACCACCTCCAGGAGGGTGTCCAACGCCTGGATGCTCAGCCCATCGGCGACCAGTCGTCGCAAAGCCATAGTGAATTCGTAGAGGGAAAGGTGCCGCGGCACCGCGGCATCGATGAGTGCAGGCTCCCGGTCTCGCCAGCGTGTCAACAGCTGGGTCACCTCCCGCATCGTCAGCACATGGGGCAGGAGGTCTTCGATTAGCGCCAGCAATTCCTCAGTCGAGGAGCTCGTCCGCTCCACCAACAACCCATCCAACTCCACCGTAAACCCCTCTCCATCGGCCTCGGCGAGTTGGAGGTCTGGAGGCTCTAGGCCCCGTGAGCGAAAGAGCGCATCGACTTGAACGACCAATGCCGCTCGCGTTTCGGCGCCTGCGCTTGGCGGCAAGTAAACCGCGAGCTTGGCCGGAAGCACCTCCTCTGCAGAGGTCGCACTGCGCTCGACAGCCCCCCTCTTTGACTTTCGCATCGACAAGCCAGTGAGGAGCAAGGCCAGAAGGATGAAGGGGATACCGGGCAGGCCAGGGAGCAGGGCGAGTCCGGCCATGAACATCGCGGCTGCGGCAAAGACTCGCGGTTGTTCGCCGAGCTGTCCAAAGAGCTCCTGCGCGAGAGGCGTTGCGGTGCCGTCCTCGGTCGAGCTCGCAACGCGAGTCACCACGAACGCCGCGCTGGTCGCAAGCAACAACGCGGGAATCTGTGTGATGAGCCCGTCGCCGATCGTCAGACGTCCGTAGATCTCCAGCGCCTCCAATGGGCTGGTGCCTCTCTCCAAGATTCCCACCGCAATCCCCCCCAGCAGGTCCACCCCCAGGATGAAGAGGCCTGCGATGGCATCGCCCTTTACGAACTTCATGGCGCCGTCCATCGCCCCGTAGAAACGGCTCTCCTGTTGCAGCTGCTCTCGAGCGCGGTGGGTCTGCTCGCGAGATGAGGAGCCGGCACGCTGGTCGGCGTCGATAGCCATTTGCCGTCCAGGCATCGCGTCCAGCGTGAACCGAGCCGCGACCTCGGCGACCCGCTCCCCTCCCTTCGCGATCACGACGAACTGAACGACCGTGAGAATGAGGAAGATGACCACGCCCACGATCAGGCTGCCGCCTACGACCCAGGACGAAAAGGCCGAGATGACATCACCGGCATAGCCATCCCGCAGAATGAGGCGAGTACTCGAGACGTTGAGGCCGAGCCGTGTCAACGTCGTGATGAGCAGCATTGCTGGGAACGTGCTGATGGACAGCGGACGTTCGACCGCCAGGGCCACGAGCAAGATCACCACGGCCAAGCAGAGGTTCGAAGCCAGTAAGAGGTCCAGCATCCAGGCGCTGAGTGGCAGCACCAGGATGGCGACCACACACAAGATCATCCCCACCAGCACAAACTCGGGGACTCGAGCGCCAAGTGTGGAGGCTGGGCGAGAAAGAGAAGAGACGAAGCGCGAGGATTCGGACATGACCTTGTCACATGCTAGAGCAAACGAACGAACATCGTCGGGCCGCTCGCCGCCACGGCTGGCAGAGAGTCGTGTAGACCCGAAGGGCTGCGGTCAGGATGTGAGCAACACTCCCGCATTCACATGGGGAAGTGGCCAGGTGGGCAGAGTGACGACCGTGAGCCGTGATACGCTCTATTTGAGGCTAGTAGAACCTTCAGATTGACCACCTCGACCGCCGATGGTAGACGTTTCAGGGCCAAAAGCGAACCGAGCTCGAGGAGAAAGGCATGGATCAGGAGACGCTCCGACAAGTCCACAACATATTGCACTCCATTGTCCGTCAGGGGATGGGGCGAGTCGGGTTCATGCTCAACCAGAACGGGCGCCTGATCGCGCACGTCGGTTCCTCCCCCTCCTTCCATCCACAGGCTCGGTTCTCTGAGATGACCGAAGGAGAGGAAGGCGAGAACGTCTACATGTCCGGCATCGAAGACCGCTACATCGTCGGCGTCGTCTTCGGTGAGCTGGTCACGATGGAGACGGTTCGTGACGCCGTTGAAGCAGCCCGGCCACAACTCACTCAGGTCCTCAGCCCGTATCTGCCTCGCTGAACCTCTACCCTCGTTGCCAAGCGAACGACCGATCTCGGGTGCCGCTCTTTAGGGAGGCAGGGCTCTGCCCTGACCCGCCGGGGGGCTTCGTCCCCCGGACCCCCTTACGCCTTCTTCTCTCTTGTAGCCAAGCCTCGGTCTTTTGGAGACTCGCTGGCCGGCCATCGCCACTGCCCGCTTTCGGTTTCCACACCAGGCTTCAACACAGCCAGGCGATTGCTCAGCCGCCCGTAAAGACGTTCGGGCTGCCCGCGATCATCTTGCCGATCCCTCCGCAGTGCTGGGTGGCATCGTCTTTTCGCACTGCTGGGCAGCTGTTGATGAACACCGTGCCTGAACCCACCATGGTCTGCCAAATGTTGCCATCGCAGCAGGCCGCGTGGATTCCAGGATCCGGGGCTACACGCAGGGCGTTCATCGAATTGGCGAAGACGTTCGGCGAACCCGCGATCGCCGGGCCAACACAGGTGTGGGGGCAAGCCGGACAGCCATGAGCGTCTCCTGAGATCTTCGCGTTGTCACCGAGTCTACTTTGCGGGGGCGCCATCGTCGCTCCTCCTCTCTTGTCAGGGTTCTGGGCTCATCCTGCATGAGCAAGAAGCAAACCGCAAGCAATCGTCGTGCCCCTGCCGAGATTCTCCCTACGTTCACTGCCTTCACTGCATTTGCCCGCAGAGACTCGACCGCCGTGCCCCCGCAAATCGGCGCGGCGCCCACGCCGTGCGACAATGTGACACGTCAGCCGACAAGAGACCCCAAAGACCTCTCGCCACCCCCGAGGGGCTCGCAGGATAGACGCAGTCCCCTCTGCGCTGATACACCTCTCGATACTGCTCACTCCCTCCGGCTCCCTGAGACGATGGAATCCGATTCCCCACCAGCTCCTGAACGCTTTGCGCCCGAACCTGAATTGGGTATCGACGACCCACTCGAGGCCCTGACCTCGGCGCTGGCGAACGACGACTCGCTGCTCGCCACCGAGGCCTACCGGCGTGTCGTCGCCGCGGGAGCCCTCAAGAAACTCGGCGCGGACGAGGCAATCCAGACCTCCCATCACCTCGAGCGCACCGGCAATCTCATCGACGCCGCACGGCTGTGCCGACACGCGGCCTCGATCGACCGAGAGAACGTAGAGACCCCTTCGTGGCTCATGCGAGGCGCCCTACTGCTGAGAGACCGCTGCGATCGGCCTGACGCGGCCAAGTCCATGCTCGTGTACCTGGTCAAACACCATCCGGGGCACGAGCTGGCGCTCGAGGCCGAAGCGCTACTCAATCCACCACCGCCCGAGCCCATCGACACATCGAGAACGCGAGCCCGCGCCCGATGCGAGGCGACGACCGCGGGAGCGGTGCCGGACAACGAACAAAATACGGCCGTCGCCCCGAGGCGAGCAAGCTTGGTGGAGCCACCCTCGGCGTGGCGATACTACTGGGTTGCGCTCCTCGTCCTGACGGCGCTACTGTTTCTAAGCTGGCTGCTGCGCGACCGCTATCGAGCCGTCGACGAGATCGTCCCCGCCGTCCACACCCCCCCCGTTCAAACGCCAGTCGCAGATGGCCATGGGATCGACCTTACGCGCTACGGTTACGATTTCCACATGACGCCGACCTTCGACTACGAGATCACCGGATTCATCGTCAGCAAGCGCGAATATGGAACGTTTGGCCTCTCGCGCAGCGACCGCGTCATCCCCTATGACATCTGCATGATCTGGGGATGGAACGCCTTCAGCTTGGTTTACCAGGCTGAAGACCTGAAGTTCTCGCAGCGCGGCCGTTTTTGCTTCATCCAATACCAAAAGACCCACATCAAAGACGACGAGCTCTCCAACAACCACCTCATCCCCGCCAGCGACGACGTCAGCGACGTCCTCGATGGCTTGATGGCCGGCGACCAGATTCGGATGCGCGGCAAGCTCGTCAACGTGCACGCCAAGCTCTCCGAAGACTCGTTCACGTTGCTCGATGCCGAAGAGTTCAGCATGAAGTCCAGCACCAATCGCGAGGACACGGGCGGAGGAGCGTGCGAGGTCATCTATCTGGAAGAGGTAGAGGTCCTGCGCGAAGGCAACTCCGCCTACCGGTGGATTTATCGTATCACCTCGTGGCTCCTGGGGCTCTTGATCCTTGCCGGGATGGGAGTCGTGTTCGGCCCTCGGCTCCGTGCGCGCTTCGCGCGATGAACAAGTTGGTGGGATCGCAAGCGCAAGCACTTCAGCTCGCCCGCCTCGAGCGAGCGCCGTGCTGGAAAGCGAGCGAATCCGACCCGCTGCCATGCTTGCACACGATCACCAGGCAAACGCCCTTCTCGATACCTTTCCCCGTCGAGATTCGTTACCCTGAGCCCAACCCCTCGCGGAGATGATCATGACCTGTGTTCGGCTGTTCCAATCCCTACTTTTTCTCGCCCTCGCAACGACAGTGCTGGCTTGCACCGAGGACGAGCCGAAACACTATCCAGGCTCCTGCCAGGTGACGGTTGAGATCCTGTCGCAAGACGTGATGGCCATCGACCGCGTCGAGACCAAGAACTGGACCGACGAGAACCTCACCCGTGTCGACATCGACGACGGCAACGATGGTACGATCAACGAGATCGAGACCTACACCGTCGACCCGGCTACCAATTTGCTGGTCCGCAAAGAGCTCGACACCGACGCCAACGGAGTCGTCGACACCATCGAGGACTATTTCTACGACCAAGACACCAACTTCCTCGTTCTAAAAAAGGTGTTCACGGATGCCGACACCACCCCCGACTGGTTCTACTTCTACCTCAACGACTCCGAAGGTCGCCTAGAGCGCCTCGAGGTCGACCAAGGGGCCGACAACCACGTCGATTGGGTGCGTGCCTACACCTACAACGATGACGGCAGCATCTACTCCATCGCGCGAGACAACGAGAACGATGGCCGCGTCGACGAGATCTATGGCTTCGACTACCAGTACACCAAGTACACCGTCACCACGCTCCTCGACAAAGACAACAATGCAATCCCCGACCACGTCATGGTCCAGCGCTACGACGACGGTGGGAACCTGCAGGAAGAGACGACCGACGTCGACGGCGACGGCGTGATCGACCAGCGCGACACCCACACTTACGACTGCTGGTAGGCTAGAGTCCATCTTGAAATTCAGAGTTCGGTCGCATCTCCACCGATCTCAGCGAAACACGCGATCTTCCCAAAGGACATATTTTGAGTGCCCGTTCGGAAATGCCCAAGGTGCAAGGAGCCGACGACCGAGCGACGCAGGCGTACACCGGTACGCCGAGGAGCGAGGGAGGAAGGGTGCGCCGAGCATGGCGCAGAGAATTGGAGGTAAACATGGAAATGTGAATCCTATCCTGGGGCCCTGACAGA
>PFUG01000114.1 GCA_002789955.1 Deltaproteobacteria bacterium CG_4_9_14_3_um_filter_63_12 | reverse complement strand
CTCCAGAACACCATCTACCAGTTCGACCACAAGGACGGGGTCGTCGAGAAGATCGACCAGAACTCGGAGCAATTGGCCGCGGCGTTGGCCACCGGCACGCCGATCATCATCTCGACGATCCACAAGTTCGGGTTCATTCAGGGCAAGGTCGAGGCGCTTCCGGACCGTCGCTATGCGCTCATCGTCGACGAGGCCCACTCGTCGCAGAGCGGCGAGATGGCGGTAAACGTCAAGGAGATGCTGGCCGACAGCAGCCTGGACGAGAAGCTCAGCGAGCAGCAGCTCGATTGGGATGAGGGGGAGGAGCTCTCGACCCCCGACCAGCTCGCCCTCCGCAAAGCCCTGTTGCGCGGGCCGCAGCCCAATATGAGCTTTTTCGCCTTCACGGCGACCCCGAAGCACAAGACCCTCGAGATGTTCGGCCACAGAGGGCCAGACGGAAAGCCGGCGCCTTTCCATCTGTACTCCATGCGACAGGCCATCGAGGAGAAGTTCATCCTCGACGTGCTGCTGGGCTACACGACCTACAACCGCTTCTTCAAGCTGGCCAAAGCGGTGGCGGACGATCCGCAGCTCGACAAGCGCAAGGCGTCCTCGGCGTTGGCGAAGTACGTCAACCTGCACCCCACGAACATCTCGCAGAAGACCCAGCTCATCATCGAGCACTTCCGCAGCACGGTCGCCCACCAGCTCGGCGGCAAGGCGAAGGCGATGGTCGTCACGGGGTCTAGGCTCCAGGCGGTGAAGTACAAGCTCAGCTTCGACGGCTACATCGCCGAGATGGGCTACACCAACATCCGCTGCCTCGTCGCGTTCTCGGGCGAGGTCACAGACGCCGACACGCCCATGGCGACCTACACCGAGGTCGGCATGAACGAGGGGATCAAGGAGGGCGAGCTGCCGGAGAAGTTCGCCTCCGACGGCTACCAGGTGCTGCTGGTGGCGAACAAGTATCAGACGGGCTTCGACCAGCCGCTGCTCTGCGCGATGTACGTGGACAAGCGGCTCTCGGGCATTCAGGCGGTGCAGACGCTGTCGCGGCTCAATCGCATGGCGGCGGGCAAGGAGCAGACCTTCGTCCTGGACTTCGTGAACGAGCGAGAGGGGATCCTGGCGTCGTTCCAGGACTACTATGAGACGACGACCACCGCGGACGAGGTAGACCCGCAGCGCCTCTATGACCTGCAGCACGAGCTGGCTGAGGCTCAAGTCTTTTCCGAGTCCGAGGTCAATGGGTTTGCCGCAGTCTTCTACCAGCTCCCCAACACCGTGAGCCCATCGAGCCACGCGAAGCTGAACGGCTGGCTCGATCCCGCCGTCGACCGCTTCAAAGCTCTGGGCGGCAACGACGACGAGCGCGTCGAGCTGCAGGAGGCGTTTCGGAGCCGGCTCGTCGCCTACAAGAACCTCTACAGCTTCCTCGCCCAGATCGTGCCCTTTCAGGATCCAGCGTTGGAGAAGCTCTACGCCTTTGGGCGCATGCTGCTCACGAAGCTGCCGAGGCCCGAGACCGGCGGGGCCCTCGACCTCGACGACGATGTGATCCTGGCGTCCCTGAAGCTGCAGAAAGACGCCGAAGGCGACCTGGACTTGCAGCAGGACGAGGGCGGAGCGCTCACGGGACCGGGAGCGACGGGGACTGGTGCTGGGGCGAGCCCCAAGGTGCTGCTCTCGACGATCATCGACGCGCTCAATCAGCGCTTTGGGCTGAACCTGCCTGACCACATCAACAACACGCTGAGCGGGGTCGCCGATGCGCTGGTGAGCTCCGACGAGGTGCGGCTCGGGGCCGAGGCCAACGACAAGGCCAACTTCGCGCACATCTTCAACCCGGCGCTCGAGGACAAGATGACGGAGCACCTGGAGGAGAACGGCGATTTCGTCACGCTCTTCTTCCAGGACACCGAGCTGCGAAAGTTCCTGACGACGCGACTGCTGAACGAGGTGTACGCGCGCATCAATAGTAATAAGACGGACAGTAATCAGAAGGACCGGAAGAAGGACGACGAAGTTGGCGCCAAGGTGTTGCCGTTCGAGCGGGTGCCGCTCGAGGACGTTCTTCCCTTCGTCAACGCGGTTCCCCTCTACACGCTGAAGGTGGCCGCGGGGCGGTTCTCCGACGCCCAGGCCGTCGGCGAGGTGCTGCAGCACGAGGAGGTCGTGAACCCGTCAGGCGTCGAATGGGTCGCCTTGAACGGCCGCACCAAGCCGGCGCTGGGGTTGTTCGTGGCCCAGGTGGTGGGGGAGTCGATGAACCGTCGAATCCCGAACGGGGCGTGGTGTGTGTGGCGGTTGGAGGCTGTGGGGACGTGGGAAGGCCAGATCGTGCTGGCGCAGCACGAGGACATCGCCGACCCCGAGCTGGGGACTTTTACCGTGAAGCTCTACGAGTCCGAGATGCTCGAGCGTGAGACGGAAGAGTGGCGGCATACGCGGATCGTGTTGAGGCCGGTGTCATTCGAGCCATCGTTCGAGGCGATGGTGTTCGAGGGGGAGGAGTCGGGCGCGCTGAGGGTGGTGGCGGAGCTGGTCGAGGTGTTGGGGTGACGGCTCGCACGTGGTCGGTCGAAGGTCTCGACGGTAGGGGTCTGTTTGTGGCCAAGGATGAAGGACGGGCGTCAGTCGGAGTCGGGTGGAAGGGTTGTAGCCAACTCCTCTTCCATGCTTTTGCGAAGCCGCTCCATCCCTCGTTGAACCCGAACGGCAAGCCCTTTGTCCATCTCTTTGACGTCGACAGAGACCGCTGGACCTTTTCGCCAACGACCTCCACCAACCCGAGATTCGAGCCCGAACCAAACCCTTTCGGGTCGATTCAACTTCATGAAACTGAAGTTGGTAAACACCCTCGCGAGAGTAGTTTCCGGCTCCAGACGTCCATCTAGCTCGATGACGGTCGTTTGTTTGTCGTCCATCTCCGACCAACGCACGAGCTTGAAGTGTGTATCGAGAGGTTCTTTCAGCGGCTCGCCTGCCCAAGTAAACCGGGCCGCAAACGCGAACCCGTGATGAAGTGAGGGGAAGCTTGAGCTCGTGACTTGCTCAAGACAGTTCACGAGGGTAAGGGCATCCGTCCCCTTGTCCCAGATCACCTGCTGGCACAGCACGAACCAATCGCACTTCAAGGTCATGCAGCATCCTCCACTCGTCGACCCATTGTGAGCCCACCCGAATTCGCTTCATCGAGTCGCGTCGTCGTCGAAGCAGAGTGTAGCGTTTTACGAGGTCCAAAGTATGCGTGGGCAGCTTGGGCGAGCGTGACTTGTTGATTGCAGTTCAGGACCGTGTGCTTGGAAATGAAGAGGTCATTGGGGAGGTCTTGGCAATCGACGAAGTACTTGGGTTCCGAACAAGCAGTCCTCTCTCTTGATTGCTCATCTTCGCAGATATTGGACTGCTCTTGCGCCTCTACCCTGCAAATCTCAACCTTCGCCACGCCACCCAGGACATGCGCAATTCGAGCGAGTCGCCTGAGACCCAGGGTTTCAGCCTTGAACATCAACGTGACCGCAGCCGCGGATATCCCTAAACGACGAGCAAGCTCCGCCCGGCTGCAGTTCGCTGCTTCCATCCACTCACAAACGGTTTCAAGAGCATCAATGACAAGAGTTTCCTCAGCATAGAGTGCTTTGGATTCATCATCGATGAGGAAGTCTTCGATTGTGGTGCTCTTTTGGCTCATGGTTTCGTCTCCGCCTCTTCCAGTGAGACCATGTGATCGAGCACGTCTTGCGCGCGAGTGATCGTTGAAGGGGACAGTTTTCCTGTCTTCTTTATTTCCCCTGCAAGGAGGAACATGGTTCCACGTCGCTGGGGGTTGTATGCGCACAGCACACGAAGTTGGCCTCTTTTGAATTCAAAAAGCTGTGTGCCCTCGACCTTCTTAAAAAGCTCCTTGTTTCGGATTATCCCTGTGCTAGCCAACTTCTCGAAAAGACGGAACAACCCTATTCTTTCCGATTCAAACCCTGTTGGCAGTCCGTTGATAAAATCCTCAGCTGGATACTTTCCAGTTGCGGTAAACGCCCACTCCAACGTGAGGGAATCACCCGTTGTGACAACCTTCGGTGTGTTCGGCGTCGACAAAACTTAAGCTCCAACTTAACAGTTGCAAGTTCGGGTGTCACGACTTCTCAGAATCGAAGAAACGGTACCTGTTCTGGTCAAAACACGTCAACCCGTGTCGGCGCAGCCAATTTTCCCCAACGTTTGTGCGACTAATGAGCGTCGGCATCCGCGAATTGTCGTTGGGGGCGATGGTGTTCGAGGGTGTGAAGTCCGGCGAGCTGAGGGTGGTGGAGGAGGTCGGGGTTGGGGTGAGGTCGGGGTGTCGCGCCCAGCCAACCACACTTCGCCGAGAATGGTCGCGCGCTATCTATCTATAAAGAACGGTCCTCGGCATGGGCCCCACGGGGGCCGAACAATCCCCAGCCCAAGGTGCAACCTGGGGCGACTCGCGACTGCACTTGGCCCGCTGATGGGCTCCGTGGTGCGGCAGCGATTCGTTCATACGTGCCGGCGGGCCGCCGGCGCTCCCATTGCTGCTCTCGGCGTCAGCGGCTTTGGGAGGGCATTTTGCGTCCGTTCAGTTTCACCCCCACCGCCGAGGATCGACACAGGCAACCAACGGCCGCACAACCGACCCTCGGCATCGGCCCCTCGGGGGCCGAACAATCCCCAGCCCCAGGTGGAACCTGGGGCGACTCGTTCGTTCATGCGTGCCGGCGGGCCGCCGGCGCTCCCATTGCTGCTCTCGGCGTCAGCGGCTTTTGGAGTGGAACCTGGGGCGACTCGCGACTGCACTTGGCTCGCTGATGGGCTCCGTGTGCGGCAGCAATTCGTTCATGCGTGCCGGCGGGCCGCCGGCGCTCCCATTGCTGCTCTCAGCGTCAGCGGCTTATGGAGGGCATTTTGCGTCCGTTCAGGTTCACCCCCAACCGCCGAGGATCGACGCAGGCAACCAACGGCCGCACAACCATACGAGCCCAGGGCAAAGCCCTGGGCGACAGGGTCAGGGCCTCACGCCCGCTTGACCAGCGATGGGTCGTACCCCTGAGGCGCCTCGTACCCCAACATCATCAGCGCCGTCGCTGCCACGTTCGAGAGCCGGCGCTGGGCGAGCCCCTCGTCCAGCACGAAGAGGCCGACCCGATGCGGGTCGAAAATCCAAAGAGGCACGGGGTTGAGGGTGTGGCTCGTGAGCTCCATGGGCCGGCCGTCGGGGTAGCGCGCGAAGTCTTTGGTCTTCTTGTCGATTTGGATCATCTGGTCGGCGTTGCCGTGGTCGGCGGTGATGATGGCGGCGCCGCCCAGCGCCTCGATGACCTCGAGCAGCCGCTCGAGGCAGAGGTCGACGCTCTCGACCGCGATGATGGCGGCCTCGCGGTGGCCGGTGTGGCCGACCATGTCGCCGTTGGCGTAGTTGATGCGCACCAGGTCCCAGTGGCCGCTCTGCAGCTCGGCGATGATGGTGTCGGTGACCTCTGCGGCCTTCATCCACGGCCGCTCCGAGAACTCGACGCGGTCGCTGGGGACCTCGATGGCGCGCTCCAGCGCGTCGTCGAAGCAGCCGCTGCGGTTGCCGTTCCAGAAGTAGGTCACGTGGCCGAACTTCTGGGTCTCGGCGACGGCGAGCTGCTTGAGGCCGGCGGCCGAGAGGTACTCGCCCATGGTGCGGTCGATGTGCGGAGGGGTGACCAGGAAGCGGTGGGGGAGTTTTAGGTCGCCGTCGTACTGCATCATGCCGGCGTAGAGGACGTTTGGGCGGCGGACTCGGTCGAAGGCCGGGAAGTCGTCGTTCTCGAAGGCCTTGCTGATTTGGATGGCGCGATCGCCGCGGAAGTTGAAGAGGAAAAAGCTGTCGCCGTCCTCGACGGCACCGACGGGCACAACCTGACCGGCCGCGTCGCGTTCGACCACGACGAAGGGCGGCAGGAACTGGTCGCTGAGATCCTTGGTCTCGGCGCGGGCGGCCAGAATAGCCGCCGTGGCGCTCTCGAACTGCGGACCCTCGCCCAGGACATGGGCTCGCCAACCGCGCTCGACCACCGCCCAGTCGGACTCGTAGCGATCCATGGTGACGAACATGCGCCCGCCGCCCGAGGCGATGCGGTAGTCGCGGGCCGGCTTCGCGGAGACCTCGGCCAGCAGGGCCTCGAGGGGCGCGACGTAGTCCAGCGCGGTGAAGCTGCCGACGTCACGTCCGTCCAGGAGGATGTGCACTCTCAAGCGCCCGATGCCGTCTTGGTCGGCATGGCGAATCATGGCGAAGAGGTGGTCGATGTGGGAGTGGACGTTGCCGTCGGAGAGCAATCCCAGGAGGTGCAGCGTGCCCGGCTTGGCGGCCTCGGCGCGACTGACGGCCTCGAGCCAGACGTCGGACTCGAAGAGTCGGCCCGTGTTGATGGCGGTCTCGACCAAGGAGGCGCCCTGTTCAAAGATGCGTCCGGCGCCCAGGGCATTGTGCCCGACCTCGCTGTTGCCCATGTCGTCGTCCGAGGGCATGCCGACGTGGGTGCCGTGGGCGAGGAGCGTGGTCTTCAGGGCGACCCGGTCGAGGCGGTCCAGGGTGGGCGTGCGGGCCAGCCAGACGGCGTCGCTCTCGTCGTGACGACCGACGCCGACGCCGTCGAGCACGATAATGGCGAGGGGGCCTTTGGGGGCGGCGAGGGTGGGGGCTTTCTCGAGGTGGAGAGACATGATGGCTCCTTGGATTGGGTCGTGAGGCGCGGACGATACTCCGAGGGGGCGGACTTTTGCAGGTTCGGGGTGCGATGCTATCGGATCCTCTTGGATCTGGCGGCAGGTGGTGGATATTGCGGCGATTCCAACGCAATGACGCCAAGGGTGCGACAGCGAAGCCTGGAGCAAGAGGATAGGAGGTTTGGCTGAAACCACCATGAAACTTGTTTGTGGGAGCCAGCGGGCTGACAGGTCGTTGGGCTGTTTGATGGGGGGTCGACGTCACCATCGACACGTTGGATAGTATTTGCCCCAAAGGCCGCTATTGGGTCGTCGCCGTGGACGATACTGGCTTGCCGAAGACTGGCAAGGCGATCAAGTCAGCTCGCTGCATGCGCGACCCGATGTCGCCAGCATTTCAGATCAACCTGCAGTGGGGATACGCTGTGCGCATCTCGCAGCCATCCTGCCACCATACTAGTGTAACGCTTCACATGTGACCATGCTTATGGGCGTGGCTTTTCAGGGAGGCAGGGCTCTGCCCTGGCCCGCCGGGGGACTTTGTCCCCCGGACCCCCAATGACTTTCTTCTTTTCTGTAATCAACAACATGCCGGTATTTTTGAAGAATTCGTGGGGATTGGGGGCGCTCCTTGCCGCCAAATAAACATGGAGATTCATGACGGTTTACACTAGCAAGACCTGGCCCTTTGTCGCTGAGGGCGATCGCAACAAGGTGGTCGACGCCACGTCCGACACGTCGTCCGGCATCGACATCGTCACCTCCACGACCCACAAAGAAGTCAGCACAGAACTTCGGCCGATCCGCTGAGAGAGACCTCGCGTAAAGAGTCTGCAAGGACGCTTCCACGAGCCGCTCGCTCCAAGGGCCAACCAAGACCTTGGCATTGCAGCTCCTAGCCTCGGCCTGGAAACGCTCCAAACCCATTGAAACGACTCATTTTGCGGCCGGTCCGTCCAGACCGGCGACTCCAATAATGACCTCTTGCGAGCCACATAGGGATGCGTTATATAACGGCGCAATACAGGACCATAACGGTCCTCTTTATCCCGTAGACGGCTCTTCATTGGTTGCGGCGAACCCATGCTGAGGATCACGAAACTGAGCGATTACGCGATCATCCTCCTCTCGCACCTGGCCAACCTCTCCCCAGGAGAGACCGCCAATACCCGCGAGATCGCACGGGAAACAAACGTGCCCGCGGCCATGGTCGGCAAGATCCTCAAGCAGCTCAACCGCTGCGATTTGCTCGTCTCGACCCGAGGGATCAACGGTGGCTACGCACTGGCTCGGCCGCCTTGGAAGATCTCCGTGGTCGAGCTCCTCGACGCCCTCGAAGGCCCCGTCGGCTTGACCGAGTGCGCCGTGCCTGGCGTCTGCACCATGGAGGGCGGCTGCGGCACACGCGGCATCTGGCACGACATCAACCGCCGCATCCGAGCCATGCTGGAGAGCGTCTCCCTGGCCGAGATGATCGGCGGCGGCTTCGATGGCATCGACC
Organism: Deltaproteobacteria bacterium CG_4_9_14_3_um_filter_63_12; assembly: GCA_002789955.1. GTDB lineage: Bacteria > Myxococcota_A > Bradymonadia > UBA4248 > UM-FILTER-63-12 > UM-FILTER-63-12. The sequence goes on along the minus strand of PFUG01000114.1, from coordinate 25,358 downwards.
TCGGCTCCGAGAGCGCTTCGCTGAAGGGAATCCGGAGCTGACCGGTCACACAACGACCGATTAATGATACTGTGAAGGTGAATCGAAATGGCGACTGGAACAGAAATCGAAGAGATCGTCGGCAAGGACTACCAGTACGGCTTTGTCACCGACATCGAGGTCGACACGGTGGAGGCTGGACTGAACGAGGACATCATCCGGCAGATCTCCGCCATCAAGGGCGAGCCGGTGTTCTTGCTGGAGTTCCGTCTGGCGGCCTACCGCAAGTGGCTCACCATGACCGAGCCCAACTGGCAAAACGTCCGCTACACCCCCATCGACTACCAGAGCATCGTCTACTACTCGGCGCCCCGCAGCGGGCCGAAATACCAGAGCATGGACGAGGTCGACCCCAAGCTGCTGGAGACCTTCGCCAAGCTGGGCATTCCCCTCAACGAGCAAAGAGCCTTGGCCGGCGTCGCCGTCGACGCCGTCTTCGACTCGGTCTCCGTGGCCACGACCTACAAAGGCGAACTCAACAAGCTGGGGATCATCTTCTGCTCCTTCAGTGAGGCCGTCCGCGAGCACCCCGAGCTGGTCAAGAAATACCTCGGCAGCGTCGTCCCCGTGGCCGACAACTACTTCGCCGCCCTGAACGCTGCGGTCTTCACCGACGGCTCCTTCTGCTACATCCCCAAGGGCGTACGCTGCCCCATGGAGCTCTCGACCTACTTCCGCATCAACGCCGCCAACACCGGACAGTTCGAGCGCACCTTGCTCATCGCCGACGAGGGCGCCACTGTCTCCTACCTCGAGGGCTGCACCGCCCCGCAGCGTGACGAAAACCAACTGCACGCCGCGGTGGTCGAGCTCATCGCCCACAAAGACGCCACCATCAAGTACTCCACCGTGCAGAACTGGTACCCAGGAGACGAGAACGGCAAAGGCGGCATCTACAACTTCGTGACCAAGCGCGGCCTCTGCGAAGGCGAGCGCTCCAAGATCTCATGGACCCAGGTGGAGACGGGCTCCGCCATCACCTGGAAGTACCCCAGCTGCATCCTCAAAGGCGACAGCTCGGTGGGTGAATTCTATTCGGTCGCAGTGACCAGCCTCAAACAACAGGCCGACACCGGCACAAAGATGATCCACATCGGCAAGAACACCAAGTCCACCATCATCTCCAAGGGCATCTCCGCTCGCCAGGGGCAGAACTCCTACCGTGGCCTGGTCAAGATCTCCAAGAAGGCCGACCATGCCCGCAACTTCTCGCAGTGCGACTCGCTCCTCATCGGCAGCGAATGCGGTGCCCACACCTTCCCGTATCTGGAAATCCAGAACCCGACGGCCATCGTCGAGCACGAGGCCTCGACCACGAAGATCGGCGAAGATCAGCTCTTCTACTGCGCCCAGCGCGGCATCTCCGCCGAGGACGCCATCTCCATGATCGTCAACGGCTTCTGCAAAGACGTCCTGCGCGAGCTCCCCATGGAGTTCGCCGTCGAAGCCCAGAAACTCCTCGGGGTCACCCTCGAGGGCAGCGTCGGGTAGTGGGATACGATGTTTGGAGGACTCCAGGATTCACCGCAGAGAGCACAGAGAAAGAGAACCAGGAGAAAGCGAAAAGGGAGCAATATCAGCCCTCTCTCTGTGCTCTCTCTGTCCTCTGTGGTGAGCTCGGCGCCGAGAGCTCAGTCGACGTCTAGAGATACACCATAGGTAACCGGAAATATTGAGGTCTTAGAAATGCTATCGATTCAGAATTTACACGCCAGCGTCGCGGGCACCGAGATCCTCAAGGGCCTGAACCTCGAGGTCAAACCCGGCGAAGTCCACGCCATCATGGGCCGCAATGGCTCAGGCAAGAGCACGCTGGCCAACGTCATCGCCGGCCGCTCGGACTACGAAGTGACCGAGGGCGACATCCGCCTCAACGACAAGAGCCTCCTCGACCTCGCCCCCGACGCGCGCGCCGGTGAGGGCATCTTCCTGGGCTTCCAATACCCGGTCGAGATCCCCGGCGTGAAAACGTCCTACTTCCTCAAGGCCGCCGTCAACGCCCTGCGCAAGTACCGCGGCCAAGAGCCGCTGGACGCCTTCGACTTCATGGAGATCCTCAAGGAGAAGACCGAGCTGCTGGAGCTCGACGAGAGCCTGCGCTCCCGCTCCCTGAACGAGGGCTTCTCCGGCGGCGAAAAGAAGCGCAACGAGATCTTCCAGATGGCCGTTCTGGAGCCAAAGCTCTGCATCCTGGACGAGACCGACTCGGGGCTGGACATCGACGCCCTCAAGCTCGTCGCCAACGGCGTCAACTCGCTGCGCGACGGTGTCCGCTCGATGATCGTGATCACCCACTACCAGCGCCTCCTCGATTACATCGTGCCCGACGTGGTGCACGTGCTGCAGGACGGGCGCATCGTCAAGACCGGCGGCCCCGAGCTGGCCCTCGAGCTCGAGAAGCACGGCTACGACTGGGTGGATGGAGGCGCAGCATGAGCGCGACTCACCTCGAACTCGCAGTCAAGGATGGCGGAGAGTCGTGTAAATCCAAAGGGTTGCGAGCAGGATGCGAGCAACAACCCCGCCCCCTGGCAGCTTGGCTGGCGGTCCTGGACACTGAAGGGGAGCCCAAGTGGCTCGCCAACGCGCGCCGTAACGCCTCGACGGCCTTCGCGCAGGTCGGCTTGCCGACCCGCAAGAACGAAGAGTGGCGCTACAGCGAGCCACGCATTCGCGGCCTCGAATCGGCCTCCTTCAACGTGACGACGACCGCCGCGATTCCCGCTGGCATCAACCTTACCGACCTCGGCATCCCCATGCTCGGCGGCCGCACCATGGTCTTCGTGGACGGCGACTTCGTGCCCTCGCTCTCGAGCCCCCTTGCCGACGGCGTGCAGCTCCTCCCGCTCGCCGGCGCCCTCGCCGACGACAGCTTGCAGGCGCGGCTGTCGCTGACGGGCGGACAAGAAACCGGCTTCGATCTCCTCAACACCGCCCTCTTCAAGGATGGCGTGCTCGTCGATGTGCCAAAGAACGTGGATGTCAGCGAGGTCTTCCACCTGATCTTCGTGAACCGCATCCCGGGCATGGCTACGCACCCTCGGGTTCTTGTTCGCCTCGGAGCCAACAGTCGCCTACACCTCATCGAGAGCCGCGTCTGCACGGCGGACGAGAGCTTGAGCAACTCCGTAACGCAGCTCCAAGTGGGGCCTGGGGCCACCCTCCATCACGTGGCGACCCTCGAGGGCTCGGCGGGCAACAGCCGGCAGCTCGAGCACATCGCGGTGTCGGTCGCCGCCGATGGGCGCTTCCGCTCCAACCTGACCGTGATCGGCAGCAGTGAGAGCGAATCCGAGGGGCCCAGCGCTTTGGTGCGCGTGGACCTCGACGTGGACCTCGTCGGCGAGGGCGCGGAGTGCACGCTGGAGGGGCTCTATTTGGGCGCCGCCAACGACCACATCGACTGCCACACGCGCATCGACCACCGCGTGCCCTGTTGCACCAGCCGGCAGCTCTACAAGGGCATCTTGGCGGGCAAGGCCAAGGCGGTCTTCAACGGCAAGGTCCTGGTGCACGTGGACGCGCAGCATTCGCAGGCTCAGCAGTCCAACAAGAACCTGCTGCTGAGCGAGGGGGCGCTGGTCAACACCAAGCCGCAGCTCGAGATCTGGGCCGACGACGTCCAGTGCGCCCACGGCGCCACTGTCGGACGGCTCGACGAGGACGCGCTCTTCTACATGCAGTCGCGCGGCCTGCCCAAGACCGAGGCGCGCAAACTGCTGAGGGTCGCGTTCGCCAACGAGATTTGCTCGGGCGTGCGCAGTAACCCCATGCGGGCGCATCTCGAAGAGGTGCTCGCGAGCTGGCTCAGCCGCGTTGACGCCTCACTCGCCGTGACCCCGTAGGGCCACTTCGCCCCCTCCCCCCAACCCCCTCCCGAAACGAGAGGGGGGGTTCGATTGAGAGACCTTCCGATGCACATCCAGACTGCCAAAGCCGCGTCGAACGGCGCGGACTCCTGGGACCTTTCGCGCTACGCTGCGGATTTCCCCATCCTTGCCCAGCAAGTGCGCGGAAAGCCGCTGGTTTACTTGGACAACGCGGCCACGACGCAGAAGCCGGCGGCGGTCATCCGCACCGTCAGCGAGTTCTACGAGCAGCACAACTCCAACGTGCACCGCGGCGTGCACCTGCTCAGCCAACGGGCGACGCAGCTCTACGAGGACTCGCGGGAGAAGGTGCGCGCCTTCCTCAACGCGGCCTCGACGAAGGAGATCGTCTTCACACGTGGGACCACCGAGGCGATCAATCTCGTGGCCTCGGCCTGGGGGCGCGAGACGTTGAAGCCAGGCGACGAGGTGCTGATCTCCTGGATGGAGCACCACTCGAACATCGTCCCCTGGCAGATGGTCTGCCAGCAGACGGGCGCCACACTGAAGGTCATCCCCATCAACGACGCGGGCGAGCTGGATTTGAAGGCCTTCGAGAGCCTGCTCAGCACGCGCACCAAGATGCTGGCCATCACTGCCGTGTCAAACGCGCTGGGGACGGTCAACCCGTTACCGACCTTGATTGAGAAGGCACACGGCGTGGGGGCGTTGGTGCTCGTCGATGGGGCCCAGCTCATCCCCCACGCGGCGGTCGACGTGCAGGCGCTGGACTGCGACTTCCTCGCCTTCTCCAGCCACAAGCTCTACGGCCCGACGGGAGTCGGCGTGCTGTATGGGAAAGAAGCGGGGTTGCACGCCATGGCGCCCTATCAGGGCGGCGGCGACATGATCCGCACGGTCAGCTTCGAAAGGACGACTTACGCGGCGCTGCCCAACAAGTTTGAGGCCGGCACGCCCAACATCGCAGGCGCCATTGGGCTCGGTGCGGCCATTGACTACGTCAGCGGCATCGGCATGAACGCCATCGCGCAGCACGAGGCCGCGATCTTGGAGTACGGCACGGCGCAGTTGCTGGCGGTCCCTGGCCTTCGCATGATCGGCACCGCGAAACGCAAGGCGGGCGTGCTGTCGTTCGTGCTCGAGGGCGTCCACCCGCACGACATTGGCACCATCGTCGACATGCACGGCGTGGCCATCCGCACTGGACACCACTGCGCGCAGCCCGTTATGGACCGCTTCCGGATTCCCGCTACCGCCCGCGCGTCGCTGGCGCTCTACAGCAGCCGCGCCGATATTGACGCGCTGGTGCGCGCCTTGTCCAAAGTTAAAGAGGTGTTCGGCTGATGTCTGAATTCAGAGAACTCTACCAAGAGGTGATCCTCGACCACAACCGCAACCCCCGCAACTTCGGCGTGCTGGAAGACGCCAACCGCTTCGCAGACGGCACCAATCCCCTCTGCGGCGACAAGGTGAAGATCACCCTGCGCGTCGAGGACGGCAAGATCGCGGCGGTGCGCTTCGATGGTATGGGCTGCGCCATCTCGACGGCGTCCGCCTCGGTGATGACCGAGACGCTCTTGGGCAAGAGCGAGGAGGACGCGCAGAAGCTCTTTGAGAGCTTTCACGACCTGATCACCCACGGCTCGGCCGGCGAGGTCGATAAGTCGTTGGGGAAGTTGAAGGTCTTTGGTGGGGTGTCGGAGTATCCGACGCGAATCAAGTGCGCGATTCTGTGTTGGCACACGATGAAGGCGGCCCTCGACGGGAGTCAGGAGCCGGTGACGACCGAGTAGAGGCAAGTCCTCATGCCTGCCCTTTCTGAACGGCCACCCGTGCTGCCCTCTCTGAACGGCCGCCCGTGCCTGCCCTTTCCCTGTGTTCACTCCCGCTCGATGAGCTCGATCTTGTACCCGTCCGGGTCGGTCGCGAAGGCGATCACGGTCGTGCCGTGCTGCATGGGACCGGGCTTGCGAGTGATGACGCCGCCAGCCGATTCGAGCTGCTCGCAGGCGCCCAGGATGTTGTCGGTACCAATGGCGATGTGACCGAAGCCGGTGCCCAGCTCGTAGCTCTCGGTGCCCCAGTTGTGGGTGAGTTCGATGACCGTATTCGACTCCTCGGGGCCGTAACCTAGGAACGCCAGCGTGAACTTGCCGCCAGGGTATTCCTGTTCGCGGATGAGCTGCATGCCGAGGCCGCGGGTGTAGAAGTGGATGGAGCGCTCCAGGTCTCCGACGCGAATCATGGTGTGGAGAATTCTCATTTTGGCCTCTATTGCTTCTCGGTGGTGATGGTGCCGTCAGAGTCCATGCTCAAGCGCCATTTGCCACGGCACTTGTCGAGGAGTTCGAACTCGAAGGCCCAGGTCCGAGCGGTCTCGTCGTAGGTCGCAGTGAAGCGCTTGGGGACGTCGCAGGTCTGTCCTTCGACGAGGGACGTAGCCAACATACGGAAGGCCACGACCTGAGCGTTCTTCTCGATCTTCAGGTCACCAGGAACGGCGAGCTTCGTCGTGTGGTCGGTCTGCCAGACGAGCGCAGGCTCGGAGGCCCAGTCAGGGACGGTGTATTCGAGGTGTCCGCTCTGGTCGATCGTGGCCGAGACGCCTGGGGCGGCGAGCAGCAACTCGGCGACGAAGGCGTCTTTCTCGGCGGCTTTGAGGACCTTTTCGAGGTCGCCTCGCTGGCGGGAGGTCGATACTTCGGTCTTCTCGGTTTTCATCTTCTTCAGGTCGAGGACGAAATTCACCACGGTCTGATAGCGCAGGCCGAGCTTGCTGGTACTGTCACCTGAGACGAACTTCACGGCGATGGGCAGCTTCTCGGGGATGGACGTGCAGAGCTCGAAGACGACCTCTTGGGCGAGCCAGGGTTTGAAGGCCTTGACGTTGTAGTCGTTCTCGAGGGCCTCGAGGATGAGCGCTTGGGTCAGGGCGTGTTCGACGCAGGGGCCGTCGACGGCGGGCTTTTCAGCCTCTTCAGCGGCGGCCAGGGTCGCCCAGGTCAACAAGGCCAGCAATAGAAGACATAAAATCGTCCGAGTGCGTGGGGCCATCATCCCTCCTCAAGGGTAAACCTGATCACAAGTCGTGGGGCTCTCTGCGGCCGGCCGTCACAAAAAGCAGGCGGTCGACAGCCCCCGAGAGCGACTTTGTGGGGGGAGACGTTATTCACCTGGAGGGCTGGGGTCAACGCGGGAGCCAAAGCGCGCCACAGCGCGGGAGCCAGCGCGGGCGCTCAGAACTCGACGCTCAAGACGCGCACGACGTGGGCACGCTCCATCTGCATGGGTGGCTCGGCCGAGGCCTGCGGGTCCAAGACGTTGCGTCGGGTCGAGACCTCCCACACGCCGACACCAGCGCCCAGCAGGATGCCGCCACCGGCGCAGTAGCCGATGATGGCCGGATCCATCTCGAACTCGCTGAGCAGCAAGCCCGCAAAGGCCACGAGCGTGCCGAAGAGCCCGCCGTAGAAGCTGTCCTTGGTGATGGTCCACATGAAGTTCTCGTGCTCGTAGTTCATGTTGACATTGACCTGTCGGCCGCTCTCGGCCTCTGCGGGGAGCGCGACGGCGAGGAGCAGGACGATGAGGGAGCTGGCGATGATGGACATCCACATGGTGGCCTCGGGAGTGGTGGAGGAGGAGGAGGTGCTCGAGCTATCAGCAAGCGCTGTGAGCAAGCACCGTGCCTCTCGGGCACTACGCGGGCGATCCCCGGGTGCGTGTCGCTCTACCGCAGGGCATGAGGACTTGCGGAGTTGTGGCTCGGGCATTGCGGCATGCGGCCTAGAGGAGGCAGGAGCTCTCGATCGGGGATTCGCGCGTTACTCGGCACCGAGCAGTCTCGACGCGAGACCGCTGACGTGCCTGCGCGCGATGGACAAGCCCTACCCCAACATTGGCTACTCTCTGTCGCAGGCCGACGGCCAACGACGAGGGCCTGCGCGCTCTCGAGCTCAGGGGCGAGCAAGTGACGCGCGAAGCGCGCTTCTCACCCGCCTGATCAAAATGTCAGAGGTCGGGGTACTCGAGCGGGATCCAGATGGAGATGGTGGTTCCATTGGGGGAACTCTGCAGCTCGATCTGCCCGCTGTGGGCTTCGACGATGCGGCGAGTGATGGCCAGGCCCAGGCCAGTCCCCGCGCCAACGGGTTTGGTCGTGAAAAAGGGGTCGAAGACGAACGACTGGAGTTCCTCCGGGACACCCGTGCCCGTATCCGTCACGACAAACTGGACTCCGTTCTCTTCCCCGACGGTGGCGGCGCAGGCCTCGAGGGTCACTGTCCCGAGCGGCGCGGTGGCGTCGATGGCGTTGTTGACGATGTTGAGGAGGGCGGACTGGAGCTCGGTGCCGTTGACCTTGAGCATCGGCAAGCCCTCCTCAGGCGTGCAAACGATGAGCTCGACCGAAGTCCCTCGAGTGGCGGTGCGCGCGATCTCGGCGACGTGGTTGAGGATACCCTCCGCGGAGATGTGAGTCCGCGTGTCGCTGCCATGTCGGGAGAGATCGAGGAGTGACTCGACAAGATCACTGCAGCGCCTGGCCTGGCGCTCGATGACCTTGAAGACCTCGCGCAGCTCGTGACTCGCGTCGGCCGTCTTCAGTAAGGTCTGGGCGTAGCCCATGATGATGCTGAGAGGGGTGTTGAGCTCGTGGGAGATTCCGGCGACCAAGGTGCCGATGGCCGCCATCTTACCCGCCTGGAAGAGTTGACCTTGGGTCTCGCGCAGCTCGGTCAGGCTCTCTTCGAGCTCGCGGTTGAGCTGAACCAGGTCGTGGGTGCGCTGCTCGACCCGCTGCTCGAGTACGACGGCGAAGTTGGACACACGTTCGTGGAGGACGGCCGCCTCGAGGCTGCCCTCGAGATGGCCTCTGAGGAGTTCGAGAAAGGGCCGATCCGTGTCTTCGCGGGCGTACTCGAAGCGTGAGCTCGAGCCAACCTCCCGCGCCAGCAGGACGGCCATGAGCTCCCCGCCACGCAACCCGAGCAGCGGCAGGTAGACGAAGACGTCGTGATGTTCGGAAACGGGAACGGGGAAAGCCTGGTCAAAGGTCTCGAGGATGCGCTGCAGGGCCTCGTCGCTGCCTGGACGCTCGTTCCAATCTGGTTCTGGCTCGAGGATCGTTGCCCTTGGTCGCACGCGCACGGCTTCCGGCGCGAGGGAGCAAGGGAACTCGGCGTCGCGCTGGTCTGCGACTCCCGTTGCCTCGAGCCCAGCCTTGCTCTTGACACAGGCGACCTCGAGCCCGCCCTCGTTGACGGCGAGCAACCCAATGCCTTGGTCGAGATTGAGCACGTTGAGCAGGGTCGACAACGCGTGCTCTAGAATCTGCCTAGGCTCGAAGGCCATCGCCGCGTCGAGCGCAAACTGATTGATGGCGTTGATGCGGCACAGTTGGCGATCGAGCTCGTGCTGAGAACGAAAAAGCCTCTGCTCAGTCGCGATGAGGTCTTCGACCTGCGCCTCGAGCGCGTCGTTCTGCGCTTCGAGGGCGGCGATCCGCTCGAGTCGCGTCTCGTCGTCCAGTGGAGCGTCGACGAGCGAGGGATTGTCTTGATCGTGGGCAGACACCGCTGAACTCACCGAATGATTGATGCGTTGCGCGCGAATACTCAGTCGAGCACGGCCGATTACACACCGCAGCTACGAGAGCGATTGCTTGAACCTTCATCTATCGGGGAAAGAGCGTCGTTCGTCCACTGATTTGAGGAATAAGGCTCAAGCCCGACGGCCGCTCTCTCCTTGTTGCACGGCAGCGCCAATCAGATGGGCCAGACGCAGCGCCTCGGGCACGTTCCCCCGGTCGGTCAGAACCTTGAGCGCGGCGAGCATGAGCTGTGGAGCCTCGCCAACGACCTGGAAGTAGTACGGTGGGTGGCAGTGAATGGGGCCCGCGCGCAGCAAGCGCTCCCAGCGGCGGTCCGCGTCCGGGAGGTTGTCCATCGCCGCGCGCATGGCGTCGAGGTTGGGCAACTTGCGCATCACGGTGACACACGGCAAGTCGAGCTGTTGGGCGAGCGCCTCGAGGTCGACCACGTTGAAGCCCCCCATGGCCACGCCGTCGAGCAACAGCAGGTGCAGCTGGGCCAGAAACTTGCTCCGTTTCAGCACTTCGACCAAGGCGCTGGTCGCGTCCCAGCCATCGCGCGCGATATTCGTCCAGAGCATCCCTTCGAAACGCGTGCGAGCGCACACGACCCCAGCGACGTTGACCCGCTCGTCCGCGACGGAGAACGGCGTGTCATCGATGCCGATAACGCGAATGAGGCGGTTGTTGCGAAGCTGTTCTTTGAGGCCCATGCGTTCATCCTAGGCGCCGACATCGGAGCGCCGACAAAGGTCGCTCAATGCCCCCGACCTGTGATAACGGTTCGAGCATGCTCCGTCAGCCGTTCAAATCGGGTGCCGCCCTCGGGCGCGGTCTGGAAGTTTGGGCGCAGAGCGTCGTTACGCTCAGCCTTGTTGGCGCCGTCTGCCTCGTGCCCTGTGTCGTGCTGTTCAACCTCGGCCTTGCCGGTCCGCTGCACGGCAGCTGGCCGCTGGCCGGTGCCATCAGCGGCCTGGGCTTCATGCTCTTACTCGTCGGCGTCGTAAGCGCGCCGATGGTCTTTGACAAGCTTGACGGGCTCGAGCTGAGCTTAGGCCGTTCGATGTCGCGGTTCGGAGCAACCCTGCGGCCGGTGTTGGCGGCGAGCGCCTTGCTCGCCTCGATGCTCGCCTTTTTGTCGGTGGCCCCAGTGTTGGCGTACGAAGTCGGCGCGAAGATGCCCGCCAGCCGCCGAGACATCTTGGTGGCGTTTGCCGTGATCACCTCGATGATCTTGATCGCGCCGATCTTCGTCAGCGTCTGCTTGGCCCCCTACGTGGCGGTCGTGGAGCGGGTCTCCTTCACACAGTCCGTCAAACGCAGCCTGGAGTTGAGCAAGGGCAATCGTCTTGGCGTCTTGGCGGTGCTCGTCTCGACGGTGGTCGTCCTGAGCTGCATCTCGCTGGTCTTCCTGCTCCCGGTCGTGCTCATCGAGGACCTCAGTCGCAGCGTCGGCGTCGGGGCAAAGCTGGCCGCTTGGTGTGTGGCGGCGGTGATCCTGGCCGGCGGCAGCGGCGCGATCATGACTACGGTCTACCACGAGCTGCGGGTGGAAAAAGAAGGGTTCGGACTGCAGGCGCTGTCCAAGATCTTCTCCTGAGCGGCATTCGCGCGGGCCCGAAGCGAGTCCGCTCGCGATTGCTCAGCGGCGTGCGTCTTCGACTGGACTCGTCAGCGCTCGGTTGAGCATCGCGAGAAGATCGGTGAGCTCGAAAGGCTTGAGGATGAGGCCGAAGGCGCCGGCTCTCCGACAGGAGTCGCCGGTCTCCTTGGAAGCGTAGCCGGTCGCGATGATGACCTTGAGGGCGGGGTCGATGGCGCGCAGGGCCCGCAAGGTCGAGAAGCCATCGAGTCCAGGCATCTTCAAATCGGTGAGCACCAAGTCGAAGCCTTGCTCACCGAACCGTCGGATCGCCGCCTCGCCACTCTCGACGGTCTCAACGTCAAACCCCTCCTTCTCGAGCACGAAGGTGATCATGCGAAGCATGTCGGGCTCGTCGTCGACGATCAGCAGTCTTGGTCGTGCTGCAGAACACAAGGCCGAACACTCCTCAAAGGGAGAGGTCGAGGGGATGGGTTGGAGCGCGAAGACCCACAGGAAACTCGACCTCGGACGGGCTGTCAACAGGGACGGCTCCCCCGATTGGGTCGGGTATGCACACCGCAACATTTCGAGCGTACACCCCAATCGGCGAAGAAACGCATCCTGACTTGGCTTCCATGATTGACACGAAGAGTAGTATTGTCGCAGTGGACTCGTCTTGAGTACGGAGAATCGTCTCGAGCGTTTGTATCCACGGCCTTTGCCCCATACCCTTGGAGCGTGTGATCATCAGAATCCCAATGCGGCAGAGAACACTGTCTTCGCCTCGTTCAGCGCCCACACCCGGAGAATCAACATGGAAAACACTGTACTGAGAAGACGCCTCATGCTGGCTGTCTCGCTGATGACCGCGCTGCTGGTCGCCAGCTGTGACGACAGCACCTCCAACAACAACCAGGCCGATGTCATTCACGTCGACATCTCTGATGACGGCACCGGCAGCGACGTCACGGTGGACGTCGACACCTCTGATGACGGCACCGGCAGCGACGTCACGGTGGACACGACCCAATGTGCCACCCCTGAGACGGACTGCAGCGGTGTGTGCGCCAACTTGGACACCGACGCGCTGCACTGCGGGACCTGCGTCACCGCCTGTGCTGCCGACGAGAGCTGTGTCGCTGGCGTCTGCGAGCTCTCTTGCCCAAGCGGTGAAAACGCGTGCTCGGGCACCTGCGTCGATCTTCTGACGGACACCGCGAACTGCGGCTCTTGTGGCGCTGGCTGTAGCGGCGGCACCTGTAGCGGCGGGGTCTGTTCCTGCGCAACGGGACAGCTCCTCTGCAATGGCGTTTGCGCGGACACCCTCACCGACACTGCGAACTGCGGCTCTTGCGGCAACGGCTGCCCGACCTCTGGGACCTGCGACAACGGCGTCTGCACCTGCACCACCGGAACCGTGGCGTGTGCCGGCAGCTGCGCCGACCTCTCGACCGACCTGGCGAATTGCGGCAGCTGCAACAACGCCTGCGCCCCGACGGCGACCTGCGATTCTGGTATCTGCACCTGCGCGCCCGGCCTGGTGGCCTGCTCGGACACTTGCTCGACTCTGGCCGACGACGTGAACAACTGCGGACAGTGCGGAAACGCCTGTGCAGTCGGAGCGACCTGCATCTCGGGTGTGTGCTCGGACTGTGCCGCCGGCATGACCAACTGCACAGGCGTCTGCGCCAATTTGGACAGCAACCTCGACAACTGCGGCGCTTGCGGCGACGCCTGCCCGACCGGCGCGGCCTGCAACGGTGGGATTTGCGAGTGTGCTCCCGGCGAGGTGGCCTGCACCGACGTCTGCGCCGATCTGGCCTCCAACGTCGACCACTGCGGAAACTGCACCACCGCCTGCGCCAACGGCGCGGCCTGTATTTCCGGAACCTGCGCCTGCCCAACGACCGCCCCCGATCTCTGCGGTGGCACCTGTGTCGATCTCACCGCCGACCCAGCGAACTGCGGTCAGTGCAACAACGAGTGCGCCATTGGAGCGCTCTGCAGCACCACTGCTGGAACTACCGCCTGCGTCTGCCCGACCGGCATGGTCAACTGCACGGGCGCTCGCTGCGCCGACCTCTCCTCCGATCCCGAGTTCTGCGGCGCCTGCAACACCTCCTGCGCCGTCGGCCAGAGCTGCATCTCTGGAGCCTGCACCGATTGCCCCACCGGCCAGGTAGTCTGCAACGGCGTCTGCGTCGACCTGACCTCTGACGTCCTCCATTGCGGTGCCTGTCGAAACGAATGCCCCACCGGCGCCTCCTGCACCAGCGGCGTCTGCGAATGCCCAACGGGCGACGTGAACTGCGGCACGGCTTGTGCCGACTTGGCGACGAGCATCGATCACTGCGGGGCGTGCGGCAACGACTGCCCCGCCGGCGCCAGCTGCACCAGCGGGACGTGTGTCTGCCCGACCGGCGAGGTGGCCTGCAACGGCGGTTGCGCCGACCTCTCCACCGACGTCACCAACTGCGGCGCCTGCGGCCGTGACTGCCCTCTCGACGCGACCTGCGTCTCCGGACAATGCCAGTGCCCGACTGGGCTCCTCGCCTGCAACGGCCTGTGCGTCGATGTCTCCACCGACCTCAACAACTGTGGCTCCTGCCAGAACAACTGCGACAACACCCTCGGCGTCTGCACCTCAGGGGTCTGCGGTTGCTCCATCAGCGGTTACGATGCCTGTGGCTTCAACAACAACTGCGTCGACCTCGCCAACGACCCCCGCAACTGCGGCACCTGCCAAGCCAACTGCGACAACACCGAGTACTGCGCAAACAGTGTGTGTGAATGTCGGCTCGGAACCGCCGACTGCAACAACGACGGGACCTGCGACAGCCTCAACTCCCGCGCCAACTGCGGAGCTTGCGGGGCCTCCTGCACCAACAACGAATCCTGCGTCGACGGGGTCTGCACAGCTGGCCAGTGTCCTTACGACTCGTGCAACAACAACGTCTGCACCGACACCAACTGGGATCCGCTCAACTGCGGTGGCTGCAACCGACGATGCAATGAAGATGAGGTCTGCATCGACGGAAATTGCGAGACCACTCGCATCGCCGAGGGCTGCACCGACTGCGCGAGCTGTTCCTTCTGCACCAACCAGTGGCTCTGCTGCGACCCAGGTCCGGCCTCGTCCGTCCCGATCTGCGTCCAAGATGCCCTACTGTGCCCACGACTGCCCTAGCCACTAGGCTCGATTGACAGACAAAGGCCCCAGCGCTCCACAGCGCAGGGGCCTTCGTCGTCTCAGGCCTGGCGTCCCACCATCAGGAACCGCTTGAACGGGTAGAGAAACGGGCTCGTGTCCTCGCAGAAAAACTCCAGTCGTTGCGTGTAGAGCTCCAAAAAGCGCTCGAACAGCGCAGCGGGCATCCGCTCCTGATACGCCGTCAGCAGCGTCCCCTTCACCCACTCCACCACCGCGCGCCAGCTCGGCAGCTCGTGCAGGTAGACCTGGCACCAGACGTCGAGCTCCCGCAGCCCTGCCCCGTAGAGCAGCTCGGCGTAGCGCTCGAGCGCCAACACTGGGCTCTGCCGCGTCCAGCCCCCGATAACCGAGGCAAACTCGGGCTCTGCGGCGAGCTGCGCGGCGAGCACGTGGCTGATGTGGTCGTGGTTGGCGGGAATCTGCACGGCGAGGACACCGTCCTCGCCGAGCAGCGAGGTCACGCGCGGGAAGAGCGTCGGGTGGTCGGGCAGCCATTGCAGCGCCGCGTTGGAGAGCACGAGTCCGAACCTCCCCGGCGAGTCCAACAGAAACGACTCTATGTCGCGCCGCTCGAAAGTCAGCCCTGGGCCCGTAAAGGCCTCGGCTTGCTCGAGCATGGCCGCCGAGCGGTCGACGCCGAGCGTGCGCTGCAACCCGAGGCGGTCGTGGGCGATGCGCGTCAGCTCGCCGGTCCCGCAGCCCAAATCGAGCCCCACCCGGCCCGCGCAGGACGGGAGGCGCGCCAGGAGGTCGGCAAAGGGTTGGCTGCGCTGGGCCTTGAAACGCTCGTATTGCGCCGGACTCCACGCGTCAGGAGTCGTCATGGTGGGCCTCCTCGTGTTGGGTGCTCGCATCGCCTCGAGTCCCACAGTGTGCTACAACGCGGCCCTCACGTCCCGAGACCCAAGGAGATGGAATGCTGCGAGACCCTGCGCGCCCTTTGTTTCATTGGAACGTCGACTGCACCATAGGACGCGAGCTGGTCTTCGCGCTCTACACGCTGCCCTGCCGCTATGGACGCTGCGCGTTCTGCTCGCTGCCGAGCATGTCCGAAGGGGGCGAGCGGGTCACGGCCCGAGACATCGAGCGGCAAGTCGACTTCGTGCTGGCCGAAACCCCAGCCGCCGAGCTGCAGCGCGTCGCCAAAGTGTCGATCTACACGGCGGCATCGACCTTGGATCAGGTCTGCTTGCCGACCCGTTCCCTGATGTATCTGCTCCTCAAGCTCAGCGACCTGCCGCTGTTGCGGCGCGTCTCGCTGGAGACTCGCCCGGAATACGTCGAGGACTGGGAGCTCAAGGCCATCGGCGCGGTGCTGGGCGAGGGCGTGGAGCTCGAGGTGGGCATCGGCTACGAGACCCACGACGAGCACCTGCGCAACAAGGTCCTGGGCAAGGGTTTGTCGGTCAAGACCTTGCATCGGCTGATGGTCAAGCTGCAGGCGAACAAGGCCTCGCTTAAGGCGTACTTGATGCTCAAGCCCCACCACAGCCTGAGCGAAGAGCAGGGAATCTCCGAGGCGATCGACGGGCTGGACGAGCTGGGGGGCTTGGGAGCTGAGTACGAGGTGCCGGTCTCTATACATCTCAATCCGACCTACATCGCCGAAGGTTGCGCGCTGACCAGCGAGCTGCTCGCCAACGCCTACCAGCCGCCGGAGCTGACGAGCATCATCGACGTCGTGGCGGCGGCCGCGGCCCGCTCGCTGCCCATCTACGTCGGACTCGACGACGAGGGGATGGCGGTCAGCGGCGGGACCTTCCAGGACACGGGCGTCGACAGGGTTCGTTGCGTCGCGGCGCTCACCGCCTACAACCGCCACCAAGACCTGCAACGGCTCTTCGACGAGTCGGGTTACACGTCGGTTCGCTGAACCAGCCCAGAGTGCGCCAGTCAGGGAGAGGAAGATGGCCGAGAAGCCGAGCACATCGGTGCAGTTCACGCCCTACGAGATCTCGCTGTGCCTCTACGACGTGGAGCGGACCAGGCTCTGGAAGGAGGCCATCGAGGACGTCGTGCGTCCGGGCGATCGCGTGGTGGATGCTGGCGCGGGAACGGGGATCCTCGGCGTGTTCGCGGCGTTGGACGGCGCCGAGAAGGTCACCTCGATCGAGCTGCATCCACGATTCTGCAAGCTGATCGAGAACCTCGCCGCGCGCAACGGCGTCGCCGACAAGATCAAGGTCGTCCACGCTGACGCGACGGCCGTGCAGCTGAACCACGAGATCGACTTGCTGATCTGTGAGCTGCTCTGCACGGGCCAGTTCTTCGAGCCGGAAGTGCAGGTGGTGAACCACCTGCGCCAGTTCTTCAAGCCGCAGGCCCAGGTCATTCCTCGTCGGGTCGAGTCCTTCGTGCAGCTGCTCGACGCCCAAGAGGAGCTCTACGGCGTGCAGATCGACGTCGACAGCCGGTCTATGTTGTTGGCCAACGACGAGACCGTCTCGACCCGCGCCCGCTACGACGTGATCGACCTGATGTCACCCGACCAGGCCGAACAGGTGGACTCGACGGTGAGGGTGCTGGCGCGCAAATCGCAGAGCGCGGACGCGGTGGTCATCACCAGCCGGGCGTTTTTGACCGAGGGGCTCGTCACCGAGCGCACTCGATTTCTCTACAACCCCGAAGTGATCTTTCTGAAGGAGCCGATCTTCATCGAGAAAGACCACTGGTACGAGGTGCGACTCGCCTACGCCTACGGGGCGGACACGCTGGACGCCGAAATCACCGTGAAGCCCTGCCCATGAGCGTGGGGAATCGGTCGCTGCGGTTGGCCAGACGTAGAGTTGACAGGGAGCGCGCGCGCGCCGTATCGTCGCGGCCGTTCAACGAGTCGAGCGGCGTCGGCGGCGGTGGTCTCCTGGAGAAGGACTCTCTCTGCGGCCAACCACGCGGGTTTGAGGCCTAGCGTGCGCCGACCGACGAGGCCAAACTGAAGGGGTTTCCGCGATGAGCATGAAGAAGATGCTGAACTGGTTTGTCACCGTCGAGCCCGAGGCGGGGGCGAAAGTTCCCAAGCAGGCCGCCGACAAGAACCCAGAGGTCGCCGCAGAGGCGGCACTGGCACGCGCCGAAGAAGGCCCCGTGGGCCGTGAGGTCGAACCTCGACGAGTTCGCGACCTCGACGTCGACTTCAAGGCGGGACGGCTCGACGAAAACCAAACTGCGGACCTGGGCTCCATGTTCGATGGGGCAATGGAGACTGGCACGCTCCCTTCTCCAGACGAGATCTACACCTCCCACGCCTTGCCGACCTCCACGGACGAGGGATTCCACGTCTTCCATGTCGAGCGTCTGCTGGACAGCAAATACCTTCAGGGCCTCGGCAGACAGGTCAAAAAGGCGTCCATCCTGGTCGCCCTCGAGGCCAACCAGGTGTCCATAGAGGGCGTGATCCAAGACGCCATCTCGCGGGACAACGCGCTGGACCAAACCGAAGAGCTGCTCCGCGCCGAGCTCGACGTGGCCGAGCACGACATCAAGACCCGCAACACCGAGATCGAAGAGGAGATCGCCCTCTTCTTGGAAGAGAAGCGCAAGGAGATGTCGGACAACCGGGCGCTCCTGCAGCAGAAGCAAAACGATTTCGATCAGTGGTTGGTGGTGAAACGACAGGAAGAGATGCGGCTCTACAACACCGTCTCGATTTTGGTCGAAGAACACGCGAACCCCATCACGACGGATTGAGCGAAACATGGCAAAAGTAAGAATCAATACTGGCGGCAAATTGGTGATGGTCGTGTTGGGTCTAGCCATCCTTGGGGTCGTGATCTGGCAAGTGATCCCCAAGAAGGGAGCGGAACCCAGCGTCGAGCCCGAGTTCGACAACAAGGGCATCGAGGCCGCCTCGGCGGACAACGACACCCCAGCTCCGACCAAGGTTCCCGACTTCAATGGCGACAAGATTGAGGCGGCCAAACCCAACATCGAGAAGGGCGGCAGCAGCGGCTCGACACCTGGCATCAATCGTCCGATCCGCGTCGGCATCGTCACTTGGGGTGGCTATGCGGGCGGAATCATGGCAAACAACGGCTTCGCGGCCAGCAAGGACTCCACCTTCTGGAAAGAGTACGGCGTGGAGGTCGAGCTCAAGGTCATCGACGACTACCCGGCCAGCCGTGCGGCCTTCCGCAAGGGTGGCGGCGACGGCGGCGTCGACATCGTCTGGGGGACCGTCGACTCCTTCGCGCTGGAGTATGACTCCCTCAAGGACCTCAACCCACTGGCCTTCATGCAGTACGACTGGTCTCGCGGCGGAGACGCCATCGCGGTGACCAAAGAGATCACCGCCGTGAGCCAGCTCGCCGGCAAACGCATCGCCGTCGCCGAGGGCACACCCAGCCACTACTTCGCTCTCTACTTGTTGAGCCAGGCCGATCTGAAGACCGACCAGGTCTCTTGGGCCTTTACCGAGTCGGCCATCGAGGCCGCTCAGCTCTTCAAGCTCGGCAAGGTCGACGCCGCCGTCAGCTGGTCTCCCGATGTCTACATGGCCGCCGAGGGACGCGAGGGCGGACACATCCTAGCCTCCACCAAGGAGGCCTCGGCGCTCATCGCCGACATCTTCATGGTGCGCGGTGACTTCGCGAAACAACACCCCGAGCTCCTCGCCAAGTTCACTCTCGGCTGGCTCGATGGGGTCGAGCAGGTCGCCAAAGATCCCAAACCCACCATCCAGCTCATGGCCAACGGCTTTGAGGGCGTCGACGCCGTGGTCGCCGAGGCGATGTTGGGCGACGTGAAGCTGCCCAACTACTACGAAAACCTTGCCTTCTTCGAGGTCACCGGCGACCAGCTGCGCGGCTACTCGGACATCTTCAACGAGGCCACCAAGCTCTGGCGCAGCCTCGGCAAGATCTCCGGCCGCGGCGACGCCAGCAGCACCTTCGACACCACCTTCCTCAAGGCCATCAAGCCCGAGGCCGAGGTGCGCTTCAAGAAGGACGACGTCGTCGCCGCGGCCGAACAAGAGGCTCCTGCACCGACCAAAGAGTTCAAATTCGACTTCAGCCCCGAAGAGCAGAAGGCCGCCGAGAAGAAAGAGGCCATCCTCACCAAGCGGATGTCCGTCTACTTTCCGTCCGGAGCCTACGAGCTCGACGAAAACGCGAAGTTCATCCTCGACGAGGCCGCCTCGCTGGCTCAGACCTTCGGTAGCCTGCAGATGCGTGTCGTCGGCAACACCGACGACAAGGGCAAGCGCGCCGCCAACGTCACGCTCTCCCAGAAGCGCGCCCAGTCGGTCGTCAACTACCTCGTGCAGAAGCACGGCTTCCCCGCCGAGAAGTTCGTCGTCGTCGGCGCCGGTCCTGACAATCCCATCGCCGACAACAAGGACGAAGAGGGACGTAAGCAGAACCGCCGCACGGACTTCGACATCCTCCGCCAATAGAAGGCGTCGCGCGCTTCTTGCGCGCAACCCTTCGGGTTTACCTAATTCTCCGCCATCCATGGCGGCGAGTTGACCGGGGGGACACTGAAAAGTCCCCCCTACGAACAGGGTCGCGCTGTGATACTTCGTCGCAAAATCACCGCCAAGAAGCGGTACACCATCGGTCTGATCTCCTGCGGACTGCTGGCGATGGCGTGGTTGCTCGCCACCGAAGTCCTGGGGGTGAACCCCATGATCCTGCCAGGGCCCGGTGCGCTCGCAGCCTCGGCCAAGAAGCTGCACTACGAGAACTATCTGATCGCGAACGCCCTCACGAGCCTGTTGCGCATCACCCTCGGGTTCATCGCGGCCGCCGTGGTTGCCATTCCTGTGGGCATCGCCATGGGCGCGTTCTCGTCGGTGCGTGCGGCGCTCAATCCGATCCTCTCTCCGCTGCGCTACCTACCCATCGCGGCGATCATTCCGGTGTTCATCTTCTGGTTCGAGCTGGGCGAGACCATGAAGATCTCGCTGTTGTTCCTCGGGACCTTCGTCTACCTCCTGCCGCTCGTGGTGGAGACCGTCGATCAGGTCGACGACGTCTATCTCAAGATCGCCCAAACCCTAGGAGCTGGGCCGGTCAAGCAGATCACCACGATCCTGTTGCCGGCCTGCCTTCCCGCCATCTTCGACGCGCTGCGCGTGATGTTCGGCATCGGCTGGACCTATGTCATGCTCGCGGAGTTCATGCAGACCACCGACCAGGACGGCCTAGGCTACCCTGGAGTCGGCTACCTGATGAACCAACTGAGGCGCTTCGGGACCCTCTCCGATGTGCTCGTCGCGGTGGCCTTGATCCTCTTCATCGGTGTTCTGGTCGACATGCTCATGCGCTGGCTCGGCGCCACGCTCTTCCCTTGGTACGACCGGTCCTAAGATGCCCACCTCTGGTGCAGTAGGTTAAGATGAGCGACGAGAAGAAAGAGAGCGGTGAGCTGGCAGTAGCGGTCACCCTCGATCGATGCAAGGATCTCTCGGCAGTGAGCGTCACCGTCGCCGGGCAGAAACTGACACTGCGCGGCGACGCCTTCGTGGGCGCTGCGATCCCGGCCGGTGACCACACACTCGAGCTCACCTGCAAGGGCTACGTTCCGCAGTCTGTGCCCGTGAAGGTCGGCGCAGGCCGAGCCAACAAGGTCGAGGTCAGCCTCCCCAAACAACCCATCGTCAAGCTCGCCAAAGCCTCCAAGAGCTACGTTGACGGCGAAGGCGTGACCTTCCAGGCCATTCGCGACGTGGACATTGTCATCGAAGACTTGCCCGCGGTGGGCGAGTTCCTCTCCATCTTGGGGCCCTCCGGCTGTGGCAAGTCAACGGTCTTGAGCCTGATCGCGGGCCTCACCGAAGCCACCACCGGCGAAGTGCTGGTCAACGGCGAGCCCGTCAGGGGGCCCGGACCCGACCGGGGTATGGTCTTTCAGAACTACTCCTCCATGCCGTGGCTCACGGTCTCGCAGAACGTCGAATACGGCATGAAAGTGCAAGGCACTCCCGCTGCTCAGCGCCGTGAGCGCCGCAACCAGCTCCTCGAGCGCGTAGGCCTCTCGGGACACGGCAAAAAGTACCCCAAGGAACTCTCGGGCGGCATGCGGCAGCGTGTCGCCATCGCCAGGACCCTGGCCGTCTCACCGCAGATCATCCTCATGGACGAGCCCTTCGGCGCGTTGGACATCAACACCCGCATGGACATGCAGGACCTGCTCCTCAACATTTGGCATCAGGAAGAGGCGACGATCCTTTTTGTCACTCACGACATCTCAGAGGCCGTCTATCTGGCCGATCGCGTCTCGGTCTTCACCCCGAGCCCGGGCCGCATCGCCGACGAGATCCCCATCAAGCTCGATTACCCCAGGGAGCAAAAGGTCAAGAGCTCTTCGCTCTTTCGCCGCTACGAAGGGCAACTCATCGAGCGCATCCACGAACTCTCGGCCTCGGTCGCGAAGGGCGCCGAGGTCAAGCTGTCCATTTGATTTCCATTTTGACGACCTCCCCCGATCTGACGTAAGAACTGTTTCTTGCTCCAAATGACAGTCTTCTTGGCTGGCTGGCACGACTCGCTGGCATGAACCGCACCAGAACACACGGCCAGCACCAGAATTCGACGAGGCACGCGGTGGCGAAACCAGAAAGAAACTACACCCTCGAAGCGGTCACCTACCAATACAACCTCATTTTCTTGGCCTTCCTGATGCTGCTCAGCGTCGTGATGTGGAGCGCGATGCCACTCACCCTCGCCGCCGGCGTCGAGATGATCTACCTCGCCATGGTTCCAGGCACGGAGGTCTTTCAGCGCTCCGTGGAAAACAAGTACCGCGCCATAGAGGCCGACAACGAACGCAAGAAGTTGGAGTCCCGCGTAGAGAAGCTGCCACTGGATCGACGGGCTCGCCTCGAGCAGGTGATGAACCTCATCGAGAACACCCGCGCCAACCTCACCGACGACCCCGAAAACATGCTCTCTGGCGTCGAGAGCCGTCTGGGGGCATTCCAAGAGCGCTACTTAGGGTTGTGCGAGGCCGAACACAACTACCGCACGCTGATGAACACCGTGAACGAGGGCGCCTTGGTGCGAGAGATCGCTGGCGTTGAGCAGGAAATCAAGAGCGCCTCTTCCCGCGTCAAACGCAGCCTCGAAGAGCGCTATGAGGTCCTGGTCAAGCGCCTGGAGCGCATGCGCCTCGTACGCGACAATGGCTCGATCATCCGCAACCAACTCGCTACCATCGAGGACACGCTCAAGCTCATCCACGAGTCCTCGCTCACCATGCGCAACCCGCAGAGCGTCTCGACCCAGCTCGACGACCTGCTGAGCGAAATGCAGATCGCCGAAGACGCCGTGCTCGAAGCCGAGTCGGTGGTCGGCTCCAACGACTCCAGACTCGAAGCGTTCGAGCGGGAACTCGAGGAGGCGACCTCGGAGCGAAGCTGAGAATGTGCGGTTGTCCGCTTGGCCATTCCAGGGCGGCCGCCGGCCGCCCCTACGGACATTCGGAAATTCACTCCGTCCGCAGCACTCGGGCGATCATCTGGATCAGGTCCACCTCCGGTCCTGCGATGATCCCGTCGGCCTGTGAGGCCTGCTGCAGCTCCCCGAGGAGCTCCTCGCCATGACGACGCAGCGCGACGGCGTCGGTGAGCACATCGGTTCCGCCGTCGATACGGTCCATGACCTCGACCTGCTCGTCCTCGTCGAGCTCTAGCCGCTCCATGAGCTCGCGCATGTAGTCGACCTCGTCGTCCAGAAGACGACCGTCAGAGAGCAGCAGAACTCCTACGATTCGACACAATTTGATTTTGTCTTCGACGTTCACGACGACCTCTCCGAAGCGATGGACTGCCGAGTTGTGTTGTACAGCAAAAGCCGCCGCTTCCATATCGAGCGCGCGAGAGAACCGACAGGTATCGTCGGCTAGAGTGTGACGAGCACGAGCGGTACACTCCTTTTTCGCGCGTCGGGACGCCAATCCGATCGGGGCCTTCCACGGTCGCTGACGTCGCCCAGCGGCGCCGCCTGAACAATGGAGAATGTAATGGGAACCGATATTTGGAGCGGCACCACCGCGGTGGTGACGGGAGCGTCCAGCGGCATCGGCCGCGAGATCGCACTCAGGCTGGCTCGCAGAGGCATGAATGTCGCCGCTGTAGCCCGTCGCATGAAGGCCCTCGAGGCGCTGCGCAACGAGGCGGAGTACGACAAGCTTCCCGGCGCGATTCACCCGCTACAGGTCGATCTCCGCGATGAGGACCAGATCCTCGAGCTCTTCCGCAACGTTCGGGATCGCTGGGGCGGCGTGGACGTGTTGGTCAACAACGCCGGCATCGGCCACTTCGCGCCGTTGCTCTACGGGAAGACCGAGCAATGGCGGGACATGCTGGAGCTCAACGTCCTCTCGGTCTGCATTTGCAACCGCGAAGCCATCGCAGACATGCGACGACGCAGCCATCTGCCCGGCTACATCATCAACATCGCCTCCATGTCGGCGCACCGGGTGCCGTTGGAGGCGGGAGTGTACGCGGCCAGTAAGCACGCCGTGAAGGCCCTCACCGAAGCGCTGCGACAGGAGCTGTTGCCGCTCAACGCGCGCATCCGGGTCAGCGCCATCAGCCCAGGCTACGTCCAGACCGAGTTCGCGGAGACCTACTACCGCAGCAAGGAGGCCGCCGACGAACTCTATGGCCGCTACGAGGTCCTGCAGCCCAGCGACATCGCCGACGCGGTGGAGTATCTGCTGTCCACGCCAGAGCGAACACAAGTGCACGACATTCTGATTCGGCCGACCCTGCAGTCGTCTTGAGCCGTCCTCGGCAACCCTCTAAAGAAGGTCGCCGAGCGCTCGTGGAGACGCCGCTGGCCCGGTTCCGAGGAGTCTGGGACCGAGCCTTCGCAGGCTATTGGCGGGTTCCCGTCATCTCCGCGGTGATCGTAAAGGCATCACCGAGATTGTCGATGCCGATCCCCGCGAAGGCCAACTCCAGCCCGAACGTCAGGCTATTGCCGTTGAACACTCCGTCGCTGGCCGTGTAGGTCACCGACCACTCGGTCGTGGCAGAGTCTCCGATGGACTGAACGACCGAGGCGGTGGAAAATCCACCGCTTGCGAGGGTCAGTGGGTTGATCAGAGTGGGCTCTTTCTTGTTCACGGCTGCCACGGTTTGGGTGGGAAGCTCGAAGAGCTGGAGGTACTCGCCATAGGTCGCCATCATCTCGGCGACGAGGGCGGTGTCCGTGGTGTCGGGCGCCGCGACGACATTTGCCGCGGTGAGGACGTAGTGGCCCGAAGGACTGCAGCTGCGGTCGACCCCACGACGGTGCGCTCCCACTGGGCCGACGGTGTAGTCCGGACCGGTGATCAGCACCGCCCCCAGTGTCTCGGGCTCGGCTGGCACGCCGTCCGCGGTCATGAAGCAGAGGGGAAAGAGCAAGCCGTCCAGCGGGCGTGCGGGGATGCAGTTGGTGCCAGGCTCGAACGCCCCAGTGAAGGTCTCCGTGTCGACCTCGACCAAGACGTCGACTCCGGTCTTCGTGACGCTCGCCTCGCCGACGAAGGAAAAGAGCACGAAGGCGTCGTAGACCGCGGTCGCCGGATCGGCGTCTGCGGGTGCGGTGCATTCGGAGGGTGGGAAGACGAAGGGTACGTCTTCGACCGTCTCTTCGGTGACCTCGACCTCCTCGACGCTGTCGACTTCGTTGGCTAGATCGGTGGTCTCTGCGACGGTCGTGTCCGCGGTCGAGTTCCCGCCGCCATCATCGCAGCCGGTGAGCGTGAAACAGACGAGGAGCAAGGAGAGAACGAAGAGAGAGAGAGTGCGCATGATTCGCTCCAAGAGACTGAGAGACAAGGTCAGAACCGGACCTCGAAGCCGGCATCGAGGAGAACTCTGCGTGGGTTCGAACATCAAAGACCAGGGAAAGCAAGCGGTGATGGCGAGCGTGGAGCCGAGACCGACCACGCCGACGGCAAAGGCGCAGAGGGCGGCCGAGGCGCAGAGGGTTTGAGATAAGGAGCTGTCTCGTTGTGAGCTCATCGTGGCAACGGTGAGTCGGGTTCTTGGTTTTCTCCTCTCTTGGATGACACGCAGCGTCTCAAGGTGGCTGCCATGAAAATCGCCGGGCTCGTCAGGTTGGCTACGCGCCATTTCTTGTGGAATCAAGGTGCGATTCAAAGGTTCAG
>PFUG01000249.1 GCA_002789955.1 Deltaproteobacteria bacterium CG_4_9_14_3_um_filter_63_12 | reverse complement strand
TTTCGGCCGTGGGGAAGGCGACCAGTACCTTGTCGACGCGGCCGACGCGGATGGCCGCGACCGGGCCCTCCCAGGGGATGTCCGACAAACTCAGGGCCAGGGACGCGGCCGTGATGGAGAGGCCCGGCAGGTCGACCTCGGGGTCGCCGGAAAAGACCGTAACGATGACCTGGGTCTCGCACAAATAGTGGCTGGGAAAGAGCGGCCGAATCGAGCGATCGATGAGGCGGCAGGCCAGGGTCTCGTCCGTCGTCGCGCGGGCCTCGCGCTTGCCGTAGGCGCCGGGGATGCGGCCGTTGCCGGCGAGCCGCTCGCGGTATTCGACCGTCAGCGGGAAGAAGTCGATGCCGGGGCGCGCCACGGGGTCGGCCACGGCGGTGACCAAGACCACCGCGTCGCCCGAGCGCAAGACCACGCTGCCGCTGGCCTGCTGGGCCCACTTGCCGGTTTCGAAGGAGAGGGGGCGATCGCCGACGATGAGGGATTCGAGCATTTTTGCTGGTCCGGGGTGGGCTCGTGGCCGCGCGCGAGGCGCGCTTCAAACGACTGCTTTTTCTCTATCCTGGGCGCGGGATTGTGCCAATCGATGCGCGAATTTGATCGCTGCCTCGCTCATTCACGGCCACAGGGAAAAGGTTCGAAAACCAGTGACGACGGGGCGGTCATCAAAACTCCAAGAGACGGTGGATGGAACAGTATTGGCCAACGGTCTGGTAAATCCCTCGCGGATGTGAAAGAACGGATGGACTTGATGCCAAAAGGAAGGACGTCTGAATTCGTGACACCAGGGGGGGACATGCGTTTCCATCTCGTTGCAGGACTACTCGCCGCTCTGTTCACTCTCGGACTGACCGCGTGCGACGACGAAAAGAAGTCGTCTGAAGACACGCTGGCGGCCGACACGCAGGGCGAGCTGCCGACGGACGTTACGGGGCAACCCGATGCCCAGCTCGACGTGGAGAGCCCCTCTGACACAGACGTCACCACCCAAGATGACGCGGTCGACGACGAGATGATGCCTGAAGTCATCGAGGACACCCTCGCCGACACGACTGTCGAAGCCGAAGTGGACCTCATCGAAGACAGCGGCCCCATCGCCTGCGCGCTAGATAGCGACTGCACTGGTGACAGCGAGGTCTGCAACCGCGTGACACACCTCTGCGTCTACAACGACCGCTGTCTCTCGCTGGGCAGCCCCTGCGACCCAGCCGCCAATCATCCCCTACTGTTTGCCTGTATGCCGGACGCAAACGGTGACCCTCGCTGTGTCGCGTCTTGCTACACCCACAGTGATTGCCCCTCAGGTCACTTCTGCGCGGGCACCACCGACGACCCGAGCCGAGGCGTCTGCTGGCCCTCAGAATGCGACGGGCTCTGGGACACGACGTCGTGCGGTGCCGGCAACAAGTGCATTCCTGAGTACAACAGCAACGGCACCCTCGCCTTGGACGTGTTCTCCTGTGTTGCCTTCGCGACCAACCCAGCCTCGGCAGGGGAGTCTTGCGCGTTCTACGGCGATTGCGCGCAGGGCTCGCTCTGCGTCGCGGACGGCGCGGGAGGGGCGTTCTGTGAGGCCTTTGATTGCACTCCGGCGACAGGTACGTTGCTCTGTGGCGCGAACGCGGCCTGCACGGCGAGCCTGAACGGAGTCATGCTCGATGCAGGGGCGTGTTACGTCGGACAGTGCGAGGCCTTCACGACCCCATCGGGCTGTCTTCCCTATCAAACCTGCGTCCCGAGCGCACGAGACGCCTATGATGGCACGTTAGTCGGGACGTGCATGAACACTGGTGGCGCCACTGGAGGCGCACAGGGCGCCAGCTGCACGTCGAACAGTGGGTGCGTGGACGGCGCCCTCTGTATTGGCAACACCTGTCGCAAGATCTGTGATCCGCTGGACCTCGTTGGGACCTGCACCGCCGCAGAGACTTGCGTACGACTCACCGACACGAACGGCAAGCCCTACGAAGTGGGCGCATGTTTTCCTTCGAACTGCGACTACTTTGGGACGCCCTGTCCGAACAGCGGCGAGTACTGCTCTTCCTACCTTTTCCGAGAACCTTCGGGAGCGTTGCCCGGCTCGTGCGCTGCGGTGGGCTCGACTGGCCGAGGGCAAGCGTGTACCAGCAACAGTCAATGTGCGGGTGGACTCCTCTGTGTCGGGACCTGCGAGCTCGGCTGCGACCCGCTCGCCACGTCCGGGGCGGGGGCTTGCGCGACAGGCGAGAGCTGCTACGCCCTCTATGACAACGCCTCGCAGCCCCTCCCTCTTGGAATCTGCTTCGCCACCTGTACGCCCTACGTCACCAATTCAGGGTGCAGCGCCAATCAGTGGTGCATGCCCGATTTCGGCGACGACAGCTTTGGCTACTGCACCGCAAGTGGAACGGTTGGGGCCGGAGGAAATTGCTCCTCGGCACTCTGTGGGGACGGGATCGTCTGCGTGGGCGGCACCTGCGAGACCATCTGCGAGCTGCACGACCCCTCCTCGACCTGCGCCACCAATGAGGCCTGCGAGGTCCTGTCGAACTCCAGTGGGCAGGCAATCTCCTTCGGGATCTGCGTGCCTGGCTGCGACTATGATGTCCAGAGTGCATGTCCCGTCGGCCAGACCTGTGCGATGGGAGAGCTCTTCGGTCAACTCGGCGCAGACACCTGCGCGAGCTATGTAGCCTCGAGTTGTAGCAGCACGACCCTCGGCCAGATCTGCGCAGGGGACAGCGTCTGCATGGACGTCACCAACATCACTAATGGGATCGAGTGTCTCGAGTTCTGCCGCGCCGACGCCGGCGAGTTTCTGCACGTCGGACACCCCGATTGCAGCGACACCAGCGCCATTTGTGACCCGATCAACGTGGCCCTCGGCCTGTGTAACCCCCCGCAATAGGACGATTGAGATTTCTGGCGAAGCCACGTGGACACCGTGGCGTCATCTTCCGTGCAGCGGGCAACTGTGCGACCATGGATGCAATCCCGGCTCTCTGCAAAACCCCGACTCCGGAGGTCCAGAATGTCGAAGCCAGCCCTCTTCGTTGCCGCCGCCGTGGTGCTCCTGCTCCCTGCCACCGGCTTCGCCGACCCTGCGTGGAACTGTGTGGCGACCGGGCAGTACGAGCAGTGCTACGTGTCGGGGCAGTGCGTCAAGTTGGACCAATCCGCCGTCATGAGCAACGTCAGCAAAGACGCGGCGTCCACTCTGGCCCTCAACGAATGTGGCCTGCGCCTCGAGACCGCCGTGACGAGCGCCGCCATATGGGGAGCCGCCCGGGTGAGTCGCACTTGCACCATCGAGCGATGCTTCCAGGAAGACCCTGGCGCTGCGGGCGGGGGGAGTGGTGTCGACAAGAGCCCCGCGAAGGACCTCGCGGAGTGCGAGCCGCCGCTGAGCTTGGTCTGCGCCTGGTGCGACGCCACGACGTGTGACCTCGTGGGCCGTGGACCCGCGACCGCGGCCGAGTGCGCCGAGTCCTTGCAAATCCTGACGTCACTCGGAGAAACCATCGAGAAGATCGACCCGTCTGCCCGCCAACCGGTCATCGATGGGCTCTGCCAGGATATCGCACAAGGGGCGCAGCAATCCCTGGGCGAGTAGCAGTCGGCGGCGACGGAGAGGGGGGCAATTGCCGATTGTGGGACACGCAGGGTTCTTGCGGGGTGGCCTCGGCGCGGCGCGCTGGTGTTGACGCTGGTGAGGGTGCGTGCTGGCGAAAAGTTGGGCTTCTTGTCGCTGTGGGTGCTCACACCGAGTGAAGGCTGACATCCCGTGGCCAGCGTCGATGACCGACCACCGGTGCCCACAAGCAGCGGTTAACATCGCGCTGACGCGTGAACTCTCTCAAGAATTGATTCCTTGAGTTTGCGTGCGTCGGTCGTCAAGAGGCCGTCATCAGCACACGCATACGCGTCCCAAAGAAACGACATATGTTCATTGAGCTCGCTCTGCAGTTCATCAAGGCTTGGAGCAAAAAACGCGTAAATCCCAATCGTCGAAGGTTGCGACAAAGAGGTCGTCATAAATCTCGAGATTGACAACGATTGGCGGCACGACCCTATAGGTGACGTCACCATTGTCGAAGCTCTCGATGACAACAGGCTCCGATTCTGTCTCCTTTCCCGTGGCCCCTCGTACAACGCTTGAGTCCCCGACGCAAGTTCCGCCAAACTCTTGGGATCAAAGTCGCCCAATCGACGCAATAGCCTTCGTGCTTTCTTCCGGAAAGTGAGGTTGCCACCGCAGAGGTGCAGGCCGCGCTCGTCATTAAAACGCGGGCAGACTCACAAAGCCCGATGCTCCCCCTCCCAAGCCTCCAACATCCCCTTCCGCTCGCGCCAATCCGGCATCGTCACGCTCAACGTCCGCCAGAACCCCTCCCCATGGTTCCGGTCGACCAAGTGCGCCACCTCGTGCGCGACCACATACTCGAACGCCGCCATCGGCGCCTGAACCAACCGCCAGTGCACTCGAATGATCCCATCGCGCCCGCACGACCCCCAGCGGCTCTTGGCGTCCGACAGGCGATACTCCTCGGCCGCCACCCCGAGCACCGCCCCGTGGCACGTGCCCATTCGCACGAGGTCTTGCAGCGCGCGCCAACGAAGCCAACCCTCGAATGCCTCCCCGATCGCCTCGAGCCGCGCGAGCTCGTCGAGCGCCGCCGGCACCACGACGTGGAACTTCGACCGGCAGACAATCGTCACCGCGTCCACCGCGCCCTCGGTCACCTCGAGCATGAGCCAGCGCCCGCGGTACTGCAGCTTCGCGCCCGAAGCGTACTGCTGAGTGAGCAACCGCCTGAGCTTCGCGTCCAGCTCCCGCACCGAGTCGAAGACCCAGCGCCGCTTCCCCTGCACGTAGGCCTCGACGTCCGCCACCGGCGTGCCTTTGGGCACCACCACCTCGACGCCCTTGGGCTCCACCACAATTCGCATGTGGATTGCCTTGGTGGAGACTCGGACGGAGTAGGGGATCTGGGTTTCACCGATGTTGAGAATAGCCATGTCGCTCAAGAACCAACCCGCAAACCACCACAAAAGAAAACAAGAAGAGGTCCAGGGGCGCAGTCCCTGGCGGGTCCGGGCAGCGCCCGGCCGCCGGAGGCAACCCTTTCCTGAGCTGATTCTTGTCCTGCCAATGCAGGGGTGCCGTCTCGTCGGACGAGTACAGCGTGTCGATCTCGATGGCCGTCTTCTGGAGAGCGGTCAGCGCTTTGGGCCTGTTCGCCTCGGCCTCGAGGTCGTGCTCCGCGGCGTCGCCGGCCAGCTTGTCCGCGGCCGCTTTGAACTGCCGCAAGATCGAGGCGATGGAGTAGGCTCGGGCGTTGAGCCCGGTCCCCTCGTGGGCCGAGTCCTCGTCGCGCACGCCGTCGGACACCTCTTTGGCGGCGTCGAGCACGGCTTCGGCGGCCAGCAGCCCCTTATTGAACTGGGCGATGAGCGCCTTGACTCGCTCTGAGAACTTTTCGTAGCGCGCTGGGTTCTTGGCCGTGCGGTCGGTGGTGACCTTCTTCAGCTCGGCCAGCTTGCGTACTGCGGCGGTTTTCAGGTCGGTGGGGTTGTCAAAATCGTCCCAGAACTCGGGCTCCGACAGGTCGTGCAGCTTGCACACCGTGCGCAGCCCCGTCACCTCGAGGTGCTCGGTCAGCATGGCGCGGATTTTTTCCGAATAGGCCTTCCAGTCGACGGTCTCTTCCTTTTCGAAAAACATGCGGCCGTAGACCAGCAGGGCGGCCACGAACTTGAGGTCGGCGCGGTAGGGCAAGACGCGGGCGTCGGGGCTCAGGGCCGCGTAGGCCTTGAGGAAGGTGTCGGCGGTGGAGCGAAAGACAAACCAGGCGTCCTCTGCTCCCAAGCCCAAGATCACGGCCTTTACATCTTCTTTGACGTCCTGAGTCCGCGGGGTGGTCGGGGAACCGCTCCCGGTTGGCGAAGTCGACGTCCTTGTGTTTTCACTGAGCCAATTTGTGTGCGCGTCCCGAATTGCTTCCCTATCTTTCTCGAGGCTTCGGCCACTTGATCCTTGAGTTCCACCTCGCCTCCGTAGCAGACGCGCGGATTCATTGTGCTTGAAAGCAGACGTAGGAACTTGCTCTTCCCGCTGTTGTTCGGAGCCACGAATAGATTGATTTTGGACAGCCCATCCAACACCGTGAGCCGTTGGCCAGTACGTTCTTCGAAAAATGGCGCATCGCCAACATCAATGTGCCAAGTGCTAATCAGAGATGTGACCTCCGTCTCCTCGCCGCTCCCTTCGTCAGTCATTCCTCGCGACCTCCCCGCTCAACCGCTGGTCGCTTTCACGGGGAACCAACACACATGTTGGGGACAAGAAGATCACCTAAGTCAATTTCACGGCGGTCCTGGTCGCCAAAGTGGAGCAACGCTTGCGTTAGAAGGGAGCG
This sequence comes from Deltaproteobacteria bacterium CG_4_9_14_3_um_filter_63_12, assembly GCA_002789955.1. Lineage (GTDB taxonomy): Bacteria > Myxococcota_A > Bradymonadia > UBA4248 > UM-FILTER-63-12 > UM-FILTER-63-12. The sequence continues at coordinate 1,756 of PFUG01000249.1, read as the reverse complement.
GAGAGTTATCGAGTTCCTGCACCTTCGAATGTACTCGACTCGCGCCGCTTGGTTTTCAGGGTTATTGCCCGGGCCAATACCGGCTTGTCTCAGGCGATCGACAAGGTGGGAGACCCCTTGGTAGTTGATCAGCCAGGTATCCACCAAGATGTCCTTGACCCCCGCGACGAACTCCATGTTGGGCCGCCTCACGCGCTGGAAAGCCAGTCTCGTGGATTGGCGACGTGTCTCACCCTGCACGGCCAAGGACAATAGGCCTTACGCCACGAGCCAGGCCAGAGGAGGTGCGTCGACTGTGGGTTGAGCGATCCTCTCGCTAGACCAAGTCAGCCTGAAGTCGCACCCGCTCCGTCTCCCCCCGCAACGCCACCAACTCTCCCCCCGCCAACATCCACCCAATCACCTCCCGACACTCGCCAGCAAACCGCTCGACCTGCTCCTCGAAAGTCAACTCCCCCTTCAACACCTCCCCCAACGGCCGCCGCAAAATCAGCGGATGCCAACAGGGTCGCTTCGCGGTCAGCTCCACGAGACTCCAGCGCCCGCTGTCCTTCGTCTGTCGCTCGTGAAGCCGCCGGTACTCGTCGCTTCCATGCGTTGCCTTTGAGATCGTGACTGCTGTGCGGCCCCGCGCTCTCGCCCGGCCAGGTCATCCCCGACAGGAGCGCCGGCCAATCTTCCCTCGTCGCCACCGCGCGGGTGAGGGCGCCGAGGCTTTTTTTAAAACTCTCGGCCGGCCAGTACGCCCGAATCGCTTCGCTGGACAGCGGCGCGGCCGGCCCAATGCCCTCGCCGATTGGGTATGTACCCGACGGACAACTTGGAGCTATTTCGGACTATGTGCCTAAGGCATACGAGCGTCGGAAGCTTCCACGAAACCTCTCCTATCTGAGGCGGGAGCTAGGCCACAAGGCCAAGCGGTCGCCTTCCGTGAGGAGCAAAACAGCTGGGGCGAGGACCATCAGAATCCTCCTCCGGCTACTCTACCGATAGATCGGGGCCACAACAACAGCGACGGAGGCTCAGAGTACACCAAGGGCGCAGCCTCGCACCGCCCTCTCGAGCGTTGCTTTGCCAGCACATTCACGCCGGCTTTTCTTTGATTCCGCAAAAAAAGTGGAAACCTTTTGCTGCGAGTGACCGACAACCCTACGCAACGAACCTCAGTTCACTCGATGCACAAGGGATTCAGACCGTGCTCAGCTCAGCCACCCACGTTCACCCGCCCCCCTCTTTTCCCACTGCTCGCGCTTTCGAAGCGCCGGGAGCTTTGCTGGAAGTTCTGCAAGAGCGCGTCAAGTGGCAGGTCCAGAGAGCGATGAGACGTGCGCCCGAGCGGCTTTTCGCCGCGGAGCGCGGCTACGTCAACGATCGAGTCAGTCAAGGCGAAGTAAAGCGAACCCTCACCGGACAACGAGACCCCCGCGCGGAGCAATGGCTGACGGAGTGTGGAGTCTCCGAGGCCCTGTTCGTCGAGGCCGCGCTGGCGCGCCTCGAGCGAACGGTCGACGAACGGTTGCGTGAGGTGGCCTCCGCAGCGACCTGGCCCACTGAGGAACTTCGAGCCCGCTTCGGTCTCTCGAACCTCGAGCTCGATCTCTTGGTGGCCGCCGCTGCACCACGCCTCTCGGAGCCGATGTCGCGGCTCTATTCCTTTGCTTGGGCCGATATCAGCACGAAGCAACCCACGGCGAGCTTTCTCGTTGAGACAGAGAGCACAGAGGAGTGAGGAGAAGCTCTCTGTGCTCTCTGTGTT
>PFUG01000481.1 GCA_002789955.1 Deltaproteobacteria bacterium CG_4_9_14_3_um_filter_63_12 | reverse complement strand
CTGAAGCTCCAGATTCCAGACTGCTCTGCTATCAAGGTCCGGCCGGACAAACAGCATCAATTCTGGAGTCCGACTTCTGCAGCCAGTCGGACCTCAGCAGCATGAATGGCAGCATCCGGCGAACGCTCCAGACTGGTTCAGCATATGGCTCCGCTAGACGCGATACATCGTCATCACACAGGCCCCGCCCAACCCCAGGTTGTGCTGCAGCGCGATGCGAGCCCCTTCCACCTGCCGCGCACCGGCTTGTCCTCGCAGATGCCAAACCAGCTCCGCGCACTGGGCAAGCCCTGTGGCGCCGAGTGGGTGACCCTTCGAGAGCAGACCACCAGACGGGTTCGTGACGAACTTGCCACCGTAGGTGTTTCCGCCCTCCCAGATGAACTTCTCGGCTTCGCCTTCGCCGCACAGGCCGATGGCCTCATAGGTCAAGATTTCGTTGGCCGTGAAGCAGTCGTGCAGCTCGATGACATCGACATCCTCGGGCCCAATGCCCGCCTCTTCGTAGACCTTCTTGGCGGAGTCCACGGCCATGTCGTAGCCGCACATCTTGATCATGCTCTTCTCGAAGCTCGACGTGAAATCCGTGCTCATGGCCTGCGCCGCGATATAGACCGGCTGGGTGTGGCCATGGGCCGCAGCGAACTCGCCGGAGCAGAGCACCGCCGCCGCCGCGCCGCAGGTCGGTGGGCAGCACTGATAGCGGGTCAGCGGGTCGAAGACGTTGGGCGCGTCGAGAATGTCGTCGAGAGTCAGCGGCTCACTGAAGAGCGCGTAGGGGTTCTTCCCCGCGTGGTTGCGCGCTTTGAGCGAAACCTTGGCGAAGGTCTCCCGCTTGGTCCCGTATCGCCATTGGTACTCGCGACCGGCGCCACCGAACATTTGCGCCGCGAACGGCGCGCCGGTCACACCCGCAACCTGGCTCATCACGCCGACATGCTGGTCGAGAGGGTTCGTGCGGTCGTTGTATTTGGAGCCCAGCGCGCCGGCCTCCATCTTCTCGAAGCCAACCACCAAGACGCACTCGGCCACACCGCTCAAGATCGCCTGCCGCCCCAGCATCAGCGCGCTCGAGCCCGTCGAGCAGTTGTTGTTGACGTTGAACACGGGGATGCCGGTCAGGCCGACCTCGTAGATGGCGCGCTGGCCGCAGGTGCTGTCGCCATACACATATCCAGCATACGCCTGCTCGATCTCCGAGTACTTCACCTTCGCGTCCTCGAGCGCCGCCCTCGCCGCTTTCGACGCCATGACCGGGTAGTCTTCGCTCTTGCCGGGCTTGGCGAACTTCACCATCCCCACTCCGATCACGCTGACCTTGCTCTTACTCATCGACATTCCCCTTTGCTTCGGCCGGCCGGAGCCGGTGAGCTCCGCCGCCTGACGTTCGCCCGCAGGACTTCCCTGGCAAGATATCGGCGCAGTCCCCTCCAGGCCAGTGTTGCGCGCTATTTTTTACCAAACCGGCTCGAACTGAGCTGTCTGCGCGCCCTACGCGCGATCGGCTCTCGTAGAGCTGGCTCGCGCCTGGCTCGCAGAGCTGCGACCCCTCAAAGTCCATTCGACCACTGGCAGGAAGACGCCTTTGTCGGTATCGTGTGAGCGAGATCAGGCGCCGTCGCCAAGCCTCTCCTTTGTCCCCAACTCGCGAGCCAACATGAACCTCGACCTGGGACGCTCTCAATGGGCCCTGATTGCCGTGTATGCCCTGCTCGCCGTGGGGCTCAGCACCTGCTCGGGCAGCCTCGACGACAAGAGCGATGAGCACTTCGTCTGCTTGACCCAAGCCGACTGCCTCGAGGGCTACGTCTGCACCTTGCGCGGCGAGCCCTACACCTACGGCGTCTGCCTCTCCGTCGACGAGCTCGAACCCACGCCCGTGGAAAACGACTGCCACGATGGGCTCCAATCCGACGTCGAATCCGACGTCGACTGCGGTGGCCCCTGCGCCCCTTGCTCCACTGGCCAGAGCTGCTTCGCCAGCGGCGACTGCTCCACGGACCTCTGCGAAGCGGGCGCCTGCACCGTCGCCGATGTGGTCACACCGCCCGTCCCTCGAGCCAACGGCGAGCCCTGCGAGCAAAACGCCGGCTGCCTCTCGGGATACTGCGGGGTGCTCGCAGGAGTGTCCGTCTGCGGCGAGCCCTGCACCGCGGGGGCCTGCCTCGCTCCAAATACAGAGTGTGTCGATAACTTCTGCCTCGAAATCACCGCGACCTGTGAACCGATGGGCCCCGGCGTCTTCATTGGTTCGGCCTGCACCTGCTCCCAATGTCTCGACGCACAGCGCTGCGTCGCCGCAACTGACGTCATCACCTGCACCTGCCCGATCGGCTTCGAGCTCGCGGACGACGCGCTGAGCTGCGTCGACGTCGACGAGTGTGCGGCGGGCACCTTCGACTGCAGCCCACTCGGCGTCTGCACCAACACCCTTGGCACCTATTTGTGCGCCTGCCACACTCCCTACGTTGGGGACGGGTCGCTCTGTGAGTGTCCGACCTTCGACATCTTCGCTGGCAATGATCAGGTCCTTCCAACCGCTGGGTCAGCGACGCTCGAAGCCATCGCGCTCCCACCCAACGGCGAGGGCACCTGGCTCGTCCTCTCGACCCTCCCGCCGGGCCTCGAGCAGACCGGAAACTTCCGAGACCCACACTCCCCGACCAGTGACTTCCTCGGTGAACCGGGTGTCGTCTACACCCTGAAGTGGAGCGTGACCAACGGCTGCAACACCCTCACCGACACCGTCGTCATCTCGTTCGACGCCTGCATGGGTCAGCACGAGTTCGTCGACCAGCGAGACGGTTCCGGATTCCGCCTGCTCTCCCTATTTGGCAATTGCTGGATGGGCCGCAACGTGACCCTCGGCACTCAGCTCCTGACGGGCAGTGGCTCGATGCCTCCCACTGACGACGACATTCTCGAGCGCTACTGCTATGACGACCTCCAATCCAACTGCCTGCAGCTCGGTGGCCTCTACCCTCACCACGAGGCTGCTGGCTACCCGCTGGCTGCTGTCGCGGTCACGGCTTGTCCCGCGGGGTTCAGCATCCCGACCAGCGAGCAGTGGGCGACCCTCGGCACCAACGGATACGCCCTGCTCGCCCCCTTCGCCGATCTCCCCTGCACCAACGACTACGGCTTTAGCGCCCTCCTTGGCGGCCGGTTCGACAGCCAACTGCTCTACCAAGACTTCGCCCAACACGCCTATTACTGGACCTCGACCTGTGCAGGTGAGGTCTGCGACGTCTTCACCATCTCTGCCGACGGAGTCGTTGGCACCATACCTGTCGAGACGCCGATTTCGGTCTCGGTTCGCTGCGTCAAGAGCCCCTAACCGGACAGGTTTGGGGGCGCGCGCGCGCACGCCCCCAGCTCGCCTAGTCGCGGCCGATGCCCTCGAGAAACGCCAGCGCCTTCGCCTGTCCGACCACTCCGTCGACCCGCAGCTTCCCCCGCATGAACAAGGCCTCCAGCTCGACCTCCCCAGACGCCAGGGAGGCCAGGTCTTCGTCGGTGAGGGTCACCGTGGTCGCCGCAACCCCTCCGCCCTCGGTCACCCCGGTGGCGTCGATCAGCCAGGTCCCATCGGGCTCCGTGATCCGGATCAGCACCGCCGACTCGAGCCCTGCAGCCAGTGACTTGTTTGCGGCGAGCTTGTTCTTGATCGCCTCGAACACCGACACCGCCTTGGCCGCCGTTGTCTTTGCTGCTGCAACCGGCGCGGCCGTCGCTGGGGCCGACGCCGACGCGCTCTCGAACTCCTTCGGGTCGAGCTTCGACAGGAAGTCCAGCTTCTGCGACGCCATAATGTCGCCCGAAATCTTCATCTTCCCTGAGAAGAACAGTTTTTGCGCGTCGGCCTCGCCCTTCGTCATAGCCATGAAGTCCGCGTCCGACATCTTGATGGTGCAGTCAGCCTTGCCGACCGCACCCTCGAGGACCGTCCCCTTATCCCGCAGGTCGATGGTCCACTGGCTGGCCGGGTCCGCGAGCTCGAAGAGGTACTTCGTAGCGACCTTTCCGATGAGCTCTTGGTGCTTGCGCAGGTAGGCGCCGATGGCTTGGAAGATGACTCCGCTGGTGACCTTCGCCGGGGCCGCTGGCGCGACCGCGACCGCGACCGCAGCAGCAGCAGCAGCCGGCGCGCCGCCGAGCGCCGCCTCGAACTCCTTCGGGTCGAGCTTCGACAGGAAGTCCAACTTCTGCGACGCCATGATGTCGCCCGAAATCTTCATCTTCCCTGAGAAGAAGAGCTTCTGCGCGTCGGCCTCGCCTTTGGTCATGGCCATGAAGTCCGAGTCCAACATCTTGATGGTGCAGTCGGCCTTGCCGACCGCACCCTCGAGGACCGTCCCCTTCTCCTTGAGGTCGATGGTCCACTGACCGGCCGGCTCCGAGAGCTCGAAGAGGTAGTTCGTGGCGACCTTTTCGATGAGCTCTGGGTGCTTGCCCAGGTAGGCGCCGATGGCCTTGAAGACCACCGCCGCGCTCATCACCGGTTTGGCGGCGGCAAGCGCTGAGGCGGCAACCTTCACAGGCGCCTTCGTCTTCTTCGTCGGGATTTCCTCGTAAAACTCCACCGCGGCGTTCGAGATCACGACCACGTCGCGCGCTTTCACGCGGCAGCGGAACAGGATCCGCGTCTCGCTCTCTTTCCACATCTCGGTCGTCAGCGTCTCGCCGGGAAAGACGCTCTCGGCAAAGCGGGCCTGGATGCTCTTGAAGGTGCGTGGATCGCCGCCCGCGAACGCGCCGATGACGTGCCTACCAGCGTAGCCGTAGGTGCACAGCCCGTGCAGGATCGGGCGGTCGAAGCCGAACGATGTCGCGAAGGCGGGGTCGACGTGCAGTGGGTTCCAGTCGCCTGAGAGGCGGTAGAGGAGCGCCTGATTCTCGGGGATGACTTCGTCGATCACCGCGTCCGGAGCGCGCTCCGGAGCGACATTGAGTTCGGCCGAGGGCCCGCGCTCTCCACCCCAGCCGCCCGCTCCCCTAATGAAGGCGGTAAACACGTTCTTGGCGAGCAGGTCGCCGTCCTCGTCCAAGCTCTGGGTCTCGGTGACGATGATGGCGCCTTTGCCCTTGTCCCAGATGTGGGTGATCTTCGACTTGTGGGTCAACGTCGCCGCCGGCGGCAGGGGTCGTAGGACCTCGGTGTACTGCTCGCCGTGCAGCAGGCGCTCGAGGCCGTAGTTCAGGCCCGGCGCGAAGATGCCCTTCTTGGCCATCTCGAGGATGGTGTTGATGACGGGAATGACGGCGTACGTAGGCAGCGCCCTGAAGCCGCCCGAGTGCATCTCGTAGACCAAGGCGAGCTCTTTGTCCTCGAGGGGATCGTGGGCGGCGCCCACGCCCAGGGCGTAGATGGACAGGTCGCGCTCGGTGTAGGTCGACTGGGTTTCGGGGTATTCGTAGCCCAGAGCCTGGTCCACATCGATGAACTTATTGCCGCCCAGGCTGGGCCCGGCCGTGACATTGTCCATGATGGGGGCCATGGACTCGGCGACGCTGCCAGGATGGCTGGCTTTGTCGAAGTCGGTGACCTCGGCCCAGCCCTTGACCACGTCTTCGGGGCTCACCGCGCGGCCGAGGCGGAAGACCTTGCCGCCGGCCCGCTCCCAGCGCAGCTTGGCGTAGAAGCCGCCGCCGACTTCATAGAGCCCACCGGTCTCTTCGCAGGACTCGTGGGCCAGGAAGGCGACCAGCGGCGAGACCAACTCGGGCCGCAGGGCGGCCAAGAGGTTGGGGGGCAAGATGCCCTCGGTCATGCGGCTGCCGGCGATGGGCGCAATGGTGTTGACGTGGACGTTGGCGCGGTGGCCCTCAAGAGCCAAGGTGCTGGCGAAGCCGACCAGAGCGAGCTTGGCCATGGAGTAGTTGGCCTGGCCGAAGTTGCCGTAGAGGCCCGCGGCCGACGAGGTCATGAGGATGCGGCCGTATTTCTGCTCCCGCAGGTGGGGCCAGGCGGCCATGGTCACCCGTTGCGCCCCCAGCACGTGGACCAGATAGACCAGGTCCCAGTCCTCTTGGCTCATCTTGGCGAAGGTCTTGTCGCGCAGGATGCCGGCGTTGTTGACGACGACGTCGACACGGCCGAAGGCATCCAGCGCGGTCTGCACGACGGCGGCCCCATCGGCCACCGAATTGTAGTTCGCGACGGCCTCGCCGCCAGCGGCCTTGATCTCGTTGACGACGACGTCGGCCGCGCGGTGGCTGGCACCGTCGCCCGCGCTGCTGCCGCCCAGGTCGTTGACCACGACCTTGGCGCCGCGAGACGCGAAGAGCAGCGCGTGGGCGCGACCCAGTCCGTTGCCAGCGCCCGTGACGATGACGACTCGGTTGTCGAAGCGAAGCTGCTCAGCCATGGCTCCCCCTTGTGAAGACTCTCAGCGCGCTGAAGCTGGGCGATCGACCGGCTCGGCGCGGGGTGTGCGGCCTGGGTGCCTCTGGCTCGGGTTCGGTCCCCGTGCTCCCAAGCCCCACGCCTCAAAATGGAATCGGCGACGCGTATAAAAGAGGGTTTTCGGTGTGGGTTCAAGCGTTGTGTGCGGGATGCCTCCGGTCGCTACTCCGACCTTGATTGACTACAAGAAAGAAGAAAGCAAAAGGGGGTCCGGGGGACAATGTCCCCCGGCGGGTCAGGGCAGAGCCCTGCCTCCCAAAAGGAGCGACACCCAAGGAAGCTCCCAAGTGAGAACGTCACGACGTCTGGCAAAGCGATGGCATTGCGAGGATACTGTGCCGGTAGATCTCTCGACGGCCACAACTTGTCCAGAGGTCG
>PFUG01000530.1 GCA_002789955.1 Deltaproteobacteria bacterium CG_4_9_14_3_um_filter_63_12 | reverse complement strand
CCGAGATCTGTGTGTTTACCAACGACAACTTGACGATCGAGGAAATGGAGAGCGCGGACTGAGGCTCTCCTTTGCGGCCCGCTGACTGGCTAGACCTCCGAGTCCGCAGGTCGGCCGTTGAGCGAAGGCCTCTATCTCTTGACGCCACTTCCTGGTCTCTAGACCAGCTGACTGGTCAGAAAAGGAATACAGACGTGATGGATCCGAACGAGGGCGAAGTGGGTGGTCAATTGACTCCGCGAGAGATCGTGGAGCAGCTCGACAAGTACATCGTGGGCCAGACTTCGGCGAAGCGCGCCGTCGCCATCGCCCTGCGAAATCGCTGGCGACGACAGCGCGTTTCGGGGGACCTGCGCGACGAAATCACGCCGAAAAACATCATCATGATTGGGCCCACGGGTGTGGGGAAGACCGAGATCGCGCGGCGGCTGGCGAAGCTCGCGCAGGCTCCGTTCTTGAAGATCGAGGCGTCGAAGTTCACGGAAGTCGGTTACGTCGGGCGCGATGTCGAGTCCATGATTCGAGACTTGACCGAGATCGGCATCAAGCTGGTGGCCGACGAGGCCCGCGAGCGCGTGCAAGACAAGGCAAAGAAGGCCGCCGAGGACAAGGTGATCCACATCCTCCTCTCCGGCTCGACACGCACAGGACCCTTTGCGCGGACCGGCGAGCAGGAGACGCCCGAGGAGTCCGATGGTCCAGCCGAGAAGCTGCGGCTGCTCTTGAAGGAGGGCAAGCTCGACGAACGCTACGTCGACATCGAGGTCTCCGCGCAGTCGATGCCCATCTTCCAGGTCTTCAACAACCAGTCTGGAATGGACGAGATGAACCTCAAGGACCTCTTCGGCAACCTGCTGCCGAAGAAATCCAAGCGCAAGAAAGTGAAGGTCGCGGAAGCGCTGGAGGTTCTCACCGCGGAGGAAGCCGGGAAGCTTATCGACATGGACAACGTCGTGCGCGTCGCGGTTCACCGCACCGAGCAGACTGGAATCATCTTCCTCGACGAGATCGACAAGATCGCCGGGCGAGAGTCGGCGCGTGGCCCCGATGTGTCCCGAGAGGGTGTGCAGCGCGATCTTCTGCCGATCATCGAAGGTTCGACGGTCACCACCAAGCACGGCCCGGTGAAGACGGACCACATCCTCTTCATCGCCGCTGGGGCGTTCCACGTCTCCAAGCCCAGCGATCTCATCCCCGAGCTGCAGGGGCGGTTTCCTATCCGTGTCGAGCTGGAAACCCTGACGGAGAAAGACTTTGTGCAGATCCTGCGGGAACCGCAGAACAGCCTCGTGCGGCAGTATATCGCCCTGCTCGAAACCGAGAGCGTGAATCTAGAGTTCACGGACGCGGCCATCGACCGCATCGCCTGGATCGCCAGCAAAGCCAACGACCGCATGCAGAACATCGGTGCTCGGCGTCTACACACGGTGATGGAGCGGCTCTTCGACGAGCTCAGCTTCGATGCGCCGGAGATGAACGACGCCCGCATCCTCGTCGACGCTGCCTATGTGGACGAGAAGCTGGGCGCGATCATCGAGAGCGAGGACCTGAGCCGCTACATTCTGTAGCGGCGAACCTCTGAAGAGATTCGCCGCTGCCCTCTGGCGCGGCGCGAGTCACCGCTCGAAACGCGCCACGACCTCTAGGTGCGAGGTGTGCGGAAACATGTCGACCGACTCGACGCGCACCAGCAGATAGCCGCCTTCGATGAGCAGCGCCGCGTCGCGAACGAACGATTTCAGGCCGCAGGCCACATAGAGCAACACTGGCGCGTCGTGCTCGAGCAGCCCCTGGATGGCTTGCGGCGCGCAACCGCCGCGCGGCGGATCGAGGAGGACCACGTCCGGCCTGTGCTTGAGGCTGTGCTCGAGGGTCTCCTCGACGCGGCCGTTGACCACGTGCAGCCCCTTGAGTCCCACGTGCTTGAGGAAGTGGCGCAGGTCCTCGACGGCGCGAGGGTTGCTCTCGGCGACCACGGCTCGCCGCCACCGGTGTCTTGTCAGCCGTGCGAAAACCCCGACGCCACCGTAGAGATCGGCCAGGCAGTCGAAGGCCTCGGGCAGCAGCTCGAGGACCGTCGACACCAGCTTCTCGGCGCCCTCCGCGCTGGTCTGGAAGAACGAGCCCGGCGACAGGTGGAAAGTCTCACCGCCCAGATGAAAGATGGTGCGCTTCGAGCCCGCCAGCGGGGAAAAGTCCTCGCCGTAGAGGTACGACGAGCGCTCGGGGTTGGTAGTGAGGTGCACGCCATTGACGGTGGGTAGGGAGGCGAGGCGCTCGACGAGGACCTCGCCGCCGGGCACTTTGTGGGTGCGGCCGATCAGGACGAGCTCTGTGGACTCCCCTGCGGGATCGACCCGAATGCTGACACCATGCAACCAGCCGTTGTCGCCACGGCGCGTCGTCGAGGCCTGCATGTTCGAGGCGCGCAGCACCTGATGGACCATGGCGAGGACTGCCAGGGTCAGGGGATGCTGCACAGGACACCCAGTCGCCGCGATGAGCTCGTTGGTGTGTTGCCGATAGAAGCCGAGCTCGATGTCGCCGGGGCGCGTCGAGCGCGGCGCTGCGGGCATGAGCAGACGCGTGCGGTAGCCCGTCGAGCGAGTGAGCCCGCGCACCGGGCCGACTTGGCTCGGGTCGCACAAGCCGTCGAGATGTTGGAGGAGAGAGACGTGTTTGGCCTCGAGCTGCGCGGTGTAGGCCATCTCCTGGAAGGCGCAGCCGCCGCACAGCTCGGTGATGACGCACGGTGGACGCACCCGATCCGGCGAGCGCTCGACGATCTCCAAGAGGTTGACCTGGCGGTAGCCTCGATCGCGTTCGAAGACCTCGACGTTGACTCGCTCTCCAGGGACGGCTCCGCTGAGGCTCAGGCGCCCTTCCCAACCCTGCAGAACACATCCTCCGTCGCCGATCTCCAGGGGCGCGACGCGGGCGACGAAGCTCCGACTTTTGTCCGAGTCCCGACGTCTGCCGCGCCCTGCGACCGGCTCGTCTTGGTCCTCAGAGCGGTCCGCGGTCGGCTCTTCTTGGGGTTCGGTCTTATGAAGGGCCCGGCCGGCCCTGGGTGCACCTCGCCAGTCGGTCTTGCCGCTGGTGGCGGGACGCCGAGCGGTTGGCGAAGGTGCGCTGTTGGTTGCGACTCGGTTGGGGTTTGCGAGCCTAAGCTCGACGTCGGTCTCCACTTCGTCGCTCGGCCGCGTTGTGGGCTCCGCTTGGCTCTTCTGCTGGTCCGCGTAGCCTTCGAAGCGCTTAGGACCACTATTGGGGCCAGGGTTCGAGGGCTCTTGTCGTCGTTTTGCCATGATTCTGTCCGTCCTTGATGACCGTTGCGGTCCGAGCGGCAGGGACCATAGTGTGTTTGGGCTCGCAGGTGAACGCACTTCGGCACGGCTGGCTGCGAAATCGACCAGCGCGCCTCGCAAGGCGCAGAGCGGCGGCCGCGAACTGAGCGCAGCGGCTTGTCTCCCCTCGCAAGATCCCAGCGCTTCGGTACACCACAGCGAGGTCGACGCGGTAGTGGCGAGGGCCTATGTAGCGTTTGTCGTGCGCGCAACGATTGACTGCAGGGCGCAAACCCCAAACATTGGGGCATCGAGTGGAATGCGTTTGCCAACCCGGCTTCCAGTCCTGTCTGAGAGGGTCTGCTCCCAATGGATCGACGCTTGACGAATGTTGTCGCCGCCTCGCGCCCGCGCCGTCTGTGGGCTGTCTTGCTGGGGTTCTTGCTGTTCTCGGGGACCGTGGCGCGGCCGGCACCCTGCTTCGCCGAGGAGGACGAGCTGTTGCCCGAGTGGTTGCAGCTGCAGGCCGAGTATCGAATCCGCAGTCGCACCCTCAACCCCTTCGAGCTCAGCGGCACCTCGGTTGAGGCTGCGGCTTGGTCGGACCAACGGCTGCGTTTGGACCTCGGCTTCGTCCACCCAGGCCTCGGCGGGCTCCACCTCCAAGCCGACTTCCTGGACGGCGTCTTGCTCGGCGACAACGGGCAGTTCGGTGGGGAGCCGGCGTCGAGCTCTGGCCTCTCCTTGGCTTCCCAGCAGCCCAACGCGGCGATATGGGAGGTGGGCTTGCCGCCTGGCGGTGACCCGCTCAACCCCGACTCCTACGTGCCCGTCCTGCGCAACGCTAACCTAATGGAAATCAATCAGATTTACGGCGAGGTGAACTTGCCGGTGGGGTTGTTGCGGATCGGCCGGCAGACCTACAACGAGGGTGCCGCCATCAGCTCCCACGACGGCGGTCGGCGCAATCGTTGGGGTGTCAGTCAGTATACCCACACGGCCGACCGCGTGCTCTTCGCGACCAAACTCGACGAGGCCATCAAGGCGGCATTCGGCATCCGTGGCCGCGACATGACTCGAGACAACGGTATCTTCCTCATCGGCGCCTACGACTGGGGGACGCAGGACGAAATCCAGCTGCGCGAGGACGACCTCAACCAGTACCTCGGCAGCCTACAGTTCAAGAAGGCTCGCGCCCGCTGGTTCGGGTGGGATTGGCGAGACCTCCTCTTCAGCACCTCGTTGGTCTACCGCACCTCGACCCAATTCCAAACCGAGGTCTTTGGGATTCCCTTCCGGCTCGCCAGCGGGGTGGGTCCGGTGGAGGTCGACTTACAACTCTCGATGTTGCGAGGCTCGACCCGCGAGATCTCCGATGGCATCTCGCTGCTGACGGGCCAGACGCCACAGGTCCAGGACCTCGATGCGTTGGGCGCACACGCGCAGGTCGACGTGGAGGTGGGCCCGGCGGTGCTGACTTTGCAAGTGGACTACGCCACGGGCGACGCCGATCCCCGCGGCACCAACGCCATGACCACCTTTAACTTCGCGCGTGATTTCAACGTCGGGCTCTTGCTCTTCGAGCACATCTTGGCCTTCGAGTCGGCGCGCTCCGCGGCTGTCGGCATCGAAAACCTCTCGCAGATCGACGCCACCTCTTTCCCACTGGACGAGATCCAGTCCGATGGGCGTTTCAACAACGCGCTGGCGTTCTTCCCACAAGTGACGCTGAACCTGGTGGATTCGCCGCGCCATAAGCTGCGCACGCGCACGGGTGTGTTGATGGCCTGGCCCGACGTCGGGGTGGTCGACCCCATCATGAGCATCCTCTACAAGGACGGCGACCAGATCTCCGACGACCTGGTGAACTACCACGGTGGAAAGCCGGGCAGCTACTACGGCACGGAGTTCGACCAGCAGCTCGAGTGGACCTTCGCCGACCTGTTCATTTGGACCTTGGAAGGTGCCGTGCTCTTCCCGGGCGACGGCCTGCAAGACGAACACGGCGACGCCGTCACCGCTTTCTTTGTCGAGAACCGTTTCACGGTCTTGTTTTGAGCCGCCCGATGAACGCAAGAAACAGCTTCAAAAATCCAGTCCACGCCTGGCTCCTAGCGGTGCTCCTGGCGCCAGTCGCCCTTGCCTTCGGCTGCGAGTACGACCCCCCGCCCGAGCCCGCGCTGGTGTACCCTCCCCTGGGCGTATACCTGGAGGGCGAGCCGCTGCGCGTCTCGTTCACCGAGCCGGTCGACAGGGACTCGTTCAGTTTCCGGCTCTGGGATGCGGCGCGCACCAACGAAGGCGAGCTGCTCGCCACGGACCCCATCTTGGCGACTTGCAATGGCATGCAGGCGCCGTGCAACGAAGTCACGGTCGAGTTCGACGAGGACGGCGGTGGGGTGACCCTCGCGTTGCCCGAAGCGCTCAGCGCGCCCGGTCGGCTGCAGACGCTGGAGGTGTTGCCGGGTCTGAGCGATGTTGAGAACAACACGACCGGGGTCTCGCGCTTCTTCGACTTCGTGTTCTTCCCGGCCGGCTTCGCCCAAGGCAGCGGCGAGAACGCCGAGTTCACGCCCGGGGTCTACCTCATCCAGTCGCACATGGAGGTGGGCGGGATCCAGGTCAACCTCAAGCTCATCACCGATCTTCAGGTCAACGGCTCGGACCTCGCCCTCTACGGACAGATCGGCATCTTGTCGGACGGCGAGATCTTGGTGGATCCCGACACGCACACGCGGCTGTGCGCCGTCGGCCGGCTCATCGAATCCTCGGGCACGACGTTCCTTTTCACGGAGCCGGTGGATTTGGAGCTCGTGTTCACCGAGATTCCCATCAAGCTCACGAACATCAGCGTGTGGGCGATGCCTGGGCTGGATCCGGAGACTGGCGAACCGGTTTTGGCGGGGGCCATGGTCTACGAGCAGCTCTGTGTGTTCGAGACGATCTGCCTCGGCAGCCCAGGCGAGCCACCGCGGTTCGCGACGATGGCAGCGACCTCGTTCTTCGTCGAGCCCGAGCTGCGCGGCACGGAGCACCTCTGTGACTATTTGTGCACGCCGACGATCGCCTGCGAGCTGCCAGAGACCTTGACGTGTGAGACTTTCTGCCCAGATGGTTTGTAGGAGTTTGCGTGCTCGGAATTGGATTGGCGATTTGTGCCTCCCTCTTTCTCAACGTGGGGAAGGGGGTTCAGAAGTGGAAAGTGAGGGTGTTGGCGGCGGGCCGAGGCGTGTTCTCGCGCGGACATCGGCTGGACTTCGGCATCTGGGTCTTCGGCATCTTGCTGACCACGGTGGCCACGGTCTTCTACTCGTTGGCGCTCAAGAACACCGACAAAGCCTCGATGGTGAGCGCCCTGAACGGCGTGGGGCTGATCGGCCTGATCGTCTTTGCGCGCCTGGTGCTCAAGGAGGTGGTCGGGCTGCAGAAGCTGCTCGGCGCTGCCTGCATCATCGGTGGAACCGCGGCCTTGGGGTTCTTTGACGAAGCCTTGGTCGGCAAGCAAGCCTTCTCGTTGCCCCACTTCATCTATGCATCCATGGGCGTCGTCGCCGTCTATGCGCCGCTGGTCGTCTACACGTTGAAGACGAAGAAGGCGCACGGCTTCGTCTTCGGCGCGCTGGCTGGGACGATGATCGGGATGTCCATGGTGCTGGGCGACATGGCGCTGGTCGAGGCCGGCGACGACTTCATCGCTCAGCTCGACAATCCCTACCCCTACGTCGCCCTGATC
>PFUG01000029.1 GCA_002789955.1 Deltaproteobacteria bacterium CG_4_9_14_3_um_filter_63_12 | reverse complement strand
AGCGTTACACTAGCGATCGGGGGTTTGTTTGCAAACCGTGTCGTTGGGCCCATTTTGCGCTGTGTCATCGCGCGGCGTCTCAGAGCGCGCGGGGTTCGGCGTACCGACGACGCTCGTCCCGCAAGCTCCGTTCGAGGGCTGGAAAAATACCCCTCATCAAAGCTTGAAGCGGCTCTCTGGCTGTGGTACAGGCTCGCATTCAGCTAAGAGGTGTCCTCAACTCATCCGAGTCGTCTTCAGCCACCTCGTGACGAGCAGTCCAGATCTTGCCCCGTCCAACGAACTCTCGGGTTCAAACGGGATGTCGTGCACTTCATTGTTTCCAAGACAGCGGGGTTCTGCCTTGGATTCTACAGGGGACTGTAGATCACAGTTGGAAGACCACGATTCGGGTAACCATCCCGACAAAGGAGTCTGAGATGCTGAACAAGATCGGAATTATTGGTGGCGGCGCGATCGGTGGCGTACTCGTCCAGGAATGCGCAGTGCGGAAGTTGGCTCGCAACGTGGGCTTCGTGGATCCCGCACCGTTCGTCGACCCGAACGCTCCGGCTGACAAGCAAGCGGTCGCAAACAAGCAATCCATCGCTGGTGGCAAGGCACTCGACATCCGCGAAGGGCTCCCGATCATCAACAGCGACATCAACTTCGTGACGTCGAAGGACTACTCGGCCCTCAAGGGCGCCGAGCTCGTCATCAGCACGGCCGGCGTGCCCCGCAAGGCTCGCCCGGACGGTACGTTTCCGACGCGTGAAGAGCTCCTCAAGACGAACCTGAGCATCTCCAAGAGCGTCGCTTACGGCATCAAGGAGTACTGCCCTGACGCGATCATCATCAACGTCGCGAACCCCCTCGACGCCATCGTCTTCACCCTCGACGAGATCCTCAAGCCCTCGAAGAAGAAGATCATGGGCATGGCGGGTGCGCTCGACTCGACTCGCTATCGCTACTTCGTCGCCGAAGCGGCCAACGTCTCCGTCGACAACGTCAGCGCCATGGTGCTCGGTGGCCACGGCCCGACCATGGTTCCCATCCGCAGCTCTTGCCGTCTGGCTGGCATCCCCGTCGAGAAGTTCCTCCCCTCGGAGAAGCTCGACGCCATCGAGAAGCGCACCCGTGACGCTGGCGGCGAAGTGGTCGGTCTCCTCGGTGTTGGCTCGGCGTTCGTGTCGACCGCGTGGGCCGTCTTGGAGATGGCCGAGGCGATCATTTACGACAAGCGAAAGATCATCCCGACCTGCGTCTACCTCGACGGCCAGTACGGCGTGAACGGCCTCTTCGTCGGCGTGCCCGTCATCTTGGGCAAGAACGGCATCGAAGAGATCATCGAGCTCGACCTGACCCCCGCCGAGAAGGTTCTCTTGGCCAAGTCGGCTGAAGCCGTGCGCGAGACCTGTGAGGAAGCGCACACGATGCTGAAGAGCCTGTAGGTCGCTTGGGGTGAAAGCCCCTCTTGGCACCTGCGAGTTCAAAACGAGAACGCCCCACCCGCTCTTGGCAGGTGGGGCTTTCTCGTTTGCTGTTTGCCTGTTTGAGGCCGCGCTCCGCCGTGAAGGCGGGGACGCGTCTCTCTCTAGGCTAGAGTCCGTCTTGAAATTCAGAGTTCGGTCGCATTTTTCGCCCATCTGCGTCGCCGCAAGAGAAGTCCGACGAAGAGCAGCAGGATACCATGAGCTGGCAGCGAGCTGGAGGTGTCGGCGACGCTGCAACCACAGTCGTCTCCCTTTCCTGCGAGGTTGCCGTTGCCACCGATGTCTTCGCCGCCTTCGTTGGCGTTGCCCTCGTAGTCGTCGGAGGGGTCGAGGGGATCGGTCCCGCGGTCAACCTCAACGCCATCAGGGATGCCGCCAAGATCGGTGTCGAACTTCATCGGGTCGGTCTCGCCGGGGTCTTGCGTTCCGTTGTTGTTGAGATCCTCTCCGGACTTGCAGAGCCCTTCGAGTGTCCCCGTGCCATCGCAGAGGCCGTCGTCGTCGCTGTCGGGATCGAGGGGTAGGGTCGGGTTCGCGCCGTGCAGCTCGACGCCATCGCTGATGCCGTCGTCGTCGCTGTCGGGGTTGGTGGGGTTGGTCTCGCCGGGGTCGACCACGCCGTTGGCGTTGAGATCCTCACCACCCACACAGACGCCGGTGACGGACAGAGGACCGTCGCAGAGGCCGTCGCCGTCGCTGTCGGGGTTGTGCGGGTCGGTGCCGAGGGTGGCTTCGAGGGTGTCGTCGAGGCCGTCGTTGTCCGAGTCTCCAGCGATGTCGTCGCTGGGGTCGAGGGGATTGGTTCCGCGATTGACCTCGACGCCATCCCAGATGGTGCCGCCGTCGGTGTCGGGGTTGTTGGGGTCGGTCTCGGTGGCTTGACGCACGCCGTCGGCGTTCTTGTCTTCGCCCTTGGTGCCCCCCTGACAGGCCACTGGGTTCGCGGCGGGCCCGTCGCAGAGGCCGTCGCCATCGGTGTCTTCGAGGTTTGGATCGGTGGGGTTCTGGCCCAGGACCTCGACGCCATCGCCGATGCCGTCGCCGTCCGTGTCGGGGTTGTTGGGGTCGGTGTGGCTGACGTCGGTCTCGTAGCCATTCGAGAGGCCGTCGCCGTCGGCGTCGGGACCACAGACACTGGGCTCGCCATGGCAGGCGTAGCCGTCCTCGATCGTGCACGCCGAGTCGCAGCCATCGTTGTTGTTGAGGTTGCCGTCGTCGCATTGCTCGACGTCACTCAGGCTCCCATCGCCGCAGAGGCCGACGTTGGTCTGGACGGTCTTGTCGACCGCGGGAGCGGGTCCGCTTCCGTCGGGGTCGGCCGAGACGGTGAGGCTGACGTTTCCGGCGCCGCCGTTGATGACGATCTGGAAGGTGACGGTCGCGACCTCTCCGAACTTGATGACGCCGGCAGCGCCCGTCGTGCTCTTGATGGGGCCGCCGCCAACGAAGGGCATCTGGCCGGCGTTATCGGCGACAGCCGCGCCGTTGAGCTTGGAGGAACCCACGAGATAGGAGGTTCCAGTTGGGATCTGGGCGCTGAGCGTGGCGCCAACGGCGTCCGCGGTGCCGGTGTTGGCGACGGTCGCGGTGTAGGTGATGACGCCGCTGCCCTCCGGTCGTGCCGAGAGATTGAGCTCGAGTCTGGCGGCCCGCAACGTCTGCTGTTGACTCTCGACGGTGTTGACGATGGGCGTGGCGCCGACGCAGGTCACGTAGTCGTAGTCCCAGCTGGCCAAGGTCTTGAAGGAGGCGATGGCCGGGGAGGCTGGGATGGAGTCCACGTGGATGGTCATCGTGATGGTGGTGTAGCCGCCAAAAGGAATGCTGCCGAGGTTGACGCCCGACGTGAGGTTGGCGGTGGTGACGGCGCTTCCGTTCACGTCACCCGAGACACCGTCGATGGCGAACGCCGTCAAGCGAAGGCCGGCCGGAAGGGGATGGAAGAACTTGACGTTCTCGGCGTCGGCGTTGCCGTACAAGTTGTCGACGTAGACGATGTAGTCGACGTCATCGCCGGCGTAGACCACGTCGTGGTCGATGTCCGTAGAGAGGTCGAGGAAGAAGTCGGGGGCGTTGACGTCGATCTCGAAGGCGACGAGCGTCGGCAAATAGGAATCTCCAGCGAGCGTGCTCGTGGCGCGAATCGTTGCCGAGGTCTGAGAGTTGTCGATCTGCGAGGAGCTCGAGGAGACGGGGATGGTGGTGATGTCCCAGCCCTGCCGTCCACCAGAGACGTTCGTGCCTGTAAACGCGTTGTGGTTTGCGGTCGCGAAGGTCCCAACGATATTGAGGTCGCCGTTGTCGTCGTTGAGCTGCGAGGCAAAGAAGTTGTCTTGGGGGTTGTTCGTTCCCGAGAGGTTTTGGAAAGTGCCGACACTGTCTTCGATGAGCAGCTGGTCGCCGACGAGGTCCGCGTCGCCTTCCATAGCGCTGACAACGACACGTCCATCGACGAATCCGGTGGGCGGCGAGCAGAAGCCGGTGAAGAAGTAGTCCTCTTCGCTGTTCTCATCGACGAAGGCTCCACCAACGAAGATCGAGAGGTTGCGCGTGGTCATCGAGTTCTCCTCGTACGCCACGATCAACGTCCAGCCCGCAGCGTTGAGCGAGTTGATGAAGGTGTCTTGGGTCGCAGGCACGCCGTGAACTTCATAAGTTCCAGCTCCTCTGGCCTGGACAAAAGAGGTGACGTCCGCAGAGCGCATGTAGTAGCGGATGTCGAAGGCGGTGGGCTGCCGGGAGATGTCTTCGGTGATGGCGGTGAGAGGATCGGGGGCGACGAAGCGGGCCGTCCCGTCCTGGAAGCCGAGCTCGACGCTGCTGTCGATGAGGGCCTTCACATTCTCCGAGCCGTAGGCGAAGCTTCCGCCCCAGATGAGCTCGGCGTAGAGCACATGGGCGTCTGCCGGGAGCGCCAAGGCTCCTGTCGAGCCGTTGACGTGCCAATCCGCGGTCGTGTACGCCGGCCACGCCGCCCCGGTGGACACCGGGACATTGTCGATGGAGCCCGCTTCGGTGGAGCAGAACGTCCCGATGGAGTCTTGCAGACCGGGCCCGTTGACGTTGGTCTCCTTGCTCAAGCCCAGGGTGTTGCCTGTGACCGCGAGTCCGCCCTCGACCGTAGTCGTGTAGCGGAGAATGTTGGCGTGTGCGGTGCTTGCAGTGAGCAACAACACCATGATCGCGAATGCTGGTGAGCGAAGCGGAAGACGTTTCATCGGTAGACCTGCACCTTGAAAAGAACGTGGGAGTTCAGAGGAATCTTTCGCGGCCACTGAACGGCACCTTTCGCCGAATGAACCTTACGGATTCATGCGGGCTGTTCATGGCTCGGCGAATTAGCCCTCCGTTTACCATGATTGTTGGGTGGGTTCCATTCAATATTGACCTCGAGCGCGCGGTCTGTTCAACGTACAGAACCTGACCGCATCAGGCTCCCGTTGGCTTGCAGAATAGTTTTCCTGAACGGGTCATCATTCGCCCGAACCCTAAGGTGCTGCCGCTCACTGTGTGAAGGACAGGGAACGTTTGATCAAAATGTCATTTCCCTCGACTGCCAGAGGCAGGTATAGGAAGTGCCTTGGGGTTTGCGGGGCGCGCTCGAGCTCCCTGTCACCGCCTTGTTGCGCTTCGAAGCACTCGAGGAGACAGTTCGGCAGCCCTTCCACAACGGAGAGTGTCTTGAGACCAAACCAATTGGTCAGTTTGCTGGTGTGTGTGTCGCTCGCCGCGTGTGCGAGCGCCTGCGATGATGGGGGCAAAGAGACTCAGCCCACAGACGTCGCCGTCGACGTGACGGCAAATGACACGACGGTTGAGTTGGACACGCCCCCGGAGGTCATCGACGACGTCGCAACGACGCCAGACGTCACGACCTCCGATGTGACGACAACCGACAGCACGACTGACACCCCAGACCAGACCGAGGGCTGTACGGCGAGTGGCTACACTGCGATCGAAGAGAAGGCGACAGCAACCTGGGGCACGATCGTTCAGTATTCCGGCAACTCCGACACCATCGCTCCCCTCGATACGCTCTCGATCCAACTCTACTACGGAGCGACTCCAGAGACCTTGAGCGGACCAGGGACCGTCGAGCTGGACGCTGACCCCGCCGACCAGAACTACCAGACCTGCACGACCTGCGTCCTGATCTACGTCTCCACAAAGGTGTTCTACGCCACCGCTGGCACGCTGACGGTCACGACTATGGGGTCGACGGACGGCTCCTTGTTCAAGGGGACTTTGACCAACCTGAAGTTGGAGGAGGTCACCATCGACTCCGACTACCTCTCGACGCCCGTCGTCGATGGTGCCACCTGGTGTATCGACAGCTACCCCTTCAGCACGAAGATCAACCCAATCAAGTAGTCCCCCCGCACACGACTCGCCGCCCAAGATAGCGAGAGTCTCGCAAACCCAAAGGGTGGTGCGCCAAAACCGTGCAACCCTTCAGACAGGTCGTTTGCCGAGCGCCTGTGCCAACGCCTCGCTCAACCTCTCCATGCCGAAAGGCTTCTGGATGAAATCTGCGACGTCGGACTCCTTGAATTGGCTGTAGATCTCTTGGGCGGAGTAGCCGCTCGAGATGATCACCGGCACGGTGGTGTCGATCTTTCGCAGCGACTCCAGGCATTGGACTCCATCGGTGTTCGGCATGGTGAGATCGAGCACGATCGTAACGATGTCTCCCCTGTGCGCACGGAAGACCTCTATGGCTTCGTTGCCATCGGTCGCGGTGACGACGTCGAAGCCAAGGCGTTTGAGCAGGGTGGTGACCATTCGGAGTACGTCGGCCTCGTCGTCGACCAACAGCACAGTGCCCGCTCTTTTGACCACGGGCTCGAGGCGGCTTTGCGGCTTTGCGGCTTTTCGCTCAGGGGCTTCGCAGGCTGGCAACAAGACCCGGATGGTGGTGCCCTTCCCTTGCTCGCTGTCGATCTGGATGGCCCCTCCGTGCCCCCGAACAATCCCCAAGACTGCCGCCATACCCAGCCCACGCCCTGTGAATTTGGTCGTGAAGAAGGGCTCGAAGACTCTCTTCAGGGTCTCGGGGTTCATACCCACCCCTTCGTCTTGGACCTCCAGCAGGACGAATTCCTTCTGGCCCGACACTTCGTTGATTTGCCAACCCTCGAGCGCGTCGGCGTCGTAGTGCACCATGGAGGTCCGGACCGTGACGGGGCTGCGCTTGCTCTCTTGCGCTTCGGCAGCATTGATCACCAGGTTCATGATGATCTGGCGCATTTGTGTCGGATCCGCTTCGACTGAGGCGAGTCCTTCGAAGAGCTCGAAGCGAAGAGGGATCTTTTTGCCGACCGACATCTCGAGGAAACCCTTCATCTCTTCGATCAGAGCGCTCAGATCGACGAGATCGACGACGAATTTGCCCTTCCCAGAGTAGGCGAGCAGTTGGCTGCACAGGTCGGCCGCCCGTTTCGCTGCGGACTTGATGTCCCGCAGATTCCCGCGTGTGGAGGCGGTCTCGGTCACGTCGATCAGAGCGATCTCGGCGTTGCCGAGGATCGCCACCAAAATGTTGTTGAAGTCGTGGGCGATGCCCCCGGCGAGGACACCGAGGCTCTCGAGCTTCTGCGCCTCGAGCATGCGCTCCTGCATCACATGCCGCGCCTCCTCGTTCTGCTTGCGCTCGCGGATGTCCCGACAAGACTCGACGACCTGCTTGACGTTCCCTGCCGCGTCGAAGATCGGCGCCGCGACGACCTCGACAGGGTACTCCAAACCGTCCTCGTCGTAGTGAATGTGTTCGACGCGGGCGGGGACCTTCTCGAGAAAAACGCGATTCATTGGACACGGATGCTCGTCACCTGCGCACATCGACGTACGGGAGTGGAGGATCTCGAAGCAATATGCGGCGGACGCCCCTTGTCTGGACTTCGCCCGGGCAGCCGCGTTGGCCAACGCCAGCCTCCCGTCGCGCTCCAACACCATTAGGGGGTCTGGAGTGCAGTCGATCACACTCTGGAGGAAGGCCTCACTCTCCTCACGTTGTCGCACCGCTTGGTCCTTCTCACCGGCCCGGCGTTTGAGCGTTTGGGATGCCATGAGCACACCGAACACCCCCACGAACCAGAGCACGAGGTGTGCGGCAAGAGTCGAGATCATCAGCGGTCGCTCTTCCAACCAATAAGGAGCGAGGGGGAACGACGTTGAAATGCCGCCACGCACGTCTCCAACCTCATGGTTTCGTTCGACGTGGCAGCTCAAACACTCCGGCTCGACGAGTAGTGGAGAGAGCAGTCGGAGCGACTCTTGGCCGTCAACCTCAACCACTTCGGTGTACCGCGCCGGAACGTTCGAGATGGACTTCAGAGCCTTGCTCTCCCAATCATCCGGAACTCCTTCTTCACTGAGCGGCTCGAGGCTGACAATGCGAATGTCATGAGCCTGCGTCCCCAACTCGTGGACCTCGCGAGTGATCTGGTCGGGGCTGAGCATGGTGAGTCTCTTGCCAGACGGGGTCTCGACGTCTCTGACGGGCTCGGCGGCCAGAAGCGGGTTTGGCCGCGTTAGTTCCGAGACCAGGACGTAGACTCCACGCTGCTTGGTGATCCAACGGCGATACCCCACATCGCCGGTCACCGTTGAGATGGCGTCGCTCATCGCACGCTCGAGAACCTCGTTGCGGGTCTGCCAAAGATAGAACGTAGCAGACAGCGCCAGGAGCCCGGTCCAGACGATGAGCACGAGCCCTCGGAACTTGCTGAAGTCCCGCTGGTAGGAGCCCATTTGTGGGTCAGAACGCATAGACTTGCCGATTCGAAGTCGGTCGACGGCGTGGGATAACAGCGACAAGTACACTCGCTCAGCGGCCGACAGGGATGTCTGATGGTGAGGAGAAGAACTGCATGCCTGATGACTCTGCTCGAAACTCGAACGCCCGCACAGAGCGAGGCAACGACTGCGCAACGTTGCGCAGCGTGTCTGCGGAATGGGCGAACACCAGAGAAAAGTCCCCCCCCCCTGCTCCGCTAGGCTTCGCCGCGGCGCCGGCTCGAGCAGCGACTTGCGAAAGCTCACGGTGCGCAGGGGTGACAATCGGCGCAGCAATGGCCTGCCCGAGGGCCTCGAGCCCGGCCTCGGCGTGCCGCACCGCCTCCAGGAAACGGCCTGCGTCGCCATCACGAATCGAGTCGTAGGCTTGGACCGAGGCCGCCGTCAACGCCCCCATCAACGCCTCGCCGCGAGCCTGGTCCTTCGACCTCAGTGCCTCGTAGGACTTCAGAAAGGAACGCGTGTTGGCGGGTTCACCGAGCCAATACGCCGCCCAGTGAAGCTCGCTTGGCCAGTGCAGCGGTTCGACAGCGGGCTTCTCCCAGCCGTCGAGTCGGTAGGCGAGCAATCCACCGTAGGTTGCTGCCGCGACGTCTGCCCCGCTCCCTCGCCCGAGCTGGAAGTCACGATGGGCCTTCAATGAGAGCTCGAAGAGCGAACGGCTGTCGTCGACCTCGCCAAGTCTGTGCCGAATGATGGCCATCAAGGCCACGCAGGACGCGGCGCTCGAACCAAGGCCCAGCTTCGTGCCCACCGCGAGTCCCTGCGAACTGTGGTCATAAAAGTCGGCGCTCTCGCAGACGATCGTTTCGCCCCCGAGCTGCTCGAGACGACCCCACGCGCCTCCAGCGGCCGTCGCGAGCACAGCATGCAGGAAAGGAGACTGGCGCTCGAGCTCTTGCGGGTCCGAGAGGTCTAGGTCCAGCTCGCACCGGCTCGGCAGATCGAGGTGGTAGTGAAGAGTGCCGAAACCCTTGCCTGGCAGCGACGAGACGCGGAGGCGTCGGTCCACAGCGCTGACCAGCGCCGGCGCTCCTTCCAGAACACAGTACTCGCCCATCAGGATGAGCTTTCCCGGCGCGCTGACGTGGAGTCCTCGCATCTCGTCGGAGGTCATGGGGGGCGTCTCTCGAACCGCTGAGGGCGATCGAAGGATTCAAACAAAAGTTGGGTTATTGCCGGGTAAGGAGCCTTCGGCCCACTGGGCGACGGCGCCGCTGCCTGGCACACAGCGTATCGTCCGCTGGACGCCCGGAAGGGCTTGCAAGGCGGTCTCGACCGTTGCGGTCGATTCGGCTGGACAGAAGACTTTGACGTTTGGCCCAGCGTCGACCGTGAAGAATACTGGCCAACCGGCAGCGCGCCACCGGCGCACCTGAGCGATCAAGTCGAGCGTGACCCCACGGAAGTAGAGCACTCCCGGGTCGGCGGCCATAGCAGAGGCATGCATTTGCAGGCAGCTGCGTTCGGCGACTTGTCCCAGGGCTTTGAAATCGCGGTCACGGAGCGCCGACTTGGCGGCCTCGAGGTCAGCGGCCACTGTGTCGACCCAGGCGGCGAAATACGGGCTCGTCAGCCGTGTGTGCTCCATCCCGTCGGTCGAGCCTACGGGCTTCGGTCCAGCATCGACCACAGCGATGACGACCGACAGCGGCCAGTGGTCTTTGGGAAAGAGGGCGACGGCATGTGCATCGCTGCCGTCGCTGGCCGAGCCGGGCTTCATTTCGGCGAATCCGCCGAAGAGGCTGCGGGCCGCTGAGCCCGAACCCAAACGCGCCAGCACGCTCAGGTGCGCGACGTCGGAGTTCAACTCGAAGAGCCGATCGCAACCGACGCTCAGCGCTGCGAAGGCCGAGGCGCTCGAGGCGAGGCCAGCGGCGGTTGGAAAGTCATTGACCGAACGGATGTGGACGGGCGGACGGGGGGCCGGAGCTACGCGTTCGACCAACGCCAACACTCGCTGTCGGGCTCGGGCGTCGGCTTCGGTGCCGTCGATCTCAACGAGGTCGTCGAGTCCGACCGCTCGGAAAGCCAGCTCGGTCCTGGTCGTCAGGGGGCTCAGTGTCAGCGACAAACTCCCTGCACAGGGGAGGTTGAGCTTCTTGTCGCGTTTACCCCAGTACTTCACCAACGCGATATTGGCGTGAGCGCTGGCCACAACGTGTCGGTTTAGTTCAGGGTTCTGCACAACACTCCCTCGAATCGTGCGTTGAGGACACGCTCCAGGTGCTCGTCTCCTTGGTGCGTGAGGCAGACCACACAACCGCCACCGCCGGACCCCGTCAGTTTGGCCCCCAATGCGCCCGCGGAGCGGGCGACATCGACCGCCGCATCGAGCGCTGGGCAGGACACACCGAGCGCCCTCAGAAGAGCGTGATTGGTGTTCATGGCCTCTCCGACTCGGGCCCAATCGCCGGCGGCGACGAAAGGCAGCGTCTCCTCGACGAGCGCACCGATGCTGGCCAGGTCCTTGGCTGCTTGTGGCTCGGTTTGAACGCGCTGGCGCACGCCGTCGACCATGGTCTTGGTCGACGCTCCTGGCGCGGCCACCACCATGACGAGCCTTGCTCCGCGCTCGGGCGCGATGGCCTCGATCAGCGCCCCTTCAGGGCGTCGGCGATAGACGAAAGTGCCACCGCGGGCCGCAGCGGTGTGGTCGATGCCGCTGGGGTTGCCGTGAAATACCGCTTCCCAAGCCTGATATGCGGCGCCGAGCTCGGCTTCGCTGCGCCGCTCCCTGGTTAGGTCGTCAATGGCCCGTACGGCCGCGACGCCGATAGCGGCGCTCGAACCTAACCCGACACCGACGGGCAGGTGCACCTCGAGCTCGACAGAGAGCGACCGTCGCACCGCGAGACGTTCGAGAATCGAAGCCAGGGCTTGGCTCAGCAGGTCCTCGCCGTCGGCCTCAACGGCCAGTCCCCAGCTCGCGACCGCCAGCTCACTGCTCCTTCCGGAAGACCAACGAGCCTTGGCATGTGCCCCGTCGTCGAGCCCCACCGCGATCGCCGGATGGCCGTAGACCACCGCGTGCTCCCCCATGAGCAGGACTTTTCCACAGGAACGGCCGACACCAACGGGCTCGGCCCCTGCGCTTCTCTCTTCGGACATTTGGGGTCTCGGGTCTAGGGGGAGAATCGAAACGACGCCAGCAGGGAGTTCGCCTCGTCCAGACTTTTTTTGAGCAACAGAGGTCGGTCGTACCCAGCCTCCACGACGACGAACGCTGCGGCCCAGCGAGTGGGCTCGGCGAGGCCACAGGCCATCCCAGAGACGAGGCGAGCCTCATCGCCATCTGGGTAGATGACCAGCAGGCCAGGTTGTGTCGTGCCTGCCATCTCGCATTCGGATTTCCGCACTCTCATTTTGCCGGCGTCGGCTCCAGTTAGAGAGAGCAGGTCCAGGAGCGTCGGACTAAGGATATCCATGAGATCGAAAGGTGTATTGTCGATGCCGAATGGGTCGATCACCACAAAATACACCGTGACTCGCGGGTCTCGAGCGATGGCTACGGCCGTCGCTGTGGGCATGTTCGAGAATTCGAAGTGGGGTCCCATCTCGAGGGTCCACTTCTCTGGCAAGTCGAGCTTCGCTGTAGCCAGTTGAGTGTCTTGAGCAAAGGCCGCGACGGAACCGGAGAGGGCGACCGCGGCAACCATACAGGCCAACAGCAGACGACCAAACTTGGGAGTATTCGTCCGCAAGATTCGGCGCGCGAAGTGGGCGAGCTCAACCGCGAGCGTCCTGTGAATCTTCAAGGGGCCCCGACCTCGAGCCGCTGAGCCTCGGGGGAATCGCTCGGCGCCGGAGCTTCTTCTGTCTCGGCCGGTGGCGCCGGAGTGGACGCTTGTGCGGGTGCGCCCTTGAGGCGTTCTTGGAAGTACTGAACGACTTCGATTCTGCGTTGGCGCTCGTCCATGAGGTTCTCCTTCGCGAAGTCCTTCAGGGCGCTCTCGCTGTTCTTGATGGGCGCAACCGCGTCTTCGAACATGTTGCGCAAGCTCACCGTACGCCAAATTTTGTCTTCCTCCTTGACCTTGTTGTCGCAGGGCAAGTCATTCGCGCGGCTCTGGCAGACCATGACGAACGATTGGCCCCCGCGGGTCAGGATCATCGCGACGGTCTCTTCTTCGTCCGAGTAGTTGAATTCGTCGATGGTGGCGCCGACCTCGTGATCTTCCTCGAAGACGATGTCATCGACGTCGAAGATGAACTGGTAGAGCGCTTTGGCGCTGTCGATGTGTTCGGTCTCCAGAAGGTAGGCGCCCGTGCGCTCCCTCATGTAGCGGTGTTCGGATGGATCGAAGTAGGCCTCGATGATGCGGTCGATGCGGACCAGGGCCTTGTACTGCTCGGCGAAGAGGTCCTTGGTCCCTTGATCCAAGTACTCCCAGACCGCGTCCTCGTCCTTGGCCTCGATGGCCTCCATGAACAGACGGTAGGCGCCTTCGGGATCGGTCGGCTCCGGCCGGTCCTCTTGGCAAGAGGCCGCCAAGCTGACCAACACCGCCAAGGCGCAGAGCGTGCCCTTGCTGCGGCTCCACCACGGGCTCATGTTTCGCTCGATGCTTCCCGTCATATCCAACGACCCGACTGCAGAGGAGTTGGCGTCGTCACGGAGACAACCGACGACGCAAAGACACCGTCTCATGGTATCGAACGCACTTCGGAAGTGTCAACGAAGGGCGTCAGCACCCACGTCTTTGGGTCACTTGATCGAGATGGCGAAATCGAGGCAGACCACGACGCATTTCGCACACAGCGAGCAGTCTCCGGACCAACCCACTGGCCGAAACCCCACGACGTTCGTGTAGTTCATGCGCGTTAAAGCGCCCTCTCTGCAAATGCGAATGCAGAGCCCGCAGTCCTTGCAGTTTTCCTCGTTGATGCAGACTTTCTTCATATCACTCACGGCCAAATCGTTCATCGCCACTTCCGTCTCTCCGGCCCATCACATCGCACATCGGTCGGGTTTGCAGACACGGTAGGTCCGCCAAGCGCATCTCGCAAGCCCTTACTTTCCCTCAACTTCACCCAGCGCCTCCAATTCCAGGCTGGCCTCGGTGTTGTGGGGATCTGCGCTCAGCGCCTCGCGCAGGAACTGCAGTGCTGCCCCGTCGTTGCCGAGCGCCCGCTGAGCCTGTCCTCGACGCAACCAGTAGACCGTATCGCGCCGAGACTCGGGGACCGATGCTAGGAAACCAAGCGCTGGCCCCGCCAAAGACATCTCCATGCAAAGGGTCGCCGCCTCGACCTCATCGATGGCGCCGCTCTCGACCAGGCGGTGCACCGTCGGCGTCGCCCCACGATGCACCGTGGCGGCGATGTCGCTGGGCAGGAAGCCACAACGCAGCGAGAACACCGGCGAGAGCCGCCGACACTCCGCACCCAAGCTCTTGAGGTCGAAGCTCAATAGGTCGGGGTCCATGCTCGCCCGCGGCCAGCGTCGGTCCACGACGACCAGCACGAGCGTCCCTTGGGTCAAGAACCAAGCGGCGTCGAGCTGGGCCCGGAAAGTCTCGAGTCGCCGGCCGGCCATCAGGTTGAAGGAGCCACAGATCACGGTCAGGTCGAAGACCTCGGAGTTGCCCACCAGCTCGACCACGTCGGTTGCCCGGAATTGTTCGTCTGGGTGGCGGTCCTGTGCACCTCTCACCATCGCTGGCAGCACGTCGATCCCGAGGTAGCGCCCCTTGAACCCGCGAGCGCGAAGGAACGGCGCCAGGTCGCCGAGACCACACCCGACGTCGAGCACCGATTCGACCTGGCGCAGGTCAACTGACTCGGCGCACACTGCAAAACGCAGGCGTTGACTGGCTTGGCAGCGCCACCCTACCTGTCGAGCGGGGTCCTCGGACTGAGCGAGTTCCTGGTGGGTTCGCGCCAAAAGTTCATGCTGCTCCCTGGTGCTCATATCGACCTTGTTCCCGCTGAACGGGGGGGTGCGAGGTGGCGACGCCAACACGACGCAAACGGTGTGCTGGCGACTCTCGAACCAACACTAGCGGGGTCTGGCCGCATGGAGTAGGGTGCGGGGCGCCGTGCGGACGGTGAAAAACGACGAGGAGAAGATGGGAACTATCATTTCGCTGACCGACGTACTGAAAGACCCGAAACGAAGCCCGATCGTCATCAACGACGCCGCGCTGTTGATCGCCGAGGAGGTGCAATCGAAGAAGGGCTTCAGCGGAACCCTGGTCAAGAGCGGCTACGCGGTCGTCAAAAGGCTCAACAAGGGCCGGATGATTCACGAAGTGCTCGAAGGACTGCTCCCAGAATTCGTCGACGCCATCGAGCCCCTCCACAAGGCGTATCGCGAGGGCGACACCTCGAAAGGCTTTGACGTCACCCTCGTGGCCAAAGACGAGGCCGCGACGCAAGCCCTTTTGAGCGTCACGGACAAGCGCTCCAAAAACACCAAGCACAAGGTCATCCAAAAGACCTACGAAAAGCTGCGGCCGCGGGCCGAAGAGCACGTGAAGCTGGCCTTGCCTGGGCTCGGACGGCTCATCGACAAGCACACCAAGTCCTAATCTCAGCGCCCGAAAGCCTCGAGGGCGTCTTCCACCTCAGCGAACTCGCCGCACGGGCCCGTGGAGATGGCGATGGTCGACTCGTAGCAGGTCGCCATAGCCGCTCGCCATTCCTCCCTTTCGTCTTCCGGAGGATCGAGCGTCGGGAGCGACTGCAGCAGCTCTCGGTTGTCGTCGGTCAGCGATTGGAGCTGTTTGGCGAACGCCGAGCATTCACCTGGCTCCTTGGAGAGCTCAGAGAGCTCTGTGCAGAAGTCGGCGAGGTCTTCGTGGCTGGCCTTACAGCCCGAGAGGGCTGAGACCAGGCTCAGCGCAAAGAGGGTCGTCAGGAATCTGAAGGCGAGGGAATTCAGAGATTGCATCGCAAAGACTCGGGCTACGGGTTTCCGCGGACTCCAGCCGCGCCTTGAGCAATGGAACACCCGGCGCATACGGTCAAGGTCGCTGCGCCAAGAAGTGGGCTCTGGGGTCCGTGGCTCCCTTGTGAAGCAAGGTCAGCTGCTATAGTTTTCTCGGCGCCTGTGTATGTAGGAGAACCCATGAGAACGGCCTTCACTTTCGCCTCGAATACTGGTGCGCGCGCCTCTTTCGTGCTCGTCGCGTGGCTGGCGTTCGCGCTCGTTTCTTGCGGTCCCAATACGGCAAACCGAGACAAAGACGCGGACCTCGCCGCGACCTCTCGCGGCGGCGCTCCCATCGAAGTGGCCCTCTCCACAGACGCCACCTGGCTCTCGGCCGCCGTGGGCCCCAATGTGGTCTACGCCGTGGGCCAGCCCAACGATCCGACCATGATGTCCGTCGGCGATCGGATCCTCGTGGCCTTCGAGGCCGCCACCGGCGAGGAGCTCTGGCGCAGCGAGTTCTCGTTGCCGGGCTCCTTGGCGAACTCCTACTACGCCGATCTCAGCGTGCTCGACAGCATCATCTTGCTGCGTTTGGACTACGGCATTATGGGGCTGTCGAAAGCCGATGGGACGGTGAACTGGACCATCGACAGCCAGATGTCGCCCATCCGTTACGTAGGAGCCCAGAGCGCGGCGATCATCACCTCCGACCTGTCGAACACCATCACCAGCTATTCGATCTCCGATGGCTCCAAGGTCGAGGAGTACACCATCTCGGGCTACCTCAGCATCCAAGAGGCCTGGCTCACCAACGACGGCAAGCAGATCGTAGCGACCGCCGAGCCGTCCTCCTCCATGGGGGAGATCGCCGTGGTCGTGCTGGATCTCGAGGCCGGGGGCGCGCCGCGCGAGGTCTTCCGCAACCCTATTCGCTACGACGTCGAGATGATGACCCTAGGGCCGACCCGTTACATCGGAGCCTCCATGCCCAGCTACTCGCAGAGCGACTTCGTCGGCCAGACCCTGAAGAACTACGACAAGGTAGAGCTCAAGGCCTGGTCGACGCTGAGCGGCGAGCAAGTCTGGGACAAAGAGATCCGCATCGACCCCAACGACTACACCACCTACTACGCGCAGCGGCTCTATCTCGCCGGGCGCTACGCGCTCGTCCAAGAACCGTCCAGCGAGGGAGTGCTGCTCAAGAACGTCTTGCGGCTCAATTTTCATGATCTCAGCGCCCAGCGCCGACAATGGACCACCATCGTCCCGACTCGCAGCTACGTCGACAGCCTCTCTTACGTCGACGCCGAGACCGTCATCGTCCACACCCGCAACGACAACGAGCCCGCCGATCGCTGGTACGCCTTCGCCACTCTGACGGGCGACTTGCTCTGGGTGTCGAGAGAGGAGGGGTACTACGGCTCCATCCGGGCGATGGACAGCAACGGGAAGCTCATGGTGCGGCTCATGACGACGAACTGGGTCGACGGCAAGCTGTTGATCGACCACATCTCGAAGTAGCCGCAGAGATCTCGAAGACATGTTGAGATTCGTCGTTCTTCCTCTGGGCATTGAGTCGAGTGCTCGCAGCAGCGACCACACGCTCGGACGCCCTCTGGCCATCGAGCTCGCCCGTCGGCTGCGAGTCACCGGCGCCGTCGACGTTGAGGTCGTCGACCCCTTGCTCGACCAACAGACCGGCGCGAGCTACCTCTACACCCGTCGCTTGGCGACCGAGGTCTCCCCGGCCTTGATCGCGAAATTGGAGCTCGACGGCGTGTTCTTCGGCGAGTTTCGCAGCGACGAGCGAGAGTGCTCGCTCGACCTCTGGTTGGTCGACCTCGCCGGCCGGCTCGCCTTTCACTGGCACGACAGCGCCGAGGTCGACGAACTGCGGGCGCTGCTCAGCGCTGGATGCGCCGCCCTAGAGGCCATCACGGGCCACGAGCCTTCGGTCCGCGAAGTGGAGCGCGCCAACACCTTGGGCACGGTCTCCCTCGAAGCGCTGCGCCATTACGGCCTGGCGCTCTCCATCGCGGCGCCAGGTCTGCCTCATTTCGCTCAGCAAAAGACCTTGCTGGAGTTGGCCTTCGGCCTCGATCCCGACTATCTCGACGCGGTGATTTTCTTGGTCGAGCTGTCACTCCGAGTCGGACTCGATGCGGCCGAGGGTCCCGCTGGCAGGGCTCTAGAAGCGCTGCGCACGTACCAGTCGCTGCACGTGGACTGTGCCCTGAGTCGAGTCTTCGAGTCTGTCGTCCAACCCGACCCCCAACTGGCGGTCGAGGCGGCCACCGCGGCGTTGGCCCTGGACCCTTACAGTCTCGCCGCCCACCGCGCCAACAATTTGGCGTTGCTGGCGCTCCGACGACCGGAAGAGGCCGAGTTTGCGGCGCGCGAGGGGTTGTGGCGTTTCCCAGAGGACCGCGTTCTGCAGACCTGTTTAGCCGAGGCGCTGTTACGGCGAGGTGAGCTCGAAGAGGCCTCGACTCGACTCGCCGCCCTCTTCGCGGTCGGTGGGGACACCGCCGATCGTCTCACGCTGCAGGCCGAGCTGAAGCTCGCCCAAGGCTGCATCGAGGAGAGCCTCGAGCTGCGGCGACGTGCGCTGCAGCTCGCCGAACGACGGCGAGGCGGTTGGCCCGATGGAGCCCCTGCGCCGTTCGAAGGCAACGTCGAGCGGCCCAACCCCGAAGCCAGCCGGTGTCGGGTCGAGCTCGCTTTGCAGCTCATCGCGGCGGGGCACCTCGGTTCGGCGGCGGCGCTGCTGGTCGAGGCGAGCGCACCGACGCAAGCCCTTCGTTCGCAGCTCGCCGCTGTGCTCGCCGCGGCCTCCTTGCTCATCGGCGAGGACACGCTGGCGGAGTCGCTGATCGAGGAGCTCGCCTCTGGTTCGTTGCTCGATGGAGTCGAGACCGCGTCCACGGTTCTCCTGATGGTCACGACCGCTGACCGTATTCGGGAAGGCGCGGGGTTTGCGCAGGAGCAAGCGACGCTGAGCGAGCTGGAACGCTCCCACTGGGCGATCATGGACAGCATCGAAGCGGACTCTCTGGAGAGCGCGCTGGCTTTGTTCTCGCCCCAGCGTGAGTGGCGGGCTGCACAGCGGCGGCGACTCATTTGGACCTTCCTGCTGGCGTTCCAGCGGCGTGAGCTCGAGCGCGCCGAGCGCGTCCTGGCGGTCCTGATGGAGCTCGGCACCGCGGGGGAGGCCGCCGTTGTTCATGCTGCGCGGATCCGGTTTCTACGAGGAGATTCCGAGCGTGCACTGGAGTGGCTGACCCAAATCGTCCGTGGCGACGTCTCGTTTGCGACTCTAGAGTCGGTCGTTTTTCTGCTGTGGGAGATGGGACGTTTCGATACGGCGAGAGCGCTGCTCGAGGCTTTGCTGCTCGAAGCGGAAGACCCTTCGGAGCTCGGCGCTCGGTGGGCGCTGTTGGGTTGGGTTTGCGCGCGACAGGGTGACGATGCGCGCTTTGCCGACGCGCTCGACGTGCTGTTGAGAGGCTGCGCGCAGCCGGCTCGGTGCGCCCGGGTCGTCCGGTCCGCGCTCGAGCTCAGGCCTTCGTTGCGCGCCATGGCCGCGTCGTTGGCGGGTCGAAAGGGGACGCTCGCTGGGAGCGCGTGGAGCTTTGCCTTCCAGCTGTCCCTTTCGAGCGATGGGTTGGAGGACATCGATTTTCCGGAGAGCTTAGAGCCAGGTGTTGAGCGAGACCATGTCGAGGGTGAACACCATCTGCGGCGTGGCGATTCGAATCGCGCCGTGGAGTGTTGGCGCCGAGGGCTCGCGAAGGAGCCCAGCCATCTGGAGTCCGCCCTCTCGCTCGCCCGCACGGTTCCTGCTGTGCCAGTGTTGGAAGCGGCGAGAGTGATCGAGTTGGTGGTGGACCACCATTGGGCGAGTCTCCGCACCCCCTTGGACGTGAGGAGCTTGTTCGCGCTGCTCTTCCACGCATTTCGCGGCGTATAGGCGTCTTTTGAGGTGTTCTTCTGCGCTGTGGGGGCACTCCTCGGACCGCGTCTCGGGTTTATTAAGCATTGCGCTGTGTGTGCCGACTTTGTTCAACCTAGTCTTTGGGCTATATTGCCGCGGACGGAGATGCATTGTCAGAGCAGAATCGCACATTGGTTGTCCTGGTTGGTCATGACCATGGTGCGGCGCGGTGCTGTGGCAGTCTTTGGTGGCGCGTGTTGCCGACGGATCAAGGAGACGAGGGATTGGACGGGGAGCGGATCGTTCTTACGAAAAGCAGAACACCGCTCCAACCTGTCCCCCTCGAGGTCAACGGGACAGACCTTGCGGGCCGAACAATAGAGGGCAGAATGAGGCTTAAGTTCCTCGGCACCGGCACGGCTTGGTCAAAAGCGCCGGTGAACTACAACAACAACGTGTTGGTCGAAGCCGGAGAAGGCTCTGGGGGCTGGCTCATCGACTGTGGAACGACCGCCCCGCAGGCGCTTCACCAGTTGGGGATGTCCGTCGCCGACTTCGAAGGAGTCTTGCTCACACACCTACACGGCGACCACGTCTTTGGCTTGGAAGAGACGGGATTTTTCAACTTCTTCACGCTGAATCGACGGGTGAAGCTGTGGCTACCCGAACAACTTCTGTCCAGCCGCAGTGGGATCGAGGGAGAGGACATCTGGGAGAACTGTCTCAGGGGCCCGATGGGGACCGTTCAGATGAAGGACGGCTCACCCCAAGAAGTTGGGCTGGGCGACTATTTTGACATCACCTTCCTGAGGGCCGACGATCCCACCGAGATCGAAGGCGTGCACGTCGAGCTGTTCGAGGTCGCCCACGTTCCCAACAAACCCTCCTTCGGTTTGATCCTCGAGGGTAACGTGGGCTACACCTCGGACTGTCGCTTTAGCCAGGACCGCATCGAGTGGCTGCTCAACAGAGGAGTCGTCACGCTCTACCACGATGTGTTCTTTGGTCCGGCATTCCCCGGCCGTGTCCATACCGCCTACGTCGAGCTTGCGACGATCCCGAGAGAGATGGCAGAGCACATCGTGTTGATGCACTACAACGACGACGTCACCAACGATGAGCTGGAAGCCGCTCGACAAGCTGGTTTCCGCGTGGCTGAGCGAGCCGTCTCTTACGACTATTAGAGGTTTGGATGCTGCTTTGCTCGCGACTTGGTGACGGTGATTGGAAGGGGTCCGAGGGCTCGTGGGTTTACCACACGGTCCGAGCGTCTCTCGCTGCCCTCGGGAGAAACCCGTCCGAATCCCATGAACTCAGGAGCTCCCGATGATTGTCTGCCCTGGCTGTCAGAACGAGACAGCTGACGACGCCCTGTTCTGTGGCTTTTGCGGCAACAAACTACAGCAGGGATCGAAGAAAACTCTCTTTGGCGTCGCAGCGTTGGACCGAGAGGAGCTGAAGAAGCTGGCGCAGTCCAGTCGGCTCGCAGCTTCCGCACCTGCACCGGCGGCGCCTGTGGCGCCCGCAGTAGTGGCACCTGTGCCCGCACCCGCGGCAACGGTGGCACCCGCACCGACGGCGGCGGCCCCGAAGCCTGCAGCTTCTGCGCCTGTGCTCCCGACCTCGCAGGTTCTCAAGCCCGCAAAGAGACCCTCTGAGCCGAAGGTGAAATCGGCGGAGCTGGCGCCCATCTCTTTTGACGACTCCGATGACACGGACACGCCCCAACCTCCCGCAGAGTCTTTTGCGCAGCGGTCCAAACCACTGTCGGGTCTCTCGTTCAGGATGCCCCCGAAATCGGCTCCTGCCGTCCCCGTGGCCGCCGCAAAGGACACGTTGGACGACTTGGGCTTGGACGACTTGGGCGATGACGGTTGGGGTGAGTTGAACCTTGAAATTGGCGCCTCAGCCGGGACAGAAGAAGAGAAGGACGAGTTCGACGACGGCCTAGACGATCTCCTCATGAGCGAAGACGAGTCCGGACCGACGATCGTGGATGTCGACGCGGCCACCATGCAGATGGAGATTGTCTCGCCGAAGTCCGGCGACCGGAAGGCTCCGCCGATCCTCGGTGCAAGCAAGAAGCCGGAGCCCTCACCCACACCGAAGGCTGCGGACCTGGTCGAGCCTGCAACGAGCGGTGAGGCGGTGTTGCGCTCTCAGGCTGGTGGAGCGGTGTCATTCAGTGAGGAAGTCGCCAAAGTCATCATGGATGACTCCCCTCCAACATCCGAAGCCGCGCCCAATGTGACTCCGGAATACCCATCCCCGGTAAGCGGCGACAAGTCTGACGAGCACGCCTTTTTTGGTGCTTCGCTGTCGAGGTATGGGCTCGCCCCGGTGGCTCAAAAGACCCCATTGGACACATCGAAGAGTGAGCCGGAAATCGGCAGCGAGTTCAAGAGTGCGAACCGGAAATCCGCAGGGATGCTGGTCGCCGCGCTGCTGGTCATCGGCGCGATCGTCGGAGCAATCGCCTACCTCATGATCGTCGGAGCGGGATAATAGGCGGTTAGGCGCCTCCTGAGTCGGCAAGGTTCGCCCGCGAACACGGGAACGCCCGTGCTCGATGACCGGTTGAGAGCCTAGGATGGCGCTGTTCGCGGCGCTAGGAGGGCTCTCGGCTCTCAGGCAAAGCGCGCAAGAGGTTGAGCCCGATGGTCAGAGAAACTCAGCCCGGAATGGAATTGCAGACCGGCGACGTCGCCTCTATCGATGTCGATCAAAAGCTGTGCACCAAGTGCCACGTCGGCAGTGAGCCCTCGTTCAACTTCTGTCCGTTTTGCGGCACCGACTTCTCTGGTCGGTTTACCGGTCTGCCGACCCGCGACCCCCTGATCGGCGCCGTCGTCGCCGACCGCTACCGGCTGCTCGCCAAGCTCGGGGTCGGCGGCATGGGTACGGTCTACAAGGTCGAACACGTTCGGATGGGCAAGGTCATGGCCATGAAGCTCCTTCATGGCGACCTCTCGCGCGACGAAAACATGGTCAGGCGCTTCACCCGTGAAGCCAGAGCCATCAGTCGAATGCGCGGACGACACTCCGTTCAGGTCTTCGACTTCGGTTGTGCCGACGGCCTCTTCTACATCGTGATGGAGTACCTGCAAGGGAAAGACCTCGGCGCTCTGCTCGGCGATCATTCGACCCTGACCGTGGCCCGGACCGCCAGGTTGATCCATCAGGTCGTCGAGGGGGTCTCCGAAGCTCACGAGCAGGACATCATCCACCGAGACATCAAACCCGAGAACATCTTCATCTGCGCCTCGACGCAGGATGAGGAGGAGATCGCCAAAGTCCTCGACTTCGGACTCGCAAAGCTGAAAACCCGCAGCTCTGACGAAAGCATCGTCGGAACCAAACACGGCCTCATTCTCGGAACCCCTCACTACATGAGCCCCGAACAGATCGAAGGCCATGAAGTGACCGTCGCCACTGACATCTACTCGACCGGCGCGCTGATCTTCAAGACCCTGACTGGGCGGCCACCCTACCCAGGGAACAACCCAATCCGCATCCTCAACAGCCACCTCGACGATCCCATCCCCAGGATCGGCGCAATCAAGCCAGAGCTCGCCTTCCTCGACCAGTTCTTCTTCTCGGCGCTGGCCAAACAACCGGAACAGCGTTTCAAGAGCATCCGCGCGCTCGACGCCGCCTTTCGGGACGCCATCAAAGAACGTAACCAGAGCAGCTCGAGCGAGCTCAAGCTCGAGCCGGTTGAAGAGAACAGCAGCGATCCAGGACGACTCCTCCCGAAACTCTCCAATGCGCTCATCGCCAACCTCGCCACTTCGAAGGACTTCGATCACTTCGAGTGGAGCCTGCGCTTTAGGCGCATCGGTCTTGTGCTCCTCACGTTCTCGTTGCTCGTCGGTGCTGTTTGGGCCGTCATCTGGGGCGTCGTGATGGGGAATTTCTACGACCATTCGGCCGAAGCCGAGCCCAACGATTCCCTGAAATCAGCCAACGACCTGAGGTCTGGGCGCCCGCTCCTCGCCGCCATTGGAGAGCCCCCGTCCGGCGTCCGCGCGGACCGCGATTTCTTCAGGGTTCTAGGCGTCGAGGCCGGTCAGGTGCTCAGTGTACAGGTCAGTGGCGTCCCGGGTTTGGACCTCGTGGTCGAGGTCGTCAACGCCAATGGAGAGCGTTTGCTGATCCACAGCGCCCAAGGCGATGGTTATGGCGAAACGATCCCAAACTTCCGCGTCGGTGAGGAGCCCCTCTATCTGGTCGTTCGGGAGATGTGGAAACAGGGCGAAAAGACCAAGGCCAAACCCGACGAGTGGTACTCCATCTCCATCGATTCACGAAATCCCATGCCAGGTGAGGAGCACGAACCCAACGAGAACACGCGGCTCGCCTCCTCATTCCTACGTGGCAAGGCCAACGGAATGCTGAGCCGCCCCGATGACGTCGATGTTTACCGCTTCGACCGGATGTCCGGCCTGCGCTCCATCACCGTCGATGTCACAGGTCTGCCGACGACCGACCTGACCCTCGAGCTGCAGGACTCGACCGGACGACGGCTCTCCTTCACGGACGACGCCGGACTCGAGAAGGGTGAGCGCCTGGTTGCGGCCCTGGACGTGGACCAGATCAACCAACCCATCTTCTTGTTGGTCGCCAGCGAGCGTGGGTTTTCGAGCGATTGCTCCTACACTGTTGAATTCGTCAGTCAGAAATTGGGAGACCAAGACCCCACATCGCCGCTCGTAGACCTCCCTCTCTTGGCCCCTCCGCTCGCGGAATCCCCGTCTGTGGAATAGCGCCCGGCTAAGCGAGCCTATACCTGCAGAAAAACGGACAAGAACTCGATGCCAGGGATGGCGAAGAGTCGTGTAACCCA
Source organism: Deltaproteobacteria bacterium CG_4_9_14_3_um_filter_63_12 (assembly GCA_002789955.1). Lineage (GTDB taxonomy): Bacteria > Myxococcota_A > Bradymonadia > UBA4248 > UM-FILTER-63-12 > UM-FILTER-63-12. The sequence goes on along the minus strand of PFUG01000029.1, from coordinate 2,352 downwards.
GAGGGTTGCGCGCAGAGGACGTGTGCAACAACCCGCAGCCAGAGATGGCGATGCAGGGCTTTCGATGCTGCCAAAGGACCACAATGCGTGCATCCCCCAATCGCCCCGCTCACCGCATGGTCCTCGCTGGTGCCGCAACGGCCATCGCATGCCTAGCATTGGCATTCTTGGGTTTCGAGGCGGACGTGTCGGCGACCGAAACCCCTGAGGAGGCGCTCAGCTCGGAGTGCAAGAAGCTTCGCGAGGAGGTGATGAACCGAGACGGGTTCCTCGACCGAATCGCCGCCTACCGTGATGCAGCGAACACCTTCCAGGAACTGAGGGAAACCCTCGATTCCCTCGGCCCTATCCTGGAGGAGGCCGCGCAGCTGCGGGACCTCGAGGGCCTCGGTCTGCTGGACCTGATGGCAGACCTGGAGCCGTCGCTCGCCTTTATTCCGTCCTCGCTCGAGGTGATTTCGAAGGCGAACGAGGTCTTCAAGGAGGTCGACACTTCGAGCAAGAGCCTGATGGTGACGGCGAGCGACGTCGAGCGCTTGCTCCGTAAGGAGAGCCTCACCGTCGAAGAGATTCAAGCCATTCGCAGCGCGATTCCTGAAGGTCAGGCGGCCATTCGTCGTCTCGCGAGCCGATACCAAGCGGTTCGGCCCGGATTCGAGCAAGGGCTCGCCCAGCTCGACGAGGCACGGCTCCAGCTCGGAGCGGCACTGCAAACGGGGGGGCTCTTCGGGATCGGCGACTTTTCTGCGGAGGTCGACGCGCTCTTTGGGGAGGTCCTCGGGCAGGTGCAGGCGTTCAAAGGCGCCCTCGACGCCCTCGCCGAAAACTCTGAAGCCGACGTAGAGGCGTTGGACGCGCTGCAAAAGGGCTTGGTCATTGCGCAGGCGCATCACGCCTTCGCCATCGCACAAACGCAACGCGCCGCTGGTGACCTCGAGGAGGCGAAGAAGGCGCTCGAGTTGCTCGTCGCTGCCTACCCAGGAACCGAGTGGGCGACCCAAGCGCAAAAGCAACTCGAGGCCGGACTCTACGACAACCAGCTCAGCACCGAGCCGAGCTCAGGTGGACTGGGGCTGCTGCTCGGCGCGGTGGGCACCCTTCTGGCTGCCGCGCTCGCCTTCGTGCTCTGGAGCCGTCGTAAGGAAATGCAGAGCTGACGCCATGCCGTCGGATCGCAAAAGCCCACGCTGGCATGCCAGCGTGGGCTCTTGTCGAAGTGAGGCCGAAATTCTTCCACCAGCCCCGGTGAACGGTCTCACTGCGAGCTACGGACGCACGGGAGATCCGTTGCTCGTTACTCTGAGGCCATCGCCTCTTTCCACAGGTCACCAACGGCGGGATAGTTCGTGATCTCGCCGCGGGACAGTTTCCATGCCGTCTGAAGAATCCAAGAGATGGAACGGTCCTGTCGCTCGGCTTCGAGCTTGGTCTCGTTCAACATGTCTTCCGAAAAGTACAATGTCAGCTTCTTCTTCGCGGCCATCCTAGCCTCCATTTTCAAGAGCGTTGAAATATTCGATCATTCAGGTGGCGGACAATGTGGCGACATGTCCTACATGTGTCAGAGTGTACCCACATGTCGCTCGCAGCAAAAAACGGGGGGTACATCGCGCCTTCTGGGGTGGTTTTGACCCGGTCAGAGTCTCCCACTTTCGGCGGAACGCCGGCATCACTGGACTTGCACCTCTGTTCGTCGTGTTCGGCTTAAACGACCTTGGCCAGCGCCGCGGCCATCCGTGGAAGCCCCCGCTCGATGTCCTCGTTGGCCAACGCGAAAGAGAGCCTCAGATGCCCAGGCCCGCCGAAGACACTGCCGGGGAGCACGGCGACCCCTGCGTCTTCGAGGAGGTATTCGGCGAGGTCGACGTCGCTGTTGATGCGTGTGCCGTTGGGAGTATGACGCCCAATGAAGGCTCGGATGTCAGGGAAGACGTAGAACGCGCCCATTGGCTTGAGGCAGTCGACGCCGTCGATGGCGTTGAGGAGCTCCACCATGCGCAGGCGCCGTTTGTCGAAGACCGCGACCATGTCGGCGGTGGTCTCTTCCGACAAGCTGAGCGCCGCCAGTCCGCCAACCTGCGCGAACGTGGTGGCGTTGCTCGTGCTGTGGCCTTGTACGATGGTCAGCGCCTCAATGAGCTCAGTAGGCGCGATGGCGTACCCCAACCGCCACCCCGTCATCGCGTATGTCTTCGAGAATCCGCTGGTGATGACAGTCCTCGCGGCCAAATCGGGCGCAACCTGTCCCGGCTCGACGTGACAGAAGCCATCGTAAACGAGGCGTTCGTAGATGGCGTCCCAGACGATCAGCACATCGGGATGTCGGCGCATCACCTCGAAAATCGCCTCGAG
>PFUG01000298.1 GCA_002789955.1 Deltaproteobacteria bacterium CG_4_9_14_3_um_filter_63_12 | reverse complement strand
TTCCGTACGAAGCGCTGGAGTCGATGACGTCGATGTTGCAACGGCTCATCGGTCCCGAGGTCGTGGTCAACTTCGACATCGATCCGCAGGCGTGGCCGATCTATGTCGATCGCTCTCAGCTCGAAACCGTAATCATGAACCTCGCGGCCAACGCCAGAGACGCGATGGCGTCTGGGGGGGTCTTTACGATCCGTTGCCGCAACGTGACCCTCGACGTCGCAGCGCTGTTTGGGCATCCTGAGCAAGAGCCCGGCGACTTCGTGGTCTTGAGCTTCGCGGACGAAGGCTGCGGCATGCCTCCGGAGGTCGTGGAGCGCATCTTCGAGCCGTTCTTCACCACCAAGGAGAAAGGCAAGGGCACGGGCCTTGGGCTGGCCACCGTGTTTGGGGCGGTCAAGCAGAACCATGGTTTCATTGACGTGGACACCCGAGTCGATTGGGGAACCCGCTTCGATCTCTATTTTAGAAGGACCCACGTTGGCGTCGACGACCGGGTGGAGGAAGAGGCCCACATCCCATTCGCTGGTCGAGAGACGATTCTCCTGGTGGACGACGAGGAGATGGTTCGCAACGCCATCACGAAGTCGTTCAGACATTATGGCTACACGATTCGCGAGGCGGCGTCGGGAGCCGAAGCCCTCAACGCCATCGAGGAGCAGCGCCCCGACCTGGTCATCACCGACGTCGTGATGCCTGTCATGAATGGTGCGGAGTTCGCTCACGCCGTTGAGCAACGGTGGCCGAACCTCCCACTCATCTTCATCTCTGGGTACTCGGACCGCGTGCTCTCGCAGCATGACGAAGAGGTGCACCGATTCGTGCGAAAGCCCTTCAAGGCCCTCGATTTGCTGCGTGTGGTGCGAGAGGTTTTGGACAAGCGCTGACTGCTAAGAAGGCCTCTCCCTAACGCCAATGGACCCGACGAGGAAGCGCGGCTACCCTGTGCGCAAGAGGAGGCGGCAATGAAGTACACCGTCCGTGTTGCGTATCTCGCGATCGTTTTGGTGGCTCTGGGCTCGAGTTGCGATGAGCAGAGCTCAGGGCAAGCGCTCGAGGCCGACCAAGTCGCCGACAGCTCGGCGGATGCACCTGACTCGGCCATGCAAGACACGACCGCACGAGACCTCGTCCAGGACTCGACTGCACAAGAGCTCGTTGAGGACTCAGTTCATTCGGACGCTGCGGAGGACCTGATGGGCGACTCTATGGCCGACCAGGTCGATGGCCTCGACTTGCCAGACGAGAGCGAAGTGACCGACCTGCTCGACGCTGTGGATGGTGAGGTCGATCCCCTCGCTCCGTCCTGCGCCCCTGCCGTCGCCGACTACGGAGTCTGTGGCGGCGTGTTGAGCTGGGCTCCGGATGGGCAACAGTGCCGTATGGTGAGTGGCTGCGACTGCGGTGCGGACTGCGCTTCTTTCTATGACACTGAGGCAGACTGTGTCACGAGCTGCGTCTGCGACACGAGCCGGTTGGTTGGGGGCGGGATCGGCGGGCCTCCGGTGGTCGGCGCGTACTGTGATGAGCTCAGCGTCTGCACGACGGCGGATGGGGCAGCGACGCTGACGACCCAGTTTCCAGGGGCTGAGTGCACTCCGGGCAGCGGTGGCTGTGATGTCAGCTGCGTCATTGCCCGCCACCTGAGCGTGGATGCCCCCACACGAGCCACCGTCTGCGCGCTCAGCCTAGAGCTCGCGCTGTCGGTGACCTGTTGGGTGTGGGGTCCGTAGCAAAGGCCTTGTCGAGCTCCAAGAGTTTCAGATCGTGGGCAGCGTTGCGGCGAGCATCGCGTTGCTCTTGATGGCCTCGAGGGACTCGGGGGTGAACACTTGCATCGTGCCGTCGGCGCTGACGAAGAGGAGGTCGCCGGCTTCGGTTACGGCGGCGATGCCTAGGTCGAGACCATTGACGGCGATGCGCACTCGCTGCTCGCCCAACGGTTCGATGAGGTAGGTGTCTTGCCCATTCTCGACGAGCACCTTGCCACCTTCGAGCTGTTTGATGGTGGCGTCTGCGAAGACCCGGTTGCCGGTCCAGAACTCGATCGTGTTGAAGACCACGAAGTCACCGACGAGGAGAACCTCGTAGACTGGGACGATGATCATTGCCCAGAGGACGAGGGTCTTGACGAACTTGTTGGAGGAGACCCCATTGTTCCAACGGTAGAGCATCGAGGTGGCGCCGAAGCTGCCGAAACAGCCTGCGGTCAGGCTGAGGACGAGCGCGAGCGTGAGCAGGGACAGTCTTTGTCTTAGAGTATGCTGCATGTTTTTTTGCTATGAGTGGTTGGGCGTCATGAATGACACCAATTCGTCCGAGGAGCGTGCGTGGCTCGGCCGGGCCGAAAGGGGCCGAAACCAGGAGTGAGCTTGTGCAGGCAGCTTTCTGCCCGCACCAGCCCACCTCATGGACGTTCAGAGCGAACTAGTTGCCGTGGCAGTCGCCACAGCCAGTGGGGGCTCCCTCTTTCTTGTGACAGTCCTTGCAGGCCCCGTGTCCTGCGTCCTTCATCGAAGGCGCTCCGGCCTTTCCATGGCACTCTTTGCAGGCATGGGGCTGGGTTTTGGGGGCTTCTTTGTGGTGGCACTTCGTGCAGGCGTAGTTGCCCTGATGGTCGCGGTGGGGGAACTTGATGTCGCCCTTGGCATTCTTGAGGGTGATCATTGAGCTGCCCTTGTCGATCTTCACGGCTTCGGCGGGCTTGTCGACAGCGGGTTTGTCCTCGACGGGTTTGTCAGCGACAGGCTTGTCCTCGACGGGTTTGTCAGCGACAGGCTTGTCCTCGACGGGTTTGTCAGCGACAGGCTTGTCCTCGACGGGCTTGTCGACGACGGGTTCGCCGGCAACGTCAGCCGCTGCAATGGGCTCTGCGGCCGCGTCGGCTTCAGTCGGAGCAGCGGCGACGTCCTCTGCGGGCGCGGCGGCGACGTCCTCTGCGGGCGCGGCGGCGACGTCCTCTGCGGGCGCAGCGACGACGTCCTCTGCGGGCGCAGCGGCGACGTCCTCTGCGGGCGCGGCGGCGACATCAGGAGTCGCAGCGACTTCTTCCGCCGCAGTCGCGGCCTTCTCGCCCTTTGCTGGGGCCTTCTCAGGAGCCTTCTTGGCTTCGCAGGCGGCGAACAAGAGGGCCAAGGTGGCCAACATCACGAGCAACAGCGAGAAAAGCGTTCTGGTCCTTGTTTTCGACATGGTTCCTCCAGCATCGAACGGGTGACGAAGACTTCCCCCCAGGAAGCGACTCCCGAGGGATCCTGACTCATTGGGTGAGCTCACAGAAGCGAGCGGGCTGCAGTGGCGCTGCACGAGGACTCGACCTGCGAGCGTGCCAGGTGTTCCTCGGAGGGTCCCGTGGACCGAGCGGCAACATGTGCCGCGTGCTCGATTGGAGTCGGGTCGGGTACAAGTCAGAGTGGTGCCCTGACTTGCGGCTGAGCATTTGATGGTCAATCGGATTTCGCTCGCTTCCCAGTACAGAGGCGGCTCGAAGCGAACCACCTCGCGTCCTTTAGCTCGCGATCGCTCTCCGACGCTCCCCCGTTTCGAAGGTCGGAGACTGGACGGTCCTGACAGACCGATTCGGCACTTATGCCTGTTTTCTGGCGGATTGTGAAGGTCGCGCCAGAAGGCCATCGAAGCGCAGCAAACTGACTCCTTTCGACGTCGTCGGAGAGGGCGCCCATCTCATCACTGCTTACGGAAAGTCATCTGCGCGACATTGGGCGACACTCACAGAAGCAAAGGCTCGAGGTAGACCATCCGCTCTTCACGGGTCTTCGTCTCCTCGAAGGGATCGGGCTCGGCTCCGCCGGCGTCTTCTCGTCACTCGAGGTTTTTTTGTCGCAGCCTGAGAGGGCCAGAGACAGGACCACGATCCCTATGCTTCCGAGATTAATGGCGCCAGAACGGTTCGCGGGGTCCCTCGTTGATTCCAGTTGAGCTCGGTCCCCAGCAAGTGCTCACCATCGACCTGCTGCGAGAAGGTCGTGTCGGTGATCACGTTCCACAGGTCAAGTCCGCGCGGTGCGTGAGTCTCGACTCGCAAGTAGTGATCACTGTAGCCAAACCAGGCGACCCGCTCGGGATCGGCGGTGAGCTCATGGGGGTGGCCCTCCCAGAGCACGGAGCGGCGCCGGCCGAGAGATTCATTCAGGATGGCCTCCTTGACCCGTGTGGCCACTTCATGAGCCCGTTGGCTGCGTTCCCGCTTCACCGAGCGCTCAAGCTGCTCGCTCATCGTCGCTGCCCGAGTCCCTTCCCGGGGCGAAAACGCAAAGATGTGGGTGTGTGAGAACCTCATCTCTTCGAGAAACTCGAGCGAGGTGTCGAACTCGGCGTCGGTCTCGCCAGGGAAGCCAACGATGAGGTCCGTGGTCAGCATCAAATCCGGGATGCGTTCGCGGAGTTGGGCCGCCGTCTCGCGAAAGGTCTCGACCGTGCATCGCCGCGCCATCCGCTTGAGCACGGAGTTGCAGCCTGACTGTAAGGGGAGATGCAGGTGCGGACAGAGCCGGCTGTCGCTCCAGAGGTCTGCGAAGTCGTCCGGAAGAGTCCACGGCTCGATGGAGCTCAGGCGCAAACGCGGGAAGCTCGTCTCCCGAAGCACTCGCTGCACCAACGTGCTGAGGTTCGTGCCGAGGTCGTGGCCGTAGCCTCCCAAATGTACGCCGGTCAGTACGACCTCTTGGTGGCCGCTGTCCTCCAGGGTCTTGATTTCGTTCAGCACGTCCTCGACGGTCCGGGAGCGTTCTGCGCCCCGAGCCACGGTGACAATGCAGTATGTGCAGCGATTGCGGCAGCCGTCTTGAACTTTCACGAAGGCCCGTGTCGTGCGGCGTTGCGCGAACAGATGCACGGCGTCTGGAGTGCTTGCCAGCTCCGGCATAGTCTCCAAGCCGAGCTCGCTGACGAGCCGCTCGACGAGTGAGGATTTGTCAAGGTTTCCGACGACCATGTCGACCTCGAGCTCAGCGACCTGCTTCGGCTCCAGAGCCGCAAAGCAGCCTGTGAGCACGAGCTTCGCCGTCGGGTTCGAACGGTGGAGGCGACGAGCGAGGTGGCGGCTCTTGCGCGAGGCCTCCTGAGTCACGGCACAGGTATTGAGCACCAAGACCTGGGCGGTGTCTGGAGTGTCGACGAGCTGGTGACCCATCTGAACGAGCTCACGCGCCCAAGAGGCGTTCTCGGCTTCGTTCAGGCGGCAGCCCAATGTAGCGAGGTAGAAGCGGGCCATCGAACGGGACTCTCAACCCTATGGGACTCTCTGCGCCGTTCCTGCGGCTCATCGCGCGTAGGGCTCGCGCGTTGGGACGTGAGGTGGCTCGTTTCAAGCCACCTCAGCGCCGAGTAGCGCGCGAAGTCCTATCGGTCACGGCGCGCAGCTCCCACCGAGACAGGTCGCCTGTGGAGCACATGGCGCCGCACAAGCGCCACAGTTTTCTGGATCCACCTGGGTGTCGATGCAACCCGTACCGCAGTCAATCAGCCCCTCCGCGCACTCGCAGGCCGCTGTGACACAACGCTCGAGGTCGGAACAGCGTGTCCCGCACGAACCGCAGTTGAGCGGATCGAAGCTCATGTTGACGCAGGCTCCACCGCAGCAATCGTGCCCTACTGCGGAGCAGGGGCTGGAAGCACTGCACTCACATGACACCGTTTCGTCTAGGCAGGTCCCATCACAGCAGTAGTCGCCGATTGTGCATGCGGCCCCTTCTGTGGAGATGGTTCCACCGCAGGCACACGCGCCCCCGGAACAGGTCTCGCCAGTGCCGCAGCCCACGCCACAAGCGCCGCAGTGTTCGCCGTCGTTGTCCAGGTCCACGCAGGTCGCTCCCGTCAACGTGCCCAGGCAGCATATTTGCCCATTCAAGCAGCGCTCGGCTCCGCAAAAGCAGCAGGTGTCGCCCTCTTTGCAGGTCGTCGAGCACTCGCCGAGGTCCGGGTGGGCGGTGTCGCGATAGGTGTCGAAGATGGTGTCTTGCTCAACGGTCGTGTCGACGACGTCGCCACCGCCGTTCTCCGGCACACAGAAACCGTCGGCAGCACAGGTGAAGCCTGTCTGGCAGGGCGACTGCGCCGAGCACTGGAGGGCCTCGACCGTTGCGGTGTCGAGGTCGGCGGCCCAGGTACAGCCGGTGAGCGTCGCGAGTAGGAGTGAGAGACCGAGAAACAGTCCCGCGCCGAAGGTGCCTCTTGCCGACAACTCGCAGCCAGGGATGGCGGAGAGTCGTGTAAACCCGAAGGGTTGCGCGCAGGAAGCGCGCGACAACTGTCGCATCACTCGAGGCTCCATTTTAGCCCGACGAAAGCTCCTTGTGGTGTGGGCACCAAAGACACTTCGGTCGTCGGGGTTTCGTCCCCAAGGCTGAAAACTGCCCAGGTTACTCCGCCGCCCAGCAAAGCCAATCCGAGGCCGAACATGCTCGCGGAGACGAGCTGCGCGGTCTGCAAATCGCTCTTGAGGTCCAAGGCGGTCTGACAGGTCGGTTGGTAGGCCTGACATCCCGACCGCGCGTCCTCGAAGTCAGAGACCGTCCCGGCCTGAATTCCTTCGTAGACGCCATCGGCGAGGAGCAGTGCGGTGCCGGCGCCAGCCAGGAGCCAGGCGCCGAGTGGAATTCGCGCCAGAGGTCCTGTCGGCTCCGGCGGCGGTGGCTGCTCAACCGGCGTGACGACAGCGGTCTTCCCACAGCTCGCCGCCGACTCCTTCAGAGTCGCGACCTCCTCTTGGCGGGTCAGAGGAATCTCTTTCTCCAACAAGACCAGATCCATCTGTACCTGTGAGCATTTCTTCTCGTGGAGGTGGGCTCGAGTCTGCGCCGCGAAGTGGTCGAACACCTTCTCAGCGGCTTCGTCGAGTCGTCGCGCGACCTCGTCCCGTTCCGACTGCATGGTCGCGAGCGGGTCCTCGGCGATCTCGGCGAGTTGAGGCTGTGCATCGAACGCGTCAAGGCTGGCGCGAGCGTTCTGGAGGTGCAGCCGCGTCGAGTCGAGGTCGCCCTTCTCCAGGCTCTCGCTGGACATGCACGCCGAGGCTTCGGCGAGCCGTAGGTCGATCTTTACTAGGACCTCGGTGGCGATGTCGTCTTTGGCCTGTAGAGACTTGAAGGAGGCCTGGGCCTCGGAGCAAGCTCCGGTCAGCTGGAGGCTGCGACCGATCTGGTAGAGGATCGTCTGGAGGGCTTCATGTGCGGCGGGGAGCTGTTTCTTGTCGATTCCATTGGTGTTGATGGCGTCTTCGAGCACGAGCTTGAGCTCGACGTAGCTCTGCAAGGCATCGGAGTAGTTTCCGCTGGTGAACTCCTCATCGGCCTTGTTCTGCATCTTGACGAAGCGCTTGGCGTTCCAGCCGGCCTCGGCAGTCAGAGGGGCGAGGAGCAGAAAGCCTGACACGCAGAGAACTGCGAAACGGGAGAACCACGCCAGCCCTCGTGATGCGGACTCACGTAAGGGGCAATATGAGGCGCTCGCGCGTAGGGGCTCGCTTCGAGCCAGCTCGGTTCCGAGTAACGCGCGAAGTCCGCTCAATGAATCGCGCTCGCCTTGCTGTTTTGTCACTTTCATCTCTCGAAAGTCGAAGACATCAGTGGTTCGTCAAACAGAACTCAGCTCTCTAGTTACCCGATGAAGCGCCATTCGCGCCACTGCTCCGACCTCGTCTGGTCTTCGAGAGACCTGGTCTGAAGGGGGGACTTGCCCTGGTGCACCTTGGGATGGCGAAAAGTCGTGTAAACCCGAAGGGTTTCATGGGGCAAAGTTCACGTGACTCAGTGATGTTTGATGTCGAAAGGGTTGTTGTCGTCGACGTTCGAGGGTCTTTTGACTTTATCGACGATCTTGGGCTTTTCGACGGCCTCTGCGGCCTCAGTTTCGACCTTCGCGACGGTTTCGACTTTTGCGACGGTCTCTACTTTTTCGACGGTCTTGGGCTTCTCGACTTTCTTCTCTGGTTTGTCGTTTTTCGGGACAACCCCCTTGGCCTCGACGTTGGAGGCAGGGACGGACGAAGGAGCCGACTCAGTCAGTTCAGTTTTTTTTTTGAGCAGAACCGGTCTTCGGACCACGATGTGGGTTCCTGCCAGCCCGACGACGCCGGCCCGCACGACGAATGTCGCAGAGTCCTTGGCTTGGCCTTTTGCTTTCTCGTTGGCCGCCTCTTCCGTCGATTCGTTGATGGGTTTCATTAGGTCGTAGGCCAAGAAGCCCAAGAGTCCAGTGAGGAGAAAGATGGCAAACAGGAGCCCGACAACGGGGAGGCCGTGTTTCGACTCGACGTTGGCAGAGCCTTTTTCCGCAGCTTCGGTGAGGAACCGGTCGATCTGTCGCGAGACCTCGTCGACGGCCTGTTCCTCGGGTTCGATGGGAACCTTGACCGGCCCTGTGGAGGGCGCCGCCGAGGTCTTCCCTGTCCCGGGGTCCTGCTGATTTCGGGTGTTCCCAGTCCGACTGGGCCCTCCCACGAGCGAGGTTCGGAGAATGCCAGAGGACTTGGTGTCTTCGGGCTCGACCACCGCAGGGACGTCGGCGAAAGACGGGTGGGCATAATCGATCTCGTGGAGGGCATCGTAGAACTCGAGCGCCGTCGGGTATCGATCCGCGCCGTTTTTCTCGGTTGCGCGCCTCAGGATGTGTGCGAATGGGGTCTTGTCCAGCCAAGGAGGGAAGGAGAGTGGCTGTGAGATCTGCTTGACGAGCACTTCGTAGGTCGTAGTGCCGGTCATGGCGGGCTCGCCGATGAGCATCTCGTAGAGGATGAGGCCAACGGCGTAGACGTCGGTGTGCGGCCCCATCTCCGTGTTCTTGAGCTGCTCTGGGGCCATGTATCGGGGGGTTCCGTAGGTCCCACCCTGCGTCGTGGTGAGGTTCTGGATGAGCGAGTTTTCGTCCTCACCCAGCGCCTTCCCGACCCCGAAGTCGAGGATCTTCACAAAGTCTCGCTGGGCGCCCTTGCGCGTCAACATGATGTTGCCGGGCTTGAGGTCGCGATGCACGATCCTCATCTCGTGCGCCTCAGCGAGCCCAGAGAGAATCTGCAATCCGAGATTTCGTGTGCGTTTGACCGAGAGCCGTCCACACCGCCGCAATTCGTCGTGCAGCTCAGGGCCCCGGACGAGCTCCATGGCCATCCAGAGCAAGCCCGTTTCGGTCTGTCCAAAGTCATAGAGCCGAACGATGTTGGGATGTTCCAGGCGTTTGACGAGGTCGATTTCCCGCGTGAAGCGCTGAGGAAGATTCGAAACCTTGTCGGCCGAAGATGGAAGCAGCACCTTAACAGCAACCTCACGTTCGAGTCGCTGTTGTCTCGCCTTGTAGACTACGGCAAACCCACCAACGCCCAGTTCCTCGATGAGCTCGAAGTCTCCGAGGAAGGTGCCGCAGGTGGGCAAGCTGAGGTTTGCCTCCGGCCGATTCAAGTGTGTCGCCCCACCGTCTCTCTCATTTGTTTCGTGGCATGGAAGTGCGCTCCCATATGCAGGCTGTCGGATACTACTTCCGACCGGTGCATACAGTCAAACTCACAGACTTTCCCCGACCTACCATGTCGGAATCCCCTCCAGTCTTTGTGTCGAGTGTCCTTAGCTATTCGGATCCTATTGGTTGAACGCTGTGAAGCGAGCTGTTCGCGCGATTCACTCTGGTCTTTGTGGGGGATGGTGTGCTACAAGCCACCGTTCTCTGGCTCTTTTCCTTCGAGATTTGAAACGACACCCAATCAAGGTCATGATGGCCTCGAATCGTGCGCCTCGCCAAAGCCGGAACGGGTCCCTCTGACGGCGAAGCGCAACACATGGTAGGAACGCATATGAAGTCGACGATGAGAACCCTCTTCCTGATGCTCGCTCTCCTCGGTTTCGTGGTCGCCGGCTGTGATGACAGCGACGATCCCAAGACCACCACCGACGCCACCTCCACCACCGACGCCACCACCACCGACGCCACCACCACCGACGCCACCACCACCGACGCCACGACCGCTGAAGACGTCACCACCACCGACGTCACCACCACCGACGACGTCGTCGAAGACGTTGTCGTTGGCGACGCGTGCACCAACGCGGCTGACCTCGCCATCGTTTCGTCCCAGGACGTGTCCGGAATGGCCACGACCTGCGCCACCAGCGACTGCATCAGCTTCGCCACGAGCGACCCCCCTGACCTTCCCGGCATGACCACCTGCACCGACGACTGCGTGATCGCGGCCTCTGGTGTCAGCGCTGGCTGCTCCACCTGCTACTCCGGCGCCGTGATCTGTGGCGTCGTCTACTGCATCAATGATTGTGTTAACAATCCGAACTCGCAGGATTGCATCGACTGCCGTGAGACCAATGGCTGCACGCCTGGCTTCTACACCTGCAGCGGTCTGCCCCGTAACTAACAGGCAGCTCTCTGACTGAACGAAACAGCCACGAGCCCTCGTGGCTGTTTCCGTTTGCTGCAAGCCTCATCACACCGTGTTGCAGCCGCAAAATTTTTCCTAAATCGCTTGAGGCGCGACGACCTCTATCGGTAGGATGCCGCGTTCTTCAGAGTCCACTCATTTTCGATCAAACGGCAGGGGATAACCGTCCGGGCATCCCCTCGTTCCAAGGAGAAGAAACGTGAGGAAATCATTCGTTGCAGTGGCGATCTTTGCCGCGCTGTTCGTCACCTCCTCCGCGCAAGCGGGCAGCATCGACTACCTCACCAACCAGAGCGCGGACTACATCCGCACCTTCTGCCGCAACGCCGCCACGGACGGGGCCGACATCGTCACGTTCAACCCGGCCGGAACCGCCTGGCTGGACGACGGCCTCTATGTCTCCCTGTCCAACCAGTTCGTGCTCAAGGACTTCAACATTGAGCTGCATAACTTCCCCAACGGAGATTCCCCTCCCACCACCCGGACCAAAACTTACAGCTCGACCAAGCCGACCTTGGCTCTGCCCTCGCTCTACGTGATCTACAAATGGCAAGACCTGGCCGCCTTCTTCAGCTTTACCGTGCCGGCGGGCGGTGGCTCACTGCAGTACGACGACGGCGTGCCGTTCCTTTATCCGCTCGGGGCGCTCGTCGAGGGGGGTGGTTTCGCCCTGGTGGATAACGGCTATTTCGAGGGCTCTTCGATGTACCTTGCGCCAACCGTAGGAGCCGCCTATCGCTTCTTCGACATCTTCTCGATCTCGGCCTCGCTGCGAACCTTGATCGTCTCCAAGTCCTACAAAGGAAGCGGCGACTACGGTGCCATCCACGCCTCGCTCGAGGCGGACAAGAGCGCCTTGGGTTTCGGAGGGATCTTCGGACTGCAGGTCACCCCGATCGAGGGCCTGAACATCGCCGCACGCTACGAGATGGAAACCGCGCTGGCCCTCAAGACGACCTCGACCCTGACCAACATCAAGATTCCGACCGCCGAGGCCCCCAGCGCCCTCGAATCGTTCGTGGACGGCGCCGAGGAAGGACGCGATCTGCCCGCCATGCTCGGCGCCGGCATCTCCTACTCACTCTACGGCATCACCGCGATGCTCAACTTCAACTACTACTTCATCAAGGACGCCGACAGCGCCAAGGACTACACCGTCCCGAACAAGGCGTTCGTGCGCAGCTACGACGACGACTACGACAATGGCTACGACATCGCCGCCGCACTGGAATACGCCATCATCCCCGACGTGCTCGTGGCCAGCGTGGGCTACAACCGTGGCGTCACCGGCAGCAACAAGAACACCCTTTCGGACTTCGAGTACGCCCTGAATTCCAACTCCATCGGCCTCGGCGCGCGCTACATGGTCTATGATGACCTCGACGTCACCCTCGCCCTCGCCAACACCATGTACGAGGACACCGAGGGCGTCCAGCTCTCGGCGCTGGGCAATCTGCTGTGTGGCTTTGGTGAGCCCTGCTTCGGCGACGGCACCGAGACGTTCAAGAAGAACGTCTACGACATCGCCATCGGCGTTCAGTACAAGTTCTTTTAGTCCCCATCCCGTTGAAAAAGGCGAGGTCCTCGACGTGGGCCTCGCCTTTTTGCTTCTGGCCTGGTCCCCGGGTCCAATCAGAGAAAAGCTTCACGCTCCCTGTCAGTTGCGAGATTCCGTCGCGTTGTCCCTCCTGAGCATCGCACCGGAAGGAGCCAAGAATGTCCGTAAAATCCACGCTGTCCGTACGGCTGAGCCTCTCCTTGCTAGGAGCTGTCCTGCTCTTCCCGGGTTTGGCCGCCGCACAAGAGCCCATCCATCAAGAACTCGCCCGTGACCTCGAACTCACTCAAGTGACGATGAAGAAAGGGACGCAAGGTCGGGTCGACGTGGAGCTGGCTGCGGCTGGAGCTCTCGAGGGCGACGCGGCGAACGGCGGGCGGCTCGAGCTCCTGCTGTCCAGCACCGTCGGTGGTCGAGCCGCCTACACCACCTTCTGGCGGCTGCGAGACCTCGTCGTCCTGCCCTTCCTCTTTGACGAAGACGACGGCACCCCCCTCGTCGAGGTCCCTCGGGGCGCACACACAGGTGAGGCGCGCATCGGAATCGTCCGCTCCCACGGGCTGCACCATGGCCTCGAGGCCGCCGTCTATGGCGACGTCGAGCACGGCGACAGCGAAGACCGAATGCGCCGCACCACCTGGCTGAGCTCCGACGCCTATTACGCCGCCGACCTTCACGCCGAGTTCACGCCGAAGTTCAGAGTGACGGATTTCAGCCCGTTGTCGTTCGCCTTTCCCATCGCGTACGTGCTCGAGCACCGCGGCTCGTTCACTCGCGAGGACGCCGTCTCCTCCTTTCTCGGCCACGGAATCTCCGGCGCCATCGGCATTCGGGTCGCCGAACCAGAGTG
>PFUG01000268.1:12895-42065 GCA_002789955.1 Deltaproteobacteria bacterium CG_4_9_14_3_um_filter_63_12 | reverse complement strand
CCGTCGTAGCTGTTGCCGCGGTTGTCGCCCATCACCAGGTAGTGGTCGGCTGGGATGTCGAGCGGACCAATGTCGGGGCCGCCCTCGCGCGTCAGCTGCACGGCGTGTGGCTCGGCGCCTAGGTACTCGACCAGGCCGTCCGCGGTCTCTTCGATGGCGATGGGCTCGCCGTTGATCGTGAGGTGCCCCTTGGTGACCTGCACGCGGTCTCCAGGGATCGCCGCCACTCGCTTGAGCAGGAGCTTGTCGTCCTCGGGTGAGTCGAGGACGACCACGTCGCCGTTCATCGGGTCGTCGAAGCTCACCAGCGAGACGTCGGTAAAGGGGATGCGCAGGTCGTAGGCCCGCTTGTCGACGAAGACCCGGTCGCCGACCTGCACGGTGGGGATCATCGAGCCCGTCGGCACCTGATAGTGGTCGGCCAGGGACCAGCGAGCCGAGAACAAGGCCACCAACAGCCCCGCCCAGAAGAGCAGCTCACGGCCCAACTTGCGCCACTTGAGCTGCTTCACCTTCGTCGAGATCCAGCCGCCTTCTGCCACACGTTCCCCCTAAGATTCCTGGCGCAAGACCAACCCCGACCGCTCAAGAGGCATTCCCTACTTCACCTTCGTCCAGCTCGCGTTGGGGAACTGTGTGGAAGTGGCCGGCTTCGAGTTGGACATGAGATAGACCGCGCGCCGGTTCGCCTGCGCGTCGACCTCGTCGGCGGTGGCCACGGCCAGCGCTGCTTCGCCGAAGCCTTGGTAGTAGATGGGCACCTTGACGCCGTGGCCGCGGAACCAGGTGGCGATAGACTTGGCGCGCTTCTCGCTCAACTTCTGGTTGTCTGCTGGCTTGCCCACGGTGTCGGTGTAGCCGGCGACGTAGAGCTCGATGAGCACCTCGTCGTAGGTCTGCAAGGTCTCCGTGATGAAGACGAGCGACGCTTCGAGCTTGGGCTCCTGATCGCTGCGCACCATGGACTCGTTGGTGTCGAAGACCACGTCCTCGTGCGGCACCTCGAGGCGAAAGACCTGAATGTCTCGCCACATCTGATAGGTGTCGTAGACCTTCATGTTGACCAGCACGGGGGTGTCCTCGCCTGGCGTCCAGGAGATCTCCGCCTTGGAGCTGTTGCCGCCGTAGTCCTTCTCCACGGCGTCGATGGGCTTCTTGCCCTCGGCGAAGAGCTCGATTTCGGCGCGCCCGATGGGCCGATTGGCGCTGAACTTCAAGGTCCCCTCGCGCAGATCGACGCTCAGGTCGACGTCGATGTCGAGCGGCTCCATGGAGGCCACCTCGAACGTCGTCGACCCCTCGTACTCGCCCTCTCGCGAGGTCGCGCGCACGTCCATCTTGTAGGAACAATTCCCCGGGCCCTGTTCCAGCGTGAACACCACCGAGTCCCCGCCGCCAAGGTTTTTGCGCGAGAACGCCCACGAGTCCTTCGGCTTGAGCCGCGTGATGTTGACCTCGAGGGTATCGAGCGCTTCGCTGCTGTGGAAGACGATCTCGACGGGCTGGCCCTCCATCACCATCTGCGTGACCTCATAGCCAAAGGGCGGCTCCTGCGCCTCGGCCGCAGCCCCCCAGAACGCCACAAAGACCAGACACAGAGCCCATATTCGCGCTTTCATAGTTTCTCTTCCTCGTCGAAACCCGACTTCGAACCCGTCTTGGATACACTCACAGCGAAGTGCAGACAACCAAGCCACCCTCGCGCGTAGGCACGCCAGTTGGCTCGCTTCGAGCCAGCTCGGTGCCGTGGTGCGCGAAAATCCAATCGCGCGTAGGGACGCGAGGTGGCTCGCTTCGAGCCACCTCTGTTCCGAGTAGCGCGCGGAAAATCCGATCAAGTTCCCAGACGAGCGTTTTAGGTCCGGCATTCATCGGCTCAGTTGGTGACGTCTGGGACCTGGGAGCTGGGGCACGGGCGCTTCGCTCCCGGCCGCCCACCTGGCACTTCCGGCCTTGATTTCGTGGGCTTGATTTCGTGGGCGCCTAATACGCCAACCCGCTCGCCTTTGTTGTGGTTGCGGGATCCTTGTGGACCTGCTGCGGGGCCAGCGACGCTCACCACGTCTCGTTGAGGAGTACATCGTCAGGCCGCGCAGTCTCGAAACGATCTTGTCCGACGACGAGGAGCTTGGCGCGGGGGAATTGCTTGGCAAACCAGGCAAAACCCACAGGGCTGGTGTGGACTCGTTTGACCTCGATGAAGAGGTCGGGTGCGACGACGAAGTCGAGCTCGTGCGTGTCGCTCTGCCAGTAGGCGAGGGCCTCGGGCAGCTCCTCGTTGCGGCGGGCTTTGTCGCGCGAGAGTTCTTGGGCGACGAGCCACTCGAGCCAAGGTGCTTGGGCCTCGGGGTCGAGCGCCTCGAAGGCGTCGATGCTGCGTATGTGTGCGGGTCAGTTGTGCGACGAGTTCACGTTGCCCCTCCTCCCGCGAATTCCTGCTGACGAGAGCGCTGCTGGGCCTATCTCCCCGACATTATTGACGGAAACAAATCACCCACCGATGGTCGATCCCCATTGTAATCTGGGGGGGGGGCGTGCTATGGTCAAAGTCGGCCGCCCGTTTGAACGAATTCCTGAGCCTATTGTTCTGAGCTTCTGAACCACATCACCGCCATCATCACGAACGACCGAAGGGGGAAATCCATGAGGGAAAAGTCACAAAGGCTGGTGCGCAAGCGCTTTCTTGTTTCCTGCATTTCGGGGCTGCTGCTCCTTCTTGTCGCTGCCGTTGGCGAGAATAGCGCAGTCGCCGTGCCAGGCACATGCACACCAGCAGTCGGGGACTTCAGCGGACTCCCAGAAGTCCGTGATTTCTACATCAGTACTTCCAACGGCGTGACACTGGACGGCGTGTCGAGCACCGAACTCATGTATGCGGCAGCCGCGGCTGGTGACAGGTGGGGTGACCAGTCGACATCGGCTGTGTTTCGCCTTGCTGGCGGCACAAGCGCAACCGACTTGGATCCGGACAACTGCGCCCCCGACTGGGTCGGGAAGGGATTGCTGCGTGTGGTGAACTACACCAATGTTCCTGGACGGGTGGCAGAGGTTGCAGTGAAGTGTGGCGGAACTTCCTTTCTGGTCACGCTTTATCGCAGCAACTCGGATGGGTTGATTCCGTGGTCGACAAGTTTAATCGCGTGGCCAGAAATCGATCTTCTCTCTGTTATTGTTCACGAGCTCGGTCACACTCAGGGCATTGGGCATCCAGGCTCTGGGGAAGTTGCATCGATGGACTCCATACATCCAGGCGAATACTATCAACGTGACTTGTTCCAGTGGGACGTAAAGTGCGCACGAAATGCCACCATACGTCAGCTGTCCGATTACGGGAGAGCCATTTTCGGATCTTCGTTCTGGCCTATTGAGCAAACCGCATCGACAATGGATCCCATCTCACTTGCCGCTGGTGTCGCTTTCAATGTTTCCTGGAAAACCGTGCAAGCCTTCAACACGATATCTGGCGGCCGAATCATATTCAACGACTCGATGTCCTCGTTGCGAAGGGTTCTGTCGATGGACTCATATGACACCGCACCAGCAGTTCACCGCTACACGAATGTCGTTGCGGAGTCGGTTGCTGTCACCTTTACAGAAGGTGTGGGGCGACCCAACGCGTATGACTATTGGTCTGAGAGACCTCGCGTAAAACGCGAGCGTTCGACAAACGAGTTTCAGACCGCAGAGGCGGAAGAACTCGAATACTGTCTCGTAGATAGTAGTGGCTGCATGGCCAACTGGTACCCATACAAGGTAGAGAGCTACAATCCGATCGCGCAGGCATGGCATGATGGGTTGGGTGTGCCTGTTTTCGCGTACCGGAACGCCGGGAGCAACTCTTCGTCGAAGTTGATGATCACCGCAGGCGTGCATCTACCATACTACCGATTGGAGTACCCAGTGGCTTTTTCCAAGAAGTCTTTGGTCGGTCCTGGAATCGCCTGCAAGGACGAGGCCGCTGGAGGTTACGACTGTCTCGTGGCGTATGTCGACTTCGACGATCCCACCCTGCAGGTGAAGGTCTTTCGCGTGGAGGTTTCGGCCGGTACTCCGAACACCTACAGCATCGAAGCTTCCCCTCAGACCACACCAGCCCGAACTGGCTCAAACATTACGATGTGGCACCAAGATGGGAAGTTCTGGATGGCCGTTCGCTCCGCCACCTATCAGGAGCCAATGGTCATTTACTCATCAGCGACGGGAGCTACCAACACTTGGACCTCCCAGCAAACTTACTGGTCCACTGCAGTAACTGCGCCGAGCGCAGCCTCAAACTGGCAAGGCCCAAACACTGTCATTAAGTACTTGCGCTAACCTACTACCAGAAAGGGGAGAAGGATGATGAGGAAACAACGACGGTCCGAGAAGAAATGGGACGTTCTCGCCGCAGTCTTGGCCATTCTATTTGTAACTGGCACTTTCGCTGGCTGCGCTCAGGAGGACGCAACCCCCGAAGAGACAGCGGCAGTGGAACAAACAGCAAAGGAGGGGCTTCCAACTTCGCCTCCACAGCTCCCCGTCACAGGGGCCGATGGGAGCTGCAGTCGGGTGTTTCAGTTCTCTCTCTGTGGATGGGCAGCCGGAGTGGACTCGATCGTCTTCGGCACGATCGCCGATTTGCAGCCAGTCCAGGACGTTTTTGTGAGCGGTGGCGAGGTCACCTCCGTCCGCTCAGACGGCCTCTGCACAGAGGGTTATCTCGTCCCTTCCTTCGACATCACGCTGAAATCCGTGGACACCCCATGGGGCAGCGCACAGGAGTCAATCATAGTTCGTGTGCCCGCTTTAGAGGTTGGCGAATGGAATCCAATGGTGCTCATCGATCCTACGAACGGCAGCATCGACTGGCGGGGGGGCGCTCCCTTGGAAATTGGTCAACGGGTTGGTGTCTCCCTTGTCTATGTCGGCGAAGCGAAGCTGTGGATGGCTAAAGGGCCTTTGCTGGCGGTGTGGGCCGATGAAGCTTCGGACTCAGAGTTTCTGACGGCTCAGGATTGGAACGAGTGTATTGCTGGGCCAACACTCAATGGTTTGTCCATGAAAGAGTTTGGAGAGACCCTCGCCAGTTGCGACGCATTCGACCCCACGGTTGCCACGCAGGCCGAAGAGTTTCGAGGGTATGACGATGACTGGTTCGCGAAAGCCACCCCTGAGGAGTTGATCTGGCGGCTCGGCTCTCAATGCTCAGTGGTCGACATGAACGCTCCGGTCTGCACGACCGAAGAGGAGTGCGCGAAGATGTTGGCGCCCTAACAACCGCCCAACTTCACCCAGTCGCCGCACGACTCCTATCGCCATTAGAGCGCAAGCAGCGAAAATCCCAGGCCAGCCGCACCCATCGTGCGGCTGGCCCGCAGGCAAACAGGCGACGACGACATAGGGACCCGGCATGGCGCGCTGGGCGAACCAGACCCGGTTGCGAGGCGCACTCGGTAATCATCAACAGCGGGCCGTCACACCCCGCTCGGTTCACGGCACCCCTACTCTTCCTCAGCCGCGACCTCCCGCTGGACACTCGCGTACATCAAAATCCCTCCAGCGACGGCCACGTTCAACGACTCCGTCGTGCTCTCGATGGGGATGCTCACCAGCACGTCGCAGCGCTCGCGCGAGAGGCGGCGCAGGCCTTTGTCTTCGGCGCCCATGAGGAGCGCGATGTGGCCCTTCATCTGGACCTTGGGCAGCGACACCGCGCCGTCGGCGGCCGCGCCGTAGAGCCAGAAGCCGGCCTCTTTGGCCAGGTCGAGGAAGCGCGCCAGGTTGGTGACGCGGGCGATGGGCATGTGAAACGCCGCGCCGGCGGCGATGCGCATCACGGTCGGAGTGACCTGCGCGGCCCGGTCTCTGGGGATGATCACGCCCTTGATGCCAAAAGCCGCGGCGGAGCGCAGCAGCGCCCCGAAATTGTGCGGATCCTGGACGCCGTCCAAGACCAGCAGCGTCGCGTGCTCCAAGCCCTTGCAGCTGGCGAGGATGTCGAGCTCGTCGGTGTACTCGAAGGGGTTGGTGCGCAGCGCCACGCCTTGGTGGTTGCCGCCGCCGGTGAGCGCGTCCAGCTTGTCTTTGGCCACCTCGCGCACCCGCAGACCCTGGCGCGCCGCCGAGGTCTTGAGCTCGGCGACCCTGGGGTTGAGCGGCCCCTCGCGCACGAGCAGCTCGCAGCCCGAGCGGTTGTCGCCCAGGGCTGTCAGCGCCTCGTTGACGGGGTTGATGCCGTAGACCCAGTCGCCCTCGTCTGGCTTCTCGGCGCGGCCCCCGCGGCGCTGGGTCCTTGGTCCTTCTTTGCCCGCCGACGCCCGTTGGCCCTCCCTGCGGGGGCCTGGCGCGGTGGCAGGCTTCACCTTCTCGACTCGCCGATTGTTGCGGACTTGGGCGAGCCGGACCGGGGGCTTTTCGCGGCTCATGAGTGCTCGTTGCGCAGGCGCGCTTGCAGGTGTTCGAGCACCGCATTGACCTCGATGAGCTCGGGCTGGGCGTCGCGGCGATGCTTGAGTTCCACCTTGCCGTCGGCCAAACCACGCGAGCCGATGGTGACGCGGTAGGGGATGCCGATGAGGTCGGCGTCTTTGAACTTGCCGCCGGGGCGGAGGTCGCGGTCGTCGAGGAGCACGTCCAGGCCGGCGTCGGCCAGGGTGTTGTAGAGCTGCTCGCCCGCCGCGACGACGGCCTCGTCCTTGAGCTGCAGCGGCAGAATGATGACCTGGTATGGGGCGATGCTGGACGGCCAGATGATGCCGTCCGCGTCGTGGTTCTGCTCGATGGCGGCGGCGAGGACGCGGGTCACGCCGATGCCGTAGCAGCCCATGACGATGGGCTTGGCGTCGCCGTCGGGGTCGAGGAAGGTGGCCCCCATAGGCTCGGAGTACTTGGTCCCAAGAACAAAGATGTGGCCCACCTCGATGCCGCGGAACTCGACCATCTTCTCGGAGCAGCTTGGGCAGAAGTCGCCTTCGCTGGCCATGGCGAGGTCGACGTAGGCCATCGGCTTGAAGTCGCGACCAGGTTCGACGTGAATCAGGTGGGTGTCGCCCTGGTTGGCGCCCGTGACGGCGTCGTGCATCAGCTCGACACCCAGGTCGGCGAAGATGGGAAAGTCGAGGCCCACCGGGCCGGCGAAGCCCACCGGGGCGCCGGTCACCTCGGTCACGACGGCATCGGTGGCCAGATGCAGCTCGTTGACCTTGAGCAAGCCCTTGAGCTTGACCTCATTTAGCTCTCGATCGCCGGGCACGATGGCCACGATGGGGGCGTTGTCGGCCAGGTAGATCAAGGTCTTGAGCAGCGAGCTGGGCGCGACCTTCAGGAACTGGGCGACCTCGCCGACGGTGTGCTTGCCGGGCGTCGAGACCGGCTCGCAGGCGGCGCTGGTCGCGGTCGTCGTGTCGGCAGTCTGCCGCTTGAAGCGCGCCATCTCGACGTTCGCCGTGTAGGCGCACGTGCTGCAGCTGATGATGCGGTCTTCACCGGTCTGGGCGAGGACTTGGAACTCGTGGGAGGAGGTGCCGCCGATGGCGCCCGTATCCGCTTCGACCCGTCGGAAATCCAAGCCGCAACGCTCGAAGATCCGCGTATAGGCGACGCGCATCTTTTCGTAGGCAACCAGCGCGCCGGCCTGATCGACGTCGAAGCTGTAGGCGTCCTTCATGATGAACTCGCGGCCGCGCAGCAGCCCGCCGCGGGGCCGCACCTCGTCGCGGAACTTGCCCTGCACCTGGTAGAGGTTGAGCGGCATGTCGCGATACGAGCGCACATGGCGCCGCACCAAGTCGGTGATGACCTCCTCGTGTGTGGGCCCGAGGCAGTATTCTTGTGATTTGCGGTCCGTGAAGCGCAACAGCTCTGGCCCGTAGAACCCCCAACGTCCGGAGCGCTGCCAGAGCTCGGCCGGCTGCACCATGGGCATCAAGATCTCTTGGGCCCCAGCGCGATCGAGCTCCTGGCGAATGATCTCCTCGATCTTGCGAACGCTCTTCCAGCCCAACGGCAGCAGCGTGTAGATGCCTGCGGCGACCTGCTCCATGTAGCCGGCGCGAATGAGGAGCTTGTGGCTCGGCATCTCGGCGTCGGCGGGGTCATCTTTTCGAGTAGGGATGAAGGCTTGGGAGTATCGCATCGGGCATCTCTTGGTGTGCTTGGAGCAGGAAGAAGTCAGGAGGCTCGGGGGTGTGCCTCCGCCCCCTTTGAGCAGCGCACATCTTCGTCAGATGGGGGAGCGGGTCAAGGGAAATGGGCAGTGGGCCACTTGGTGCAGTCAATCGTCGTGATTGCGGCGCATCGCGAACCACCGGCGCAAAAATCAGCGCGACGTGGAACCGCGTCCGGCCGCCCGAACGCGCAACTCCCAGAGCGTTGCCCTGGGCTGGTATGGTCGGCCCTTTCAGGGCCGGGGCGCCGCCCAAGATCAACGCAGTCCGTACCGCGACGGAGCGCGGAACCTGGGCCGCCCGAACGCACGACGTGGGCCGCTCAGCGGCGCGGATAGATCAGACAGGGCTTGCGTCGCTCCCATGGCTTCGGTAAACCCCATGAGGCCTCACTCGTTCTCAGCTCGCACGCTGCTCTGCACCGAGCTCGTCGAGACGCGATCCAAGCCAAGGGAACCCGATGTCTTACCTCGTGCTCGCCAGAAAATGGCGTCCTCAACGCTTCGAAGACGTCGTCGGCCAACAGCACGTCACGCGCACCCTAGCCAACGCCATTCGTCAAGATCGCGTCGCCCACGCCTTCCTCTTCACGGGCTCGCGCGGCATCGGCAAGACCTCCACGGCGCGCATTCTGGCCAAGGCCCTCAATTGCGAGAAGGGCCCCACCGCCGAGCCTTGTAACGTCTGCTCGGCCTGCATCGAGATCACCGAAGGCCACGCCGTCGACGTCATCGAGATCGACGGGGCGAGCAACCGCGGCATCAACGAGATCCGCGAGGTGCGTGAGGCGGTGCGCTACGCACCAAGTCGAGACCGCTTCAAAGTCTACATCATCGACGAAGTGCACATGCTCACCACGGAGGCGTTCAACGCGCTGCTCAAGACCCTCGAAGAGCCGCCCAGCCACGCCATCTTCGTCTTCGCCACCACCGAACCCAACAAGATCCCCGTCACCATCCTGAGCCGCTGTCAGCGCTACGATTTCAAGCGCGTCCAGCTGCGCGACATGGTCGAGTGCCTGCAAGGCATTGCCGACGCCGAGCACCTCCCCTTCGACGAAGGCTCCCTCGCCCTCATCGCCCGCCACGCCCGCGGCGGCATGCGCGACGCGCTCTCCGCCATGGATCAGGTCACCGCGTTCGCCGGCGGAAAGATCCACGCCGAGAGCACGGCCGAGATCCTCGGCGTGGCGAGCCGCAAGAACCTCCTCGACCTCGGACACGCCCTAGCCACCCACGATGTCGACGGCGCGCTGAAGATCCTCGATCACCTCGACCGCTACGGCCACGATCTGGTGCAGTTCTCCACCGAGATCCTGCAGCACCTCCGAGACATGACGGTCGTGCGCGCGCTGAAAGACCCGCACGGCGTCACCGAGCTCTCCCCACAAGAGCTCGACTTCGTGCGCCACGACGTGGCCGACGTGCCGCTCAGCCAGCTGCAGCGCATGTTTCAAATCTGCGCCGAGGCCGTCGAGCAGATCCACCGCTCGCAGTTCCCCAAGCTCCTGCTCGAGATGACCCTCGTCAAGCTGGCCGCGGTCGAACCCCTGGTCCCGCTGGAGCCCATCGTCGCCAAGCTGCAGGCCATCGAAGCGGCCCTCGCCGGCCAAGCTGACCTCGACGACCAGACCCTAGAGCGCTACCGAAAGCTGCTCGCCACCTACGCTCCCACGCCCGCGCCGGTGATCTTGGCGGCACCGCCCGTCCCTTTCGCGCCCCCGCCGACCCCGAGCCCACCTAGGCCCCCGACACCGACCGTGAGCGCGGCCCCAGATGCGGCGCCCCTCTCCGCGCCGATAGCACCAAAACCGACGGTCGTTGCTGCGCCTCCAGTCCAATTCGTCGAGCCCCCAAAGCCCACCGTCGCCGCAACCGCTCCTGAGCCTGTCGCCGCAGCCGCTCCTGAGCCTGTCGCCGCAGCCGCTCCTGAGCCTGTCGCCGAAACGGCCAAAGCGCTCGAGCTCGAGGTCGCTTTGGGGCTCGCCGCCGTGGACCCGACGCCGCCATGCGACCCCGTCCCATCGCCCACCCTGCCAGCCGAGGCCAAAGGGGACGAGACGACCGCCGGCGCAGAGACCACGGCTTCGCCAACTGGCGACCAAGACCAAGAACGCTGGAGAGGTTTCCTGCAGGGCCTGCCCCCGATTCTGGCCAACGTCCTGCGGCACGGAACGCTGGTGCATTTTGACGATGAGCGTCTTGAGTTCTGGCTGCCGCCCCAGTATCTTGCGCTGTTCGCTGAGGAGCAGCGCACGCAGCTCTCTGACGCGCTCTTCGATACCTTCGAGAAGCGGCTTCTGGTAAAGGTCCTCGAGGGCCCGGCGCCCGCCGATGGGCGGCAGTCGCTGGCCGACGAGAGCGCCCAGGCGCAAGACGCCTCGCGACAAGCGCAGCACCGACGAATTCGCGAGGACGAGCGCCTCAATCACGCAATGGAACTGTTCAAGGTCGATGAGACAGGGATCTCCATCGACCTCATCAACCCGGACGGGGAGCACCCTCAATGAGGAAATCAAAGGGCGGACTGAACAACATCCTGAACCAGGCCCAACGCCTGCAGGGTAAACTCGGTCGTCTCGAAGACGAGATGAAGAGCAAGACCGTCGAGGCCTCTGCGGGCAACGGCAAGGTCACCGCTGTCATCAACGGTAACCGCGAGCTGCTCGCCCTCTCGATCGCCCCAGAGGTGATCTCCTCGGAGAACCCTGAGCTGCTCGAGAACCTGATCATCTCGGCCATCAACCTGGCGCTGGAGAACGCCCGCGAGATGGTCAACCAGGAGATGTCCAAGGTCACCGGCGGCTTCTCGATCCCTGGGCTCATGTAAGCTCCGTGTCGAACCAAACTGACCCCATCGCCGAGCTGATCAACCTCCTCGCCGTCTTGCCCGGAGTGGGACGCAAGACGGCGACGCGCTTCGTGTACTTCATCCTCAAGCAGGACGCGGAGTATGTGAAGGACCTCGCCGCAGCCTTGGTCGAGCTCAAAGAGCAGGTTGGGTTCTGTGCGCACTGCTGCGATCTGACCCGCGAGTCTCCTTGCCGCATCTGTGGTGACGAGCGGCGAGACCATCAGACGATCTGTGTCGTGCAGTCGCCCCAGGACGTGCTGGCGATCGAGGCCACTGGAGAGTTCCGGGGCCTCTACCACGTCCTGCACGGGATCCTCTCGCCGCTCGAAGGCAAGGGTCCCGACGACATCAAGCTCGCCGAGCTCCTGGCGCGCCTCTCCAACGGCGTCGAGGAGGTCATCGTGGCCACCAACCCGTCGGTCGAAGGCGAGGCGACGGCGCTCTACATCAAGAAGCTGTTGGTGCCGTTGGGGGTGAAGGTGAGTCGAATCGCCAGCGGCCTGCCCATGGGCAGCCACCTCGAGTTCGCCGACAAGGTCACGTTGGGGCGCTCCATCGCCGATCGTCGCGTGCTCTGAGCG
This sequence comes from Deltaproteobacteria bacterium CG_4_9_14_3_um_filter_63_12, assembly GCA_002789955.1. GTDB lineage: Bacteria > Myxococcota_A > Bradymonadia > UBA4248 > UM-FILTER-63-12 > UM-FILTER-63-12. The sequence goes on along the minus strand of PFUG01000268.1, from coordinate 30,487 downwards.
CCTCGAGGACGATTTCCAGGCAGCGCAAGGTCGTGGCCGCTACTTGCCTTGTTCAGAGCCTTCCTGCTCAGCGTCTTCGAGACCACACACAGGGGTTGTGGTCGAATTATTTCCGATCTTCAACGCAGAGTCGCAAAGGCGCAGGGTCGCAGAGGGTTTTCTTGAGGGCACTTCGGACTGGCTCGTTCAGCGACGCTCTCTCTTGAGCGCCAGAATTGAGACAATTCCTAAGAGCCAGCGACGAAGTCCCCTCCAAACAAGCTCTCTGCGACTCAGCGCCTTCGCGGCTCTGCGTTGAAAACCGAAGCCTTGGAAACCACAAACCCCGCGCTCCCTCCGCTTCCCGCGCCCCCCGAGCACGCGCACACCAACCGCTCGAGTGCCTCCGCTCGGGCCAGGAGGCACGGGGCGGAGGGATTCGAGCACGGGTCAGGCGCGGAGGTAGAACCTCCACGACTCTGGCGTAACGGGGCCGTAGACCGACGAATCGGGCAGGACACGGGGCCGAACCGGTCGTTTGAGCAGGCGCATGCCCGCCTCCTCGAGGGACAGCGAGCCCTTCTTGCGGTTGCACCGCACGCAGCAGGACACGATGTTCGTCCAACAGGTCAGGCCTCCCTTACTGCGAGGGATCACGTGGTCGTAGGTGAGGTCTTTGGCCGACAAGGTGTCACCGCAGTACTGACATTGGTAGCCGTCCCGCGCGTAGAGGTTCGAGCGCAAGAAGCGAATCATGGGTCGCACCCTGGGTACCCGACGGCGCAGGCGAATCACCGACGGCACCCGGATGCGATGGGTCTTGCAGCGCACGAGTCGGGTGTACTCCGAGACCACCTCCGCCTTACCGAGGACGACCAACGTGAGCGCACGCTGCCACCCCAAGATGAGCAGGGGTTCGTACGATGTGTTCAGGAGAAGTGTGCGCTCGACCAATTTGCCCCCCTTTTCGGTGCGGCTTTGCGCCGGTTGTGGTGGAGCCAGTCGCGCGCACGCCAACTGGCCGGGTCGTGGGAAAGCGAAGCAATAGAATCCAAATCGACAAAAAAAACGCCCCCGGCATATTCGGAGGCCGCGAGCGGACAGATGGTGTGACAACGAGGCAGCCCAACGGACGTGACGTGTCTTCGTGTGTGCCGGGTGGCCTTCGTCGCGATTCGCAGGAGCGACTGGGTCAGAGGGGCGCCCGTGGCTTCGCCTATCGCAGAGGGATTGAGCTGTGAGGGGGTGGCGTTCCACATGGTTTCGTGCGACGACAGAGAGGCTGAGAGGCTGAACACTGGCGAGCATCTGACGGTTCGAAGCTAAAACCTCTCGATGAGGGGTTCGTATTCATCGAAATGTATTCGGCCCGACTATGCACGGTTCCCCACAGGATTCCTCATCCTCCTCGCAGAGCCTTACTTGGTGCACCTCTGCGGCCAAAGGGCTCGCGCACCACGCCGTGCTTCTCGTCGCGTTGGTGGCGCTGGTGGGCGGCTGCGCTGTGGATACGGAGAGCCTCGTCTGCGCCCCCGGTCACACCCGGCGAGGAGACGGCTGCATCGACCTCGAGCCGACGGCGACTTCGCCGACCACTTGTGCAGCCTGGCGCGAATGCGCCCCAACCCAATACTGCGGCCAAACGGGCCCCGACGGCTTCGGCGTGTGTGTGACCCGCTGCGACGTCGACAATCGCTGCGAGGACAACGAGTACTGCAGCGCCTCGGGACTGTGCTTGGTGGCCGGCGACGTCCCGCCGGGCGCGCCGTGCGATGGAGCGCTAAAGTGCGCCGAGGGCAACGTCTGCGCCCTGAACCGCAACGTCTGCGTCGAGGTCTGCGATCCACGAACAGCCGACACCTGCGGAGGAGGCCAGTGTCTCGCCAACTCGGCAGGGCTCGGCGTCTGCGACTCTCTTTGAGGCTATTGTGTTGGTGCTCACGGGCGAGCGCCCATGAGCACCAAAGGTTCAGGCCTTGACTGCACCAGCGGCCTCGACGGCCTCTTCTGCGTCGCTGTCATCCTCGACTGCTTCCGGTTCAGCCGCATGCGCCAAGTCATAGTTCATGAACGAGGAGGCGATCTTGACCATGATCGTAAAGAGGAGGAACCCCAAAGAGAACACCCCGGCAGAGACCATGATCTCGGTGGCCGAAGGGACGTACTCATAGACCTCGCCGAGGGTCCCTGGCGTGAGTCCAGGGATGATCAGCGCCAGGCCTTTCTCGATGTACACACCGATGTAGATCAGGACGCAGCCGATGTTCAGGGTGACGAAGTTCTTTCTGGTCTTCGAGATGAGGAAGAGCAAGAAGGCGATCGCGCTGAAAACCACGGAGGACCATGCGTAGACTACCAACGCCCTGTGCTCGCCGAGTCCGAAGAAGAGGTACTTCGAGTACATGACGTGCTCGGTATCGGAGTAGAACTCGCGGAAGACCTCGGCGGCGAGCAGGAAGAGGTTGAGCGCCATGGCGTAGGCCATGAGCTCGGCGATCTTCTGGATGGCCTCATCTGTGATGTGGAACTTGGTGGTCTTGCGCAGCACCTGGAAGAGGATCAGCAAGATGGCGGGGCCTGAGCAGAAGGCCGAGGCGAGGAACCGCGGCGCCAGGATCGAGGCGTTCCAGAAGGGACGTGCAGCGACGCCCGCATAGAGGAAGGCGGTGACGGTGTGAATGCTGACCGCGACGGGGATGGAGAGCCAGAGCAAGGGATAGACGAAGGACTTGTTGTAGGGCTTCTTGATGTACGAATAGTAGAGCAGATAAGTGACGATGAAGAGGTTGAGAAAGAGGTAGCTGTTGAGGACGAGGATGTCCCAAGAGAGGAGGGAGCGGGGGAAGTTCAGCTCGCCAAACGGAGACGGCAGGGTGTGCCAGAGACGGTCGGGACGCCCGACGTCGACGACGACGAAGCCGATGCACATGATGATGGCCGCGACGGCCAGGAGCTCACCGAGGATGGCGATCTCTTTGATGGGCTTCCAGTTGTAGACGTAGGCGGGAATGACCAACATGACCGACGCGGCCGCAACGCCGACCAGGAACGTGAAGTTGCCGATGTAGAAGCCCCAAGACACGGGATCCCGCATGTTGGTCTGCGACAACCCGTTCTGGATTTGACTCCAGTAACCGTAAGCTCCGAGGGCCATCAGCAAGAGCAGAAAACCCACCCAGGCGAAGTAGGCTTTGGAGCCGTGGGTGGCGACGTGAATGCTCTCGAGGACGAAACGAAGGAATCTCATGACGCCCCCTTAACCGTAGTAGTAGAAGAAGCGGGGTTGGGTGTTCAGCTCTTCTTTGAAGATGAAAACCCTTTTGTGCTCGAGGATGTAGCGAACCTCATCGTTCTCATCGAGGAGGTTACCAAACTTGCGCGCGCCGACCGGACAGATCTCGACACAGGCCGGGTAGCGTCCTTCCCTCGTCCGGTGAATGCAGAACGTGCATTTCTCGACGACCCCCAGCGGCCTGGGCACGTTGCCCAGCGCATGGGTGTTGGTGTTGACACAGTCTCTGGTGTGCGGACGCGGGTATTCGGCGGCCGTCTGCAGTGCACCTTCGGCCGCTGGCAGCTCTTCGCAAGCCACGGGGGTCGAGATTTTGGGCTCGCCCCAATTGAAGTGTCGAGCGCCGTAGGGGCACGCCGCCATGCAGTAACGACAGCCGATGCACCAATCGTAGTCGATGACCACGATTCCGTCGGGTTCCTTCCAAGTCGCCGTGACCGGGCACACCTTTACGCACGGCGGATTGTCACAGTGATGACAGGCCACGGGCATGTAGAACTGGTCGAGCACTGGGACTTTTTCGGGGGCGTAATATTGCTCGGCCTCCAAGACGTCGACGCCGTGGCTGCGCTCCATCTCGAGGACGCGAATCCAGTGAATCTCTGGGTCCCGAGAGCAGTTGTTCTCCCTCGCGCACTCCCACTCACAACGTCGGCAGCCGACGCAGCGGTTGAGATCGAGGGCGTAGCCATACTGGACGCCATCGAGAGGCCCTTTGACGGAGATCTCGAAGTTCAGGCCGTACTTTTCTTTGTAGGCGGCTTGGTGTCGAGCGATCAGGGCCGCTTTGTCGTCGGCGCTCATCTCATGGAAGTGCTGCTGAAAAAACGCCTCTCGGGTCGCTTCGTCGCAGCTTGCCAAGGTCACGGTGCCAAGGGTCACGACGGCGGCTTTGAGGAGGAAGTCGCGGCGATCCATCTCGCTGTGATCGCTCGCAGCGGTCTCGCTTCGAGCCCGCTCGGTGCCGAGTGGCGCGCGAACCCCCCGTCCGTCGCGCCCTCTGTCAGTCGTGTGGTCACGCTCTTCGCTCATTTCGTCGCTCCAAGGCCGATAAATCGCCGCTCTTCCGTGTCTCTTCTCCGCTTCGACATCCTCTGACGTCCCCGAAGCCCGCGTTGCCCCAAACATGGGGTGTCCCCATCGGCATGCAACGAGGGCTGAGCCCATTTACTCAAACAGCTCCTCTGGTTGCTTCGGTGACGGTTCTGGCTCGATGGGTTCGAAGCGAGGCGAGTGGGGGTTGTGGCAGTGCACGCAGAGCAAGTATCGCTTCTCGCCGCGCCAGTGGCCGGTCCGCTTGCCATGCACGCCCGCCCTCCAGTCGCGCATCTTCTCCCCGTGGCATTGACCGCAGAGCTTGTAAGACTCGGAGAACTCGACGAGCGCTCCGCTGGCAAGGTGGAGCTTGTCGCGGTCGTTGGCGTTGTGACAGTCGAGGCACCAGCGGTTCTTCTCGTCGTGGTGCAGCACGATGTTTGTATGCTCCTCGACCAGTTCGCGGCGCTCCGGGTTCACGTCCATATCGGAGTGACAATCGCTGCACGGGAAGATGTCCTTCGAGAAAGGAGGGCGAGGCACTTCGATGCCTTCCTCCGTCACCTCACCTTCTGGAAGCGGGTTCATCGGCCCGGCGGTGAGGGTCTGCTTGGGTTTGTCGTCGGCGATGATTCCGAGCAGGAACCCGATCGTCCCCACCAGTATCACCAGCGCCAAGAGGAAGAGCCCGAGCCTTGGGCGAGGTTCACTCATTGCTTGCCACCTCGTGCGAAAACACAGCACGTGCCGGATCGCACCACGGGCTCTCGCGCCAAACCACCGTGGACGGAGGTCGACACTCGAACGGTTTTACTTTCGAGCCTGTTCTTACCACTTGAGCTCATCATCCCACTACCCGAGACGAGCTCATGTTGACCCGCCCTATTCTCTGGGCCGCGAGAGGTCGGCTTTCGATCGGTTTGACCTGTGTCCAAACTCGTACGAGCCAACCGCTCGGCCGCCAAGCAGGCGGTCAACCCGCGCAAAATGGACCCTGCCACGTGGGTTGTCAATTTCTTTTGCTGGTGGTCGACGGCTATTCAAGAGGGGGTCCGGGGGAAGTCCCGCGCGCGTCACCGGCCAATGATGTGGATTTCTACCCTGCGGTTGCGCGAGCGGCCCTCTTCGGTGGCGTTGGTGTCGATGGGCCTCTCTTCGCCGAAACCCACGGCCTCCAGCCGACCGGACCCGATGCCCTGCGCGGCGATGAACTGCAGCACCGAATCCGTTCGTCCCTGGCTCAGCTTCAGGTTGAACGCCTCCCCGCCCTCGGAGTCCGTGTGCCCTTCGATGCGGATGCGGATGCTCGGGTTGTCGAGCAGCACCTGTGCGACCTCTTTCAGAAGCGGTTCGCTGCGCTCCAAAACCCTGGTCTTGTTGGTGTCGAAATAGACCTTCTCGTTGAGGATGATCTCGTACTGATTGACCGTGACCAACTTGCGGTCCTCGGGGCACCCGTCCTCGTCCATGTCGCCGTCCAGATCCTCGGGATCAGACGGGCACTTGTCGATCGTGTCTATGATCCCGTCGTTGTCGACGTCGACGACGACCGTCTGAGTGACCGGAGTGTTGGGCGGCGTCGTACCGCACGAGAAGAACGCCGCAGATACGACGACGAGTACACCCACGAGCACGGCGCCAATGATCGGATTCTTGTTCATCGACCTTCTCCAACGAGGTCTTCCACCTCGCTCGAACCTGTCTTTTCTGGGCTTGATGGCGTCTTTTGCATATCGGATCGCGCGCAGGACGCGAGCGGGCTCGCTGCGAGCCCCCTGTGTTCCGAGTAGCGCGTGAAATCCGATTCGTCGCAGCCGATTTCAACTACAGCTTTTGGCGCGCTTCGACAATAAAGGGCATCCTTCTCTTGGGGGACTTGGGCGAGTGGAACAAGGCGTGAGCACCTCAAACGAGCCGAGAGTCGAGTTGGTCAGCGCGAGCGCAGGAGCGAAGAGTCAGTCCGTGGGAGCCTCGAAGACCGCCACCTCCAGGGTGCGTGTGGGTTGGCACACCTCGCCAGGGGTGCATGCCGTCGCGGGCACGCTGGCTGGCTTCGTTGTCGGGGCCATTGACGTGCTCTTGGCGGCGACCCGCGAGGGGCTCGACCCACTCGAGACTTCAGAGACGTTCGCCGCTGCGCTTCTGGGCATGGGTCTCAACGGCGCCGCCGGGCTGATGCTGGGCTTCTTCGTTGGCCTGTCCTATTGGGGTCTTACTCGCCGCGTACGCCCCGAGACCCTCGGCAGGCTGCTGCTCAGTCGCCGGTCCCTCTTTGTGGGCGTCGCGCTCGGACTGGTCGGCGTTGTCGGGATATTGGTGTGGGCCGACCGCCGCGCCATCGAATGGGATGCCGTCGACTGGACCGCTCCGGCACTGCTGTTGGCCTTCGGGGTCCTCTACTTGGGTTGGCTCTGGCTCCAGCGCTGGAGGCTGGGGACCATCCTCACTCTGACCCTGCTCACGTTGGTCTCGCTGGCCGTGATCATCGGCTGGCCCAGAACCGGCGAGGCCGGCGAAGAAGGGCTGCTGCGGCTCGGCACCGAGACGGCGACGAGCCGACACCTGCTCGAACCGGCTCGCAGGCTCTTCGACGGCGACGGCGACTCTTTCCCCACCGCCCTGTGCCGACAAGACTGCGACTGCGACGATGCGAGCGCCGACATCTATCCGGGCGCCAAAGAGACCGCGGCGAACGGCATCGACGAGGATTGTGACGGCAAAGATCTGGGATTGGCGGAGGTCCAGCAATACAGGGACGCGCTGGCGCCCAAGTCCACCAAAGCCCCTGCGCAGCCCGAGGTGGCGCACCATACTGAGCTCCCCACAACACCAGCCGCAGTGACGAAGGCACCCTCGCGGGTCAAGAACGTCCTCTTCATCACCATCGACACGCTGCGCGCCGACCGCTTGGGGACCTACGGCTATCCCCGCGCGACCAGCAAGGCCATCGACGCCCTCGGCGCGCGCGGGGTCGTGTTCGAGCAGGCGCGCTCCACGGGGCCGCAGACTCGTTTCTCGGTCCCGGCGTTCCTGACCAGTAAGTACTTCACCGAGCTCGAGAGAACCTCGAAGGACTGGCCCAAGATCAGCGACTCAGAGACGCTGCTCGCCGAGCGCTTTTCTGCGGCGGGGTATCTCACCGCGGCGTTCCATTCGATCGCCTATTTCGAGTCCATCTACGGCATGAACCAAGGCTTCGACCACTACGACGACAGCTGCATCGACGCTAGGCATCCCATCCAACACGCTGCGACGAGCGACTACATCACCGACCACGTTCTGGCCTACGTCGACAGCGAGGAGTTCAAGGCCTCGACCAAGCCGTGGTATTTCTGGGCGTATTACGGAGACCCGCACTCGCCCTACCTCTTTCACGACGAAGTTCCCAAATGGGGCGTGTCGCGAAAGGACGCTTACGACGCCGAGATCGCCTACACCGACCTCCACATCGGCCGTCTCTTGGAGGGGCTCGAGAGCCGCGGCCTCGCGAACGACCTAACGATCGTCCTCACCTCCGACCACGGCGAGGGCATCGACCCGGAGAACGACCATGGCACGCGCTTCCACGGCCCCAATCTCTACGATGAGGCCATGCACATCCCGCTGCTCTTCGTCGTTCCTGGCGTCGAACCTCATCGCGTCAAGACCGCCGTTTCGCTCATCGATCTGACCCCGACTTTCGTCGACCTGCTCGGCGCGCCGCCCGATCCGGCCTTCCGCGGCGTGAGCCTAAAGCCCTATCTGGACGGCGAGAACCCCGAACACCCCCCGCTCTTTTTCGAGAAAGAGAAGGAGACGGCCTTGCCGCAAAAGGGGATGCTCTTGTGGCCATACAAGGTGATTCTCGTGCTCTCGTACAACCGCTACAAGATCTTCGACCTCGAGAAAGACCCTCACGAGCAGACCGATCTGAGCAAGACTCTGCCGGCCGAGAAGGTCGAGTCGATGGTGGGGTTGTTGCGGTATTGGTCCTCTCAGGTGCTGCAGCCGGTCGAGCCCGTCGAGCATTTTCGCTGACGACTCCGCACACAAGTGTTCAAGAATACAGCAATAAGCCGAGCCATCAGGTTCGGATTTGACATCGAGAGAGGATCCACTACCTTTCAAGAGTCAAGTGAGTGCATAGGCACCAGCACAGAATCGCGTCCGAGATTTGTCGTCTGGGGAACGGCGCGAACCTGTGATGGAGCAACCTCATGCAGCTCAGCTTGTTGAACCTCGACCTAAAAAACACACAACTGAAAAGAAGAGTTCGTCGTTCCTCACCCGAGGCAGTGCAGCAGTTCGCCGAAGACCTGCGACTCTCCTGGGTGTTCCACGATCACGCGCTGGAGGGCGTTGTTCTCTCCGAGGTGGACCTGCGCAACGGAGTCGCCAACGAGGTTGGTAAGGACTTCTGCGAGCAGGTGATGCTCGATGGGATCCATCGGCTCTACGACGCCATCGGCGAGGTTCGCTCGAGCGCGACCTCACACCGTCGGCTCGACTTGAACAGCTTCAAACAGATGCACGTCCTGTGCGCTTCGGCGACCGACCCAAACGCAGGCCACTACCGCAAACAGGAAGGGCCGCTGGGCAGCTATCTGCAAGAGGCCGCCAGCGCCAAGACCATCTCTTACCGACTGCGTAAGCTCGTCGAGTTCATCGACGAAGAGGCCGACGAGTACCACCCCGTCCAGGCCGCTGCGCACGTCCACTGGCACTACATGTCGATCTTCCCGTTCGACAAGCTCTCCGGCCGCGCGGGGCGGCTCGCCATGAACCTGACCTTGCAAGCCGCCGGCTACCCGCCCGCCATCATCCCGGCCAGCGCTAGAGCCGACTACTTCGAGGCCCTCTGCAGCGACTCCCCCGCCAAGCTCATGGGGCTCATGGTCGAGGCGCTCGAGACCGCCATCGACGAGGGAATGCGGACCCTGGTTCGCGAACAAAAGACGGCCGAAGCCGCCTGACCGACGCGAGGAACGAAACGTCTATCGGATTTCGCGCGTTACTCGGAACAGAGGTGGCTCGAAGCGAGCCACCTCGCGTCCCTCCGCGCAACCGGCGTCTTCAGGCTTCGACCACCAAACGAGAGCGCCCGCCGCCCAGCGGCTCCACCAACACGCGGGCGGCGACGCGCTCTCGCAGCACGTTCACGTGGCTGATGAGACCCACCCGCGTGCCGACCGCCTGCAATCGCTCCAACGCGTCCATCGCCGTGGACAGGGTCTCGGCGTCCAGCGTGTCGAAACCCTCGTCCAACAACAGGGTCTCGATGGGCATCTCGACCTCGCGGTAGTCGCCCAGGGCCAACGCCAGAGACAACGAAACCAAGAACGTCTCGCCGCCCGAGAGCGTCGTCAACGGACGCTCGATGCCCGCTTGATACTCGTCGCGCACCGTGAACCCGAGCTCGGCGTGGCCCTCGTCGTCGCGCTTGACCTGTAAGGCGTAGCGCGGGGCTAACGCGCGCAAGCGCGTGTTGGCCCGCTCGACCAGCTCTCGTAGGTTCAGAATCTGCGCGAACGCCTTGAAGGCCTCGCCCCTTCCGGTCCCGATGAGCTCGGCAATCTCACGCCAAGTTCGATGTCCTTCGCGGGCTCGGACCAGCGCCTCGTTGAGCTCTAGGTGCTCGTCTCTCGCTTGCGTCAGCTGCCGAACGCGCTCCCTCAGCGAACCAAGCTGCTCGAGCTGCCCTTCGAGTTGGGTTCGCGTGGCCTCGCGTGCCGCCGTCGCCAGCTCCAGAGACAGCGCCGAATCGCTTGCCGGAGGCCGTCGCCCTTGCAGCGCCTCGACCGCATCGAGGGCGGCCTGGCGTCGGCTCTTCGCCACGAGCTCTTCCTGCAACAGACGCTTCTCCAGGGCCTCACTGATCCCGCGCTGCTCGTCCGTCAACACCGCAGCGCGCAACTCCCCTTCGTCGGCCAGCCCAGCACTGCTGAGCGCCTCCTGCAACGAGGCTTCGGCCGTCGCCAGGTCGGCAGCGAGCTGTTCGCCTTGGCGGCTCACCCCCTGCAGCTCGCCCGTCAGCAACGCGATGGCGGAGCGCAGTACACCGACTCGCCCGCGTACGCCCTCGAGCTGCTCGGTCGCGGCGGCGACCGCTTGCTCGAGCTCCACCTCCACGACCACAGGGTTGCGGCCGCCGAGCGCGCTGGCCTTGGCGGCCTCGGTGCGAGCTTTGTTTTCGGCTCGTTCACTTAAGCTCGCCTGCGCCGCCGCGACGCTCTGTGCCAGCTCGGCGTGGGTCGAACGGGTGGTCAGCTCCCGTGTGGCGATGGCGCCGAGCTCGAGGGTGCACTCCCGCAGAGCGTTTAGGCTCTCCGCGTGCAGCGTGAGCCTACGCTGTGCGTCGTCGAGCGCCGCACGCGCTGCGCGCGAGCGCGCAGACCTCACGTCGTTCGCGGCGAGGGAGGTGGATGCTGGCAAGCCGGCGAAATCCGGCGAACCAGGCGAACCGAGCTCCGTCAGCAGTGCCAAGAGCTCGACCTCCGCGCCGGCGAGGCGCTCGCTGCGGGAGTCGGCCTCAGTGCGTGCGCGCGTGAGGGTTTCGAGCAACGCGCTGTGCGTGGCCTCTCGGGCCGCCAGCGTTTCGCGGGTTCGAGCACTCCGCGCGACCTGTTGGGTGGCCTGCCTGTGAGCCGCATCCAGCACGCCCAAAGCCTGGTCGAGCGCCTCCTCGCGACCGTCCAAGGCCGTGAGCTCCGCTCGCAACTCTTCGAGCCAGCGTTCGAGGTCGTCCTGCGCCGGGCCTCCCTCACCGAGGCCTCTCGTGGCGAGTGCTCGAGCTTCGTCCAGCTGCGCGAGCTCCAAGGAGAGAGCGGCGAGCGATGCCGTGAGCTGGACGCAGCGCCCGTTCGAGACCGCTCCTTCGTGGACCGTCTTCTCGAGCGCCACGCGGTCGGCCCGCAACTCCCTTTCCACTTGCTCGAGCCGCGAACCGACGGTAGAGCGGTCCGCTGTTGCCTGCACCAGAGAGTGTTCGGACGGATGCTCCAGGCTTCCACAGAGCGGGCAGGCTTCCCCATCTTCGAGGCGTCGCCGGGCGTCTGCGAAAGCCTCGCGCTCCCTCTCTTTCTCGAGCTCGACCGCCAACACCTTGACGGCCTGTTCTCGCTCTTCGACCGAGGCGCGCAGCGCCTCTGCAGTGTGGCTGCTTGCTTTGAGCTCGAGCTCGAGCCGAGACAGCACCTCGCCGTCGCGCTCGACCTGGTCGCGCCGCTGTTGCGCCTCCTTCCCCAGCCTCAAGGCCTCACGCGCCTTCTCGAGTTGCGCCGTGACCGCCTCGCGACGGCGACGAAGTTCGGCCCGACAAGCGGCAGGGTCCGGCGCTTCGGCAACCACCTGCGCGAGCGCCGCTTGCGCCACGGCCTCTGCGGTTCGCGAGGCCGTCGACGTCGCCTCCTCCTGTGCGAGCTGGGCCTGCAACTGCGCGATCGAGCCAGTTCCTTGGTCGACCCGCTCTTGCAGCGCTCCCACCTCGCTCTGGGCTTGCCCGAGCGCGCGCCCCTCCACCTCGAGCAGCCGCTGCCGCTCGCTCAGGCTCGGCAGCCTCTCGCGCAACTCAGCCGGAACTCTGGCGGCGCTCTCCGTGCGCTCGGCTGTTGCGACGAGCGCTCTCAGTCGCGTGGCCTCAGCAACGAGGCTCTGCCAGTCATTTTCGACCTCGGCGAAGCGGCTTTGGATGCGGCCGAAGTCGGCCTCCGCCCGCAAATGCTCTTCCACAGCATAGGCGGCGGCTTGGTGGAGCTTACGGGCTTCCTCGAGCTCGGCAGCGGCCTCGAGGCGCGCCGCAGCACAGCCCTTCGACCGTTCGAGCGCTCGGGCGAGCTCGCCATCGAGCGCCTTCTCCTCCTCGGTCTTCGCAGCCAACTCGCCGTCGAGGTGGGTGCGCGCAGCCAGATTGCTGCTGTGGGCCTGCGCCAGGCGATCGCGCTCCGCCAGCGCAGCGGCGGCCGGACGGCAGGCGACGTCGCGGGCCAGCGCGGCGAGCTCAGAGCGGTGCTCTTGCCGAGAACACGCCACCGCGTCCAGGCCGGTCAAGACCAAGGCCAACTCGTGCTCGGCGCGGGTCGCTTCTACACGCCACGCCACGTCTGCATCGAGCGCTCGCCACTCGGCGTCGAGGTTCGCGGCGGATTGCTCGAGCTCTGTGAGGGTGCCGACCATCGCCTCGAGGTGCTCGGCCGCGGCAAGGGGCAGGTCGCCGATGCGCGACTCGAGGCGGTCAACTTCTTGCCGGGCTGTGCGCTCCCGTTCGGCGGCGCGCTCGCCGACGCGTTTGTACACGTCGGTGCTGGTGAGCCTCTCGAGGATCGAGGCACGCTCGTCGCGGCCGGCCTTCAGGAAAGCCGCGAACTGGCCTTGCGGCAAGAGCACGCTGCGCTTGAAATCTTCGACGGTGAAGCCCTCGAGGGCCTCGGCGAAGACAGGGTCGACGTCCTTGAGTTTGTGCGAGCTGACCAGCAGCAGGGGGGCTTGCGGGTCGTCGAAGGCTTCGAGAGAGCGGATCGCGGGCTGTGGGGCGCCCTCGGCGTCGTTGCGGGCGCGTCGGCAAGACCAAGCGGCGCGGTAGGTGCGACGCGCCCCCTGTCGGTCGAGCTTGCTGAACACGAGGCTCGCCGCGCAATGCGCCGTGCCGTGGGACATGATGTGCCAGCTCTGTGTGTCGTTCTGGCCCTTGCGCAGCTCGAGGCGCGGGGTCTGGCCGAAGAGGGCGAGGCAGACGGCGTCGAGGACCGTGGACTTGCCGGAGCCGGTCGGGCCCAAGATGAGGAAGAGCGGCGCGTCGCCGAGGTCCTCTTCGAAATCTAGGGAGTGGCTTCCGTAGAGCGAGTTGAGGTTCTCCAGCTCGATTCTATGCAGCTTCATCCCGGCCCTCCCGAAGGGCGCAGGCCGGCTCTTCTTCGAGCTCGCCGAGGAGCGATCGGAAGGCGATCAGGGTGTCCAGATCGGGGGACCGACCTTTCTTCTGGCGGAAGAGCCGCTCGAACACGTCCTCCACCCCAAGCTCTCGCAGCGGCGGCGTCTGCTCGGCTTCGTCGGCCTCGGCGCGTTCGGGGGAGCGGGTTCGCTCCTGACGGATGCGGATAATCCGGGGCCGCGCCGCTTCGGCGTGGGTCTGGCAGGCGGTGAGCAGCAGGGAATCGACGCGGGGCTCGTAATCGACGACCTCGACGACGGGGTAGACGAAGGGCGGGAACGGCGTGCTCCAGTCGAGGCGTTCGAGGCCCTCGATGACCGCCTCGAGGGAGCCTCGCAGCTCGATTAGCGGCCGCCAGGTCGGGACCGGCAGGCCGCGCACCCGGGTCGACTCGCCGTCGAGCTCGACGAGCAGCACGCTGCGGGGCGTGTGGGCCTCGGTGAGGTTCATTGCGATGGGCGAGCCGCTGTACCAGACCCGGTTTTCGTCCGGCGAGAAGCACTGGTGGAGGTGTCCGAGGGCGACGTAGCGGTAGCGGGGGTCGAATAGTCCTGGATCAAGAGCCCCGATGGTGCCCACCTGATGGATCTCCGCACCCTCTTGGTCGCGGCGGCCACAGGTGAGGTGGCCGGTGGTGACCAAGGGGACACCTGGCCAACGGGCCTCGGCCTCGTCGGCGAGGTCGCGGTAGAGCGCCTCGAAGGACTCGTTGAGGTCGTAAGCGATTTGGCTCGGCGTGCGCGAGGTGGTGCGCACCCCCAAATGGTATTCGTGCACGAAGGGCACGGCGACGACGACGAGCTCGGGGTGCTCTGGGGGGCCGATCGGAACGAGCACGCTGTCGCGCCTGTGCGCGGAGGCCATGCCGCCGACGACGTGCACACGCAGGGAGTCGAAAAGGGGGCGCGGGGCGTTGAGTCGGGCGGCGGAGTCGTGGTTGCCGCCGATGACGACGACCTCGAGGTCCTGTTTGCGGCGCGCGCCGAGTGCTGCGGCCCTGGAGAGAAACTCGTAGTAGTCGCGCAGGGCCTCGGCCGAGGGCTGGGCGGTGTTGAAGATGTCGCCAGCGACGATGAGAACGTCGACCTGCTCGCGTTCGAGGGTGGCGAGGAGCCAGTCGAAGAAGCGCTTGTGCTCTTCCTCGCGAGAGACACTGTCGAGCTGGATGCCCAGATGCCAGTCAGAGGTGTGGAGGAGCCGAATGGGACGGGATTGTGAGGGGCGGGGGGGATCGGAGCGCTTCTTCGCGCGAGCCTTGGCGGGCCTCGGCGCTGCTTTGGCCGCTGCGTCGGCGTCGCCGTTCTCGTTCCATAGGTCGAAGAGCGTCTTTGACATGATTCGAGTCTAGAACAGAGGACGGGCGCGTTTTGTCCTTGCTCGCACTGGATCGGTGAACTCGCGGGGCAGCTGATTCTTGAACTTGCCGTAGACGCCGCCGACGGCGGCGGTGGCCGCACGGATGAGGGAGCGCTCGGGGCGGGCGAGCTTGACGAAGGGGCGGTAGGAGCTGTGCAGGGCGTAGAAGGCCTCGAGCACCTCGCGCGAGCTGGCGAGGACCTTCTGAGCCAGATCGCTGGGGCTGCCTGGCTCCAGCGCGCACCACTGCTCGAGCACGCCGACGAGGATGCTGGCCGGGCCACGTTCTGGCTGCCGCAGCGCGCGGTGCAGCGCGATGCGCGGGTCGGTGACCTCGTAGAAGCGCTCGCGCCCAAGCTGCATGGCGTGAACGAGCCCGTGGTTCGAGAGGTGGCGCAGCTGGCTGGAGACGTTCTGCGGGGTCGACAGCGTGAGGAAGGCGAGGTCGGAGACGGTCAGGGGCCGCCAGTGGTCAGCCAAGCGAGAGAAGAGCTTGCGTTGTCCTGGCGAGAGGTCGCGCAGTCGCTCGAGGTAGAGGAGGCGATAGCGATCGGCGAGCTCGTAGAGCGCGGGCTCGAGGAGAATGCCCGAGTCGTGCGAGGAGGTGACCAGAGCGGAGAAGAAGTCGAGGGCGGTCTGCGGCGTGAGCCCGAGGAGGTGGTCGACGACCTCGAGGTGCACGAGGCTGGCGGGGTTGTCGAGATAGAGTCGGGCCAAATCGGCGTGCGGCTTGGCGGCGGCCCGTCGGCGCAGCATGTCGCGACAGCTCGCAACGTCGTAGGGCCGCAGCTCGACCTTGCGGAACGCCAGCCGTTCGGGTTCGGCGTCCATGGGGCTCGAGGCCAGCAGGAGCCAGCCTTCGCGCTCGACGATCTGGGAGAGCTCGTCGCAGCGGGCCTTGCCTAACGAGCGCAGGATCAGGTGCAGGTCGTCGACGGCGATGACGAGGCTGTCGCCTGCGAGCTTGCTGCGCACGCTCTGCAGGGCACGCTCGACGCGAGCGGGCTCGGGCGTCTGGTTGAGGGCGTGCCGCCACTCGGTGCTGGAGATGCGGGCGAGGTCTGGGACGGCGGTGTCAGCGGGGGTGTCGAAGAAGAGCGGCCCGCCGTCTCCTTGGGGTTCCATGAGCTCGAGCACGCGGACGACGAAGTCGAGCACTGAGGTGATGACCGTGGCGTCGTCGAGGAGCACATGGACGGCTTTCGCGCCGGTGCGTTTGAGGGCTTGCTCGAAGGTGATGGCCAAAGCGCGCAGCGAGTGGCTCTTGCCGCAGCCGGGCTGGCCGACGAGCATGGCGTGTGCCTTGCGGCCCTTTTCCCACGCGCGCAGGACGTCCACACCGAGTCGTTCGACGGGGTCAATCCTGAGCAGTGCGCTCACGACGATGTCGTTGGTGAGTGCGTGTGCGGCGCTGGAGAGTCCCATGGGGAGGCGTCGGTTTTGGGCCGTGGAGCGGGCGGTCATCGATGAGGTGCAGGAGAGCTGCTAGGGTTCTTTTGTACGCTCATAGCGATGTACGTCAAGAGCGATATACGTCAGTTCTTGCGTATATCGCTTCGCCGCTGGCCACGCCGACCTGTGAAGCCAGGGATGGTGCGGTGCTGCGCACGACTGGCGCCACAAATGAAAAGAGCTCCCCGAAGGGAGCTCTTTTCGTCTGCCGTTATAGCGAGGTCAGATGGGCTCTGCGGGGGGCGCCTCGGCCTCCCCTTCGGCCTTCTTGGCGTTGGGATCGGGCTTGTGCAGCTTGCCACGGATGGCGGCGGTGTAGGTGCAGAGGTGTTGGAGCATGTTCGGGGCGGTCTCCTCGAGCTTCTCGGGGACGACCAACACCTTGACGATCTCGGCCCGGGTCTCGGGAGCGCAGTGCCATTGGTGTTCGAAGAGCGTGCCGAGGTAAGGCTCCATGCCATCCATCTCGAGTCGGATGCTGGTGCCTTCGCCGGTCACCTTGAGTTTCTTGTCTTCGCCCTTGGAGTCTTTTCCGTAGATGGAGAAGGTGTAGGGCGTCGTGGCCTGCTGTCCATCGTCCTTGATGAGCGGGTTGCCGTAGAGGAAGATCTTTGCCCCAGAGGGCTCGGACTCGACGGTGAGGTCTCCGGTCAAGCGGGTGGCGTAGCTGAGCTCGTAGTCGCCGCGAGTGGAGATCTCGTCGGTGAGCTTGACCTTACAGGCCTCCGTGTAGACGCCGCCGAGCAGCTCGAGCTCGGCGCAGTTCTGCACCAGCGGCGACGTGATCGGTTCGAGCTTGATGTTGTTGTAGACCTTCTCCCAGTCGCCGGTGGCGGGGATGGGCACCCAGTCGTACTCGGAGATGCTGATCTCGTAGGGCTGGTAGCCCTCGCTCACGACGCTGAACTTGGTGGGGACACCCTCCTCGATCTTGATGTTCTGCACGCGGCTGCTGGGTCCGGTGCGCAGCTCGGTCCAGACGCCGTCTTTGGTCTTGGCGTAGATGGGCTCGCCGTTCTGCAGGATGAGGGCTTTCTTTGGTGTCGAGGCCATCAGGGCGATGTTGCCATAGCGCGTGTCGGGGACCTTGGAGGCCTCCGCTTCGGCCTTGGCGAGGCGCTCGCGGGCCTCGATCTCGGACTGCCGCTCTTTGAGCATGACCTTGGCTTGGTAGACCAGTCCGCCCATGACAGCGATGACGATGATGAGGGCGAACAGGGCGCCAAAGGAGATTCCAGCCTTCCCTTCCGGAATGTAGTCTGAAGGATCTTCGGTCGCGTCGCCGTCCTTGAGCCCGAACATCTCTTTGATGTCAGGGTCGACCTCGTCCGGGTTGCGCTTGACCACGGGCTTAGGCTTGACCTCGACCTGGTCCACTTCTTTGTCTTTCTCGCCCCTCTTCGCCGAGGCTTTGTTCTTCTCGTTGGACTTGGGCTTCTGTTTGGACTTCTCCGTGGCCTTGGATCTCTCGGAGGCTTTGGACCTGTCCGTCTTCTTTGGTTGGAGCGCTACGACCTCTTCGTCGTCGTCATCGGAGTCGTCGTCGTCATCGGAGTCGTCGTCGTCATCGGAG
>PFUG01000268.1:0-12847 GCA_002789955.1 Deltaproteobacteria bacterium CG_4_9_14_3_um_filter_63_12 | reverse complement strand
TCGTCGTCATCGGAGTCGTCGTCGTCATCAGAGTCGTCGTCGTCATCGGAGTCGTCGTCGTCATCGGAGTCGTCGTCGTCATCGTCGGAATCGTCAGAGGCGTCGGCTCCGTCGTCGTCGAGCTCTTCGGGCTCGTCGTCCTCACCGAGCTCGTCTTTGTGGTCGAGTTCTTGGTCTTCGAGCTCCTCGACTTTATCGATAGCCTTCTTGCCGGCGTCCTTCGTGCCCTTGCTCTTGGACTTCCCCAGTTCCTTGATCTTCTTAGCCATTCACGGCCTCATTCTTTGGTTGACGGATGCGTCCCGTGTGGAGCGAGGACTGCAATAGGGTCCGCGAAAGTGGGACAATTAGTTTACCAAAAGGCGGTCGTCAAGCCCCTTCACCACGGCCTGCGTAGATCCGTTCCAATGGCTCGAGCTTGGGGCTCGGCACGCTCAACAGCTCACTCTCTTGCCCATCTCGCACTTCTACGCGACTCTAGGCCTGGCTGCGCGTTCGGGCGAACCTGCGACCAGCGCCCGACAACTTATGCCGATCGGGCTCCTGGGCCAAGAACGAAACGACTCGGGGGTGATTGAGCTCAAGGTCGAGTTCATTTCCCGAGGCTCGAAGTGGTAGGGCTCGTTACGTTTCGCATGAAACTTCGCGGCCCTGGCCGGCATGGCGCGCGCTTTAGCAAGAAAAACCAAGGAAGGGACACGGCACGATGGGGAAGAAGGAAAAAGCGGGCGATGCTGCGCGTACCGCGGGGCGAGGGTTCTTGGTCATCACGGGAGCGAAGGCGTGGTTCTTCCTTTCGGCCAGTATCCTCAACTTTGGGCTCCCGTTGCTCTTCAAGTCGCCCGCTGACTATGGGACCTACGGGCTGGTCATCAACGCCGTCAGCGTCCTGAACATGGTCGTCATCACCGGCACTCTGCAGGCGGTGTCCAAGCTCGTGAGCGAGGACCCTAGCGCCGTGCGTGCGGTCTTGCGCCGTGCCACCCTGCTGCAAGCCGCCATCGGCCTGAGTCTCGCCGCGGGCTACGCCTTGCTCGCTGGACCCATCGCGTCTTGGCTCAAGGACGACTCCTACGTCTCCCTGCTGCGGCTCTCAGCCCTCGTGGTCGTGGCCTACAGCTTCTACGCCATCTACATCGGCGCGCTCAATGGCCTGAAGGAATTCACCAGACAGGCCACCCTGGACATCATCTTCGCCACCTTTCGCACAGGCTTTATCTTGGCCGCGGTGGCTGTGGGTCTGGGCGTCATGGGCGCCATCATCGGCTTCGTCGTGGCCGCCATCGTCATCTTGGCGCTCGCCATGTACTGGGTCTACAAGTACCTGAGACAGCAGGGCATCGGGCCCAGCGTCGCCGTCATTGACAGCAAACGTCTGGCCTTCTTCCTGCTCTCCACCATGTTCTACACCTTCCTGTTGAACATGGTCATTCGCATCGACCTCTTTCTGGTCAAGCGCTTCGCGGCTCAGGCCATCGAGAGCGATACGCAGGCGGCGTTTGTCTCCAACTCCATGGCGGGCGCCTACAACCTCATGCTGAACATCGCGCGGGTCCCCTACCAAGCGGTCATCGCCATCGCCTTCGTCATCTTCCCCATGCTCAGTCAGAGCACGTTCGAGAGCGACCTAGAGAAAACGCGCGGTTATGTGCGCGACACCATGCGCTACACGCTGCTCATCGTCGGTCTCTTCGCGTCCGTGCTGGCAGGCGCTGGTGCTGACGTGGTGCGCCCGATGTACCCAGATTACGCCTACGCCAGCGACAGCTTGCTCGTCCTCTGCGTTGCCTACGCCCTCTTCGCACTTCTCTACGTCGGCACGACCATGCTGATCGCGGCGGGGCGGCCCTGGGTCGCGTCCTTGCTGACCATCGGCTCAGCGCTGATCCTCATCGCCGCCTGCTTGGTCTTGGTCGACGGGGCCGAGATCGGCGTGCCCATGCTCAACCAGGCGGCTCTGGCCGTCTTGATCGCCATGGTGGCCGGGCTTGCGGGGACCGGCATCTTCTTCAAGAAGAGCTACGGCGGTTTCATCGCCACCAAGAGCGCGCTGCGCCTGACCGCCCTCATCGCCATCGTGACCGCCATCGGGCACTTCACTCGCTTCGACCACTTCGTGAATTTTGGCGACCTGAGCCCCTTCAACTCGACAGAAGGCGTTGGCCAGGTCGCCCGCTCGATGCTGGGCTCGCGGATGAAGTGGCTCACCCTCGCCGGGGGAAAGGCCGTCGGGCTCGGGATCGCCTACCTTGCGCTCCTGTTTATGAGCGGCGAGCTGGGCCCCGACGACAAAGCGCGCGTCAAGCGCGTATTCTCCCGCAAGAAGAAAGCCGCCACGACGGCGCACTAGCGAGTCCAGGAGGACGAACATGAACCGAACCCGCCCCACCGCACTGCTCCTCATTCTGCTGCTTGCGTTCGCCACCAGCGCTTGCATGCGCCCGCAGGCCTCACCCTCCGAGCTGCTCAACCGCGCCCTGAACGCCTTTCACGGTCACCTGATCTTCCAGCGCTTCGACGAGGCAGCGGCTTTTGTCCCCACCGCGACGCGCAAAGACTTCATGACCTACTACGAGGACCAAGGCGAGGACTTGAAGATCACCGAGTACGAGCTCACCCGGCTCGAGATGAACCCAGAAGAGACGATCGCCAACGCCGAAGTGACGATCTCCTGGTATCGGCTGCCCTCTTCGACGATCCAGAAGACCAAGATGCAAGAGGAGTGGAACTTCGACAAGCTCACTTCTCGCTGGGAGGTCATCGAGCAAAAGGAGAAGGGGGCCTCATCGGGTGCCGCTGAACCAACTGAAGACGTGAAGCCCGAGTAGCGCGCAACAAATTCTCTCAACTCTCAAAGGTAACTGGCTTCTCTCAGCGGCCAACCACATCGATTTCGATGTCTGGCGGTCAACGGCCAGCAAAGGAATTCTGGGCCAGTCTGGGTCTGGACCTTCAGCCGGCTGCTGCCTTGGTTGCAGACGAAGTCCGACTGACACCAATCGCCAGCTCCAGACTCCGGATTTGATGCTGAATGGTCAGCCAGCCGCCTCGCACGACTACCGCCTATTCAGGACTGCTGTGACTGCGCCAGTCGCTGTGCCAAGCGCGTGTTGCGCGCGCCGGGCTGCGCGTTGCCTACGGCTCGCTTGAGCGCAACCGGGTCGCACACCAGGAACGCCAGGCGGCGCGCGCGTGTCAGCGCGGTGTAGAGGAGGTTGCGCTGCAGCAGCATGTGGTGCGAGCGCAGCAGGGGGATGACCACCGCGGGATACTCGCTGCCCTGGGCCTTGTGGACCGTGCACGCGTAGGCCAGCGAGAGCTCCTCGAGCTCGCTGGGGTTGTAGATGACCAGCCGGCCATCGAACTCGACGGCGACGGCCTTCTCACGGGGTGAGTAGGAGACGATCCGCCCCACGTCGCCGTTGAAGATGTCCTTGTCGTAGTTGTTGCGCAGCTGCATCACTCGGTCGCCCACGCGCAGCGCGTCCTCTCGCTTGCCGATGGGCTCTCCGTCTGGGTTGAGTCTGGCTTGCAACGCTCGGTTGATGGGCTCTACGCCGCCGGGTCTGGAGCGCATCGGAGAGAGGACCTGGATGTCCTTCATGGGATCGAGGCCAAAGGCTTGAGGAATGCGCTCGCAGACGAGCTTCTCAATCAGCGCCTCGGCCTGCGCTCCATCAAAGGCGCTCACCGCGTAGTAGTCGACCAGCTCGCCCTCCTTGACCTCGGGGAGGATGGGCATCAGGCCCTGGTTCACCAAGTGCGCGTTGCGCACGATCATGCTCTCGGCCGCTTGCCGAAAGACCTCGGTGAGTCGGACGACGGGGACTGCCCCCGAGTCGATGAAGTCCTTGAGCACCGTCCCCGGTCCGACGGAGGGCAGCTGGTCGACGTCTCCGACCAGGATGAGCCGAGCGTCGTCGGGCAGCGCGTCGAGCAAGGCGCGCATCAAAAAGATGTCGATCATCGAGGTCTCGTCGATGACGTAGACGGCCGAAGGCAGGGGTTTGTCCTGGTTGCGCTGGAAGCCGCCCGCCTGAAAGGAGAACTCCAGCAGGCGATGAATCGTCTTGGCTTCTTTTCCCGTCGCCTCGGCGAGCCGCTTTGCGGCCCTGCCGGTAGGGGCGGCGAGCTGCACGTCCCACTTGAGACGGTTGCAGGCCTCCACCACGACGCGCACGAGGGTGGTCTTGCCGGTGCCCGGCCCACCGGTGACCACCATCATCTTGCCGGTCAGGGCACCGATGACGGCGCGACGCTGCTGCGAGGCGAGCTTGATGTTCAGCGCGGTCTCGATCTTCTCGACGAGGACACTCTCGGAGAGCTCGTTCTCGTCGACCGTGCTCTCGAAGAGCCGCCGCACGTCTTGGGCGATGGTGACCTCGGTCATCCAAGTGAAACGCTTGAAGATAGCGGCTCCAACCTCGGTCTCCTCCTCGACGAGGCGGCCGTTGAGCAGCATCTCGTCGATCTGCTTCTCGACGAGGACCTGGTCGACACCGAGGATCTTGACGGCCTCGTCGACGAGCTGTTCGGCATAGAGGAAGCAGTGGCCAAATGCGGTCTCGCACTGGTGGAGGGTGTGGGTCAGGCCCGCGTCGATGCGCTCCGGCGAGTCGATGCCCCAGCCGAGCCGCTGGGCGATGCGATCGGCGGTCAGGAAGCCGACGCCGCGCACCTCCTTGGCGAGCTCATAGGGGCGGGTCTTGACGATGTTGCCGACCTCGGCGCCGTAGTAGCCCATGAGCCGCGTGGCCATGGACATGGAGATGCCCTGACTCTGCAGGAAGATCAGGGTGTTTCGCTGGCCGTGGCGCTTGGTCCACTCTTCTCGAATGCTCTCGAACTTCTTCGTCCCGATGCCCTCGACCGAGCGCAGCTGCTCGATCTCCTCATCCATGATGCGCAGCGTGTCTTGGCCAAAGCGCTCGACGACGCGTTCGGCGAGCTTGGGTCCGACGCCTTTGAGTTGGGTGGTCAGGAACTTGATGATGCCTTCGGCCGTCACGGGAAGGAGGTACTCATAAGCCTCGACGCGCAGTTGAGGCCCAAAGGCGGAGTCTTCCCACGGGCCCTCGACCCGCACCTGATCGTCGAGCTCAATGCCGAAGAGCGGGCCTTTGATCGTGACACTGAGGCCTTGCTGCGGGCGCAGGGTAGCGATCACGAAGGCGCCGTCGTCGCTCTGGAAGCGGACGTGCTCGATTCTTCCGACAAGCTCGTAGCGCTCTCCTGGCACTCTGCGGTTGGCGAGTGTGAAGAGCTTGGCGGGTTTGTCTGGAGTTTCAGCCATTATTTGCAGGCGGTGAGTCGTTGGACCAAATGAGTCCGCGAGGCCGGCCGCCGAGAGAGCGATAGAATCCAAATGTCCGACTCGAGGTGCGGCCTCGAGGTGCCGCCGATGGGCGCCAACTATAGCTCGCCATCGGATTCACTGCCACCGACCCCGTGTGGGCCAACTCTTTGAAATCGCCCGAGGTTCTGGTCGTTCTGGTGGGAGGCGGTGCGAAAGTCACGGCTCGCCGCGTCGGACACTTGGCGAGCAAGAATCCGCGCCTCGGTGGCCTCGAGCGTGACCCTCCGCTGCTCGACCAAGGCCTTGCTTTGGTGTTCGAGCGCTTCCTCGGCCAGCAGCCGCTGATGCAGCGTCTCGACCTCGATGACCAGGGCTTCGACGGCCTGCCGAGAGCTGGCGCAGGCTTCAGCGGCCAACTCGAGCTCTCGAAAGCTCTGGGCCCGAGACTCCATCTGGGTCCGCAGCAGCTGCTCGCTGTCTTGAGTGGCTCGCAACTGGGTTTGCGCGTGCTCGAGCTCGAGGCGCAGGTGGGAGAGCCGGCGGACCTGGTCGCGGTGGGCGTCCTCGGCCTTGTCGAGGGCGAGCGCGTGTTGCTGGCGCAGCGCCGTCAATCCTCTCTCGGAGCTCATACCGAGTACGGCGCGGCCCCGAGGACGTCGGCGAGGGCGAGCATCAGGTCGTCGGCGGAGGCGTAGCGATCGTCGGGGTCCTTCTCGAGGCAGCGCATAATGACGGCGTCGAGCCCAGAGGGGACCGAAGGGAAGCATTGCACCAACGGAGTTGCGGGCTCGTTCATCAGGCGGTTGAGGAAATCGAGGTCGTTGGTGTTTTTCTCGATGGGAAGCTGGTCGCTGACGAGCTCGTAGAAGAGCACGCCGAGCGAATACAGGTCGGCCTTGGGCTCGATGACCAGCGGGTTTCCGGCCTGCTCGGGGGCCATGTACTCCAACGTGCCCAAGAGCAGCGGCAGGGAGTTAGAGTGTTGAGGGGGCGCATACGAGGTGAGGCCGAAGTCCGAGACCTTGGGCCGCTCGAAAGCATCCAGGAAGATCTTGCGCGGCTTGAGGTTGCGGTGCACGACCCCATGTCGGTGCGCGAACGCGACGGCGGCCGTGATGGGCAGCATCAACTGTCGGTAGGCGGCGAACGGCAAGGAGAGGGGCGTGCGCTGGGTGAGCCAGTCGCGCAGCGTGCGCGTGCCCACGTACTCCTCGACGATGGCCACGACGCCCTTCGCGCGGTCCTCGACAAAGTCGAGGGTGGTGACGATGTGGGGGTGGGCCAGGGCGTTTTGGTTGCGCGCTTGTCGGCGCAGCTCCGCCAACCGGTTCGGGTTGTTTTCTGAGGCCTTGAGCGTGCGCAGGGTGACGCTGCGCTGGAAGAGCCGGTCGTGGGCGCGGTAGCAGACGTGCAGCCGGCCGGCACTCTCGACCTCCTCGACCTCGTAGCGATCGACGACCAAGGAGCCGGCCTGCAGGAGGTTGACGGGCAGACCGCTGGGGGGCGTGTGGCGCATGGGCACCTGGTCCATGGTCGTGTTGCAGCGCAAACAAATGCGCCGCCCCGTCACCACGCCAGCGCCACAGTTGTAACAGAATCTAGGAGTGATGCTGCTCGTCTCGCTCACTCTGGCCCTCCATTGGACGAAATCGTCGAACGAACCTAGCACATTCCATCTGGCGAACGAACGGGATTCGATCGCGCGTAGGCACGCCAGCCGACTCGCTTCGATTCCGCTCGGTGCCGAGTGGCGTGCGAAATTCGAGTGATCTCGACCGCTCGCTGCAAAGAAGGAAAGTCGCTACAGATAGCAAACTCACTTCTCTCCATCGCTTGTTTCGAGGTCTTGCTATGACCCATTCGACACGCCAACACGAACGCGCCGACATCCTCGACTGCATCGCGCAAGGCGACAAGGTCCACGCTGGGACGCTCATCAAAGAGTACATCACGGCCTACCCCGAGGACGCGTTCGGCTACCTCAAGCGCGGGCAACTCTTCGTCGAGCGCAAAGACTGGACCCAAGCAAAAGCCTCGTTGGAGCGCGCCAGAGCGCTCGACGGCGCCTCTCCAGAGCCCCTGCGGGCTTTGGCCGCCCTCGCCGTCGGCCGCAAGCAGGTCGACGAGGCGTTGAGCCTCCTGGACACCGCCCGCAGGTTGGCCACCGATGACCAGAGCCGCGCGCTGCTCGAAAGAGACCGGCACGCCATTCTGGTTGGGGAAGCGCGCAACGAGGTGGACATCGCCAAGCGGGAGCGGGACTCCAAGAGACTCGTCGAAGCCTATCGCGGCTTGGCGAAGGTCGCCCCCGAGGCCTGGGATGGGCACGCCGGCTTGGGCGCGGCCCTCTACACCAGCGGCGAAGTCGGCGAAGCCGTCGCGCACCTCGAGCGGGCCGTCGAGCTCGGCGCCTCTGGAGACACCTTTTTGCTCCTGGGCAATCACTACGAGCGACAGGGGTGGCTCACTCGCTCCGGCGAAGCCTATGCGCGCGCCTTGGTCCTGGGGGTCGGGCGCGACCACGCCGACAACACTCGCGCCAAGCTCATGGACCTCTGCGAGGACCGCGAGCAGGCCGTACATCGCGTCCTCTCGGTGCTGCGCGACGACGAGCGCCAGCACTGGAGCGACGACGACGGGTTGATCGCCAGAGCGCTCGGGATGCTGCTGCCATCGCCGCCGCTGCGCTGGCGCCGCGCCCACGGCGAGGCGCACAGCGCCTGGCTCCTGGTCGCTTCGGCGCCCCTCGATGAGGACCAGCCCACTTTCGGCGCCGCCTTGCGCCCGCAACTCCAAGTCCAGTGCCAGCAAGGCGCGTTCGCCCTCGCCGCGGCCGAGGGCGGCAGCACCTGCATCGAGGTCTACAACGCCGGCTCCAACACGCCGCTCGAGCCGCCCATGGAGCTCTTCCGCTTCGCCAAACAGAACGTCGAGCACGCCAGGCGCTCGGGCTTCTGGGACGGCTGTTTGCATTGGTGTGACACCGCCGACTCCATCGCCACCCTGCCCTCCATGAAGAGCGTGCGCGCCGAGGTCCTCGCCCACCTAGGCCGCGACGAAGAGGCGCTGGCCTTGTTCGAGAGCCTGCCGCTGGAGAGCTTCTCGCCCGAAGCCGCGCTGGAAGGCGCCAGGCTGCTCGCCGCCCCGACCAACTTCGCCTGGCTCGAAGAAGCCTTTGAGCGCCGACCCGCGCTGGTGCGAATCGTCGAGGAGGAAGAGCGCTTCGAAGCGCTCCGGTCGCTCGAGGGGGTGCGGGCGCTGCTCGATGAGTTCAGTACGTTTCTGGCTCGGGGTTACGACTGACTCGTGACCAGAGTTTTCAATCCCTCCACGAGGTTTTTTCCTCTCGCGTAGCCGCGCGCTTCGATGAGCAGCACCGCTCCGCGAGCCAACGCAAGGTCGTCGGCGTCGGCAACTTCGAGCAGGGAACGAAGGTCCATGTCGTCTTGCGGACGGTTCTGGTCCCGAGAGAGTAGCTTCATCGCGAGCAAATGACCGGCCTGGGCAACCGGAACTCGAAGTCCTGGCATCAGCTCGAGCTCTCGGGCCGCGGTGCAGATTTCCCGCTCGATGCCGGTCGACGCGAAGATGAGGTCCACGATCTCGCGCCAACGCCCGTTCTCTCGCTGAAGGCGGACGGTCGCTAACCGGTCTTGGGTTTCGTGCTCGAGAATCATGAAGGGCACGTAGCCGTGGCTGCGCAGGGTGTGGATCACAAACGCTGCGTCTTGGTCGTTCTGAACGATGACCGCAAGGTCTACATCCTGCGTGAACCTCGGCTCCGCTCGTGCAGACACGGCCAACCCCCCCACGACGCACCAAGAAAGACCCATGGCCTTCATCGTTGCGGCGATCGAGGTAACAGACGCTTGCAGTTGAATCACTTGAAATCCCGCAGGTCTCGCTCGACGAAGCCTTCGACGCCAGCCCACTTCCTGCGCGCGCGACTCTCGAGCCACTCGTTTAGCTTCTGCTCGAGCGCGTCGTCGGAGGCCTCCGGGTAAGCACGCGCCAACTGGGCGAGCTTCATGGCGAGCCCAGCGTCGTGGAGGTCCATCGCCACGAGGAGCTTCTCAGCGGGTGTTTGTGGGGTCATTAGCTTCATTCCCCTATTGTACCGCAAGACTCGACGAGCGAAACCATCCCTCCTCATCGAACGGCATTCTCCGCTCCATGCTCGCTCGGAGTCTGTGTTCAAGACCTCACAAGACACGGCTCAGGCCCTCAAAACTCCCGGTCCAAAATATCCGCCACATCGGCCGAGCGCTCCATCGGCCCAGTGGCCACCTCGGTCGGCTCGGTTCCTTCGACAAACGGCATCCACAGCCCCTCGCCGTCCTTGTGCGCCACCAACCCCGACTCGGGATCGATGCGACGATAGAGAATGTGAACGGGGGGCGCGTCGATGGGGTCGGCTTGGGCTCGGCCGGTGACGGCAAATTCCATGTACGCCATCCACACCGGCAGGGCCGAGGTCCCGCCCGTCTCGCCTTCGCCCAAAGAAGCGCGATTCTGGTCGTCGCCCAGCCAGACGCTGGTCACGATGTCGGCCGAAAAGCCCGCAAACCACACGTCGAAGCGGTTCGTCGTGCCGGTCTTGCCGGCCACGGGGACTGTGAGCTTGCGAGCATCCTTGCCGGTGCCCCCGACCACGGCCTCACGCAACATGAAATCCGTGACGTAGGCGACCTCAGGACGCAGGACCTGCCTGCGTTCGAGGCGGGCCGCGCGCACCAGACGGTGCAGCCGGGCGTCGATGGGGCCGGCGGGCTCCGTGACATCGCCATGGTCGTAGAGCAGCTCCCCGGCCGCCGTCGAAACCGAGCGAATCAGGTAGGGGTCTTTGCGTTCGCCACGGCGCGCCAACGTGCCGTAGACCGAGTTGAGCTCAATGGGAGAGACACAGCTGGCGCCCAGGGCGAGCGACGGCGTGAGCCGCATGGGGCTGTCGATGCCGAGCTCCTTGGCCAGATCGGCGACCGAGCCCACGCCGAGCGTCTTGATGAGCTTGACGGCCGGGAGGTTGCGGCTCTTAGCCAAGGCGGAGACGAGCAACAAGGCGCCCTTGAAGTCTCGGTCGGAGTTGCGCGGCTCCCAGATTAGGTGCCCCGCGTCGTCTTCGTAGCGCACAGGGAAGTCGTGCACCATGGAAGCCGGCGTCAGGCCCCTCTCGATGGCTTTGGCGTAGAGGATCGGCTTGAAGGCGCTGCCGGGCTGCCGACAGCTGCGGGTGGCCCGATTGTATTGCGAGACGTCGAAGCCGGTGCCTCCTGCCAAGGCGCGCAGGGCGCCGGACTTGATCTCCATGGAGACGACCGCGCCTTGGATGTTGGCGACGGGAACCAAGGAGCCAGCGACCTCGGCGCCCATGAACGAGAGGTCGCGCGGCTCGACCTGGACCAGGTCGCCGACGTGCAGAAAGGTCTCGATGGCGTTGGGCGTTTGCGGCTTGGGCTTGCGCTTCATCCGCTTCAGCTTTTCGGCGTCCGGTTCGGGCTTGAAGCGCGCCCACTTCAGTCCTTCGGCGTCGAGGCGGACGCGGGCCCGACCGGTGTCCACCCAGGCCTCGGTTTCAGCCGTCTCGACGACGACGCCGAGGTAGGTGCGACCGGGCACTCTGAAGGCGCCGTAGGTCCGGCGAGCGTCGGCGACAAAGCCCGCGAGCTCCGAAGGCTCGAGGTGGGTGAGGATGGCGCTGTCCTGGCGGTTCATACTCATCTGTCGGGCGCCGCGCGACACCTCCCGCACCGCGCGTTGTTGGAGCGCCAGGCTGACCGTGGACTCGACGATTCGGCTGCCCGCGGTCGCAGAGAGTGGGCTGTTTTCTTGGTTCTCTAGGGCCCGAAGCTGGCGTCGGACCTCTTGGGCCACATAGGGCGCGGCGAACTCGCCGGCCGAGCGGCGGTCGAGGAGCAGCGGCTTCGCATCGGCCTGCTGGCGGGTGGGGGCGTCGATCAAGCCCATCTCTTCCATGCGGCCGAGCACGTAGACGCGGCGCTGCAAGGCGCCTTTGGGGTTGTGAAAGGGGTTGAGCCGCGACGGGGCGCTGGTCAGCCCGGCGAGCAGGGCCTCCTCGTGCAGCTCGAGCTCGCTCAGCGAGCGCCCGAAGTAGGTCTGCGCTGCGGCTTCGACCCCGTTGGCGCCAGCGCCGAGGTAGATCTTGTTGAGGTAAGCCTCGAGGATCTCGAGCTTCGAGTAGCGCTGCTCGATGCGCCGCGCCAACATGGCCTCGCGCAGCTTGCGGTCATAGGTGCGCTCTTGGCCGACGTACATCTTGGCCAGCTGTTGGGTGATGGTGCTGCCGCCTTGGGCGACGTGGCCACGGCGAACGTTGGTGACCAAGGCGCGGGCGATGCTCCATGGATCGATCCCATGGTGCTCGAAGAATCCCTCGTCCTCGGCGGCGATGAAGGCGCCGATCAGGTCGGGCGGCACATCGTCGATGGAGACCCACGGGCGCCGCCCTGCGTCCCCACCTCCGAGACGAATCCCCTCCGAGGAGAGGTAGGCGTCGACGGACTGGTCGTCCGTGTGCTCCAGAATCGGCGGCGCCTCGGGCACCCGCTCGCACCAGTCGGCGTAGAGGTCCAAGGCGAGCAGCGGAAAGACCCACAGCGCCAACCAAGTCGGGACGAGCAGCAGGCAACGTCCAGCGATGCGCCAAAAGGTCGCCGTGCGCTCGCCGACAACATAGGCGGCCGCTGGACCTGAGCTGTTGGAGTAGGGCGAACTCAAGGAAAGGTCTCGTGCGAACGGCGCTCGAGTGCGCCGCTCGCCAGACTACTCGAACGCAGTGCTGGGGCCACTTCTGGACCCTGGAGTTGGCGAGTGTGGGGCCTACGAGGCGGGCCTTGGCTCGCCGTTTCTCTTCATTTGCTCTATCGGTATGTTGTCGATATTGCTTCCATTTTAACGCAAGGACGCTAAGGACGCAGAGTCGCAAGGAGTTTTCTTGGGTGGGCGTTTGGGAGTGGCTCTCTTCTTCGCTGAGAAATAGCGCATCAGCTGCCGGTACTGTTTGGGCTCACGGAACTGACCGATTGCATCGCAAAGCAATATCGGCGTAGGAATCCGACTCCCATCGCCCGTTTCGAGCCTGTTGTGATGGAGAGAATCGCGACTTGGAGCGGCGGCAGCTCGCCGGCATGTGTCCAAGAGCGCATTCGGACCGCCCGAGCCTGCGGTGATGGAGGGAATCGCGACCAACGCAACAGTGTTCGTTGCCGCTTGCTCTTTCTTGCGTGGCCGTTCGTGTGTGCTGGCCGGCGAGCCGCCGGCTGCAGCGACCATCGCCAAGAGCCAAGTGCGAAGTCCCGTACAAGAAACCCCCTTGCGTCTCCGCGAACTTTGCGTCCTTGCGTTGAA
This sequence comes from Deltaproteobacteria bacterium CG_4_9_14_3_um_filter_63_12, assembly GCA_002789955.1. Classification (GTDB taxonomy): domain Bacteria; phylum Myxococcota_A; class Bradymonadia; order UBA4248; family UM-FILTER-63-12; genus UM-FILTER-63-12. The sequence goes on along the minus strand of PFUG01000268.1, from coordinate 186 downwards.
ATCAGAAGCGGTGGGTCCGCAACCCCTCCCCAGTCCCCGTTCAGCGTTTCACGGCCAGCATCGCTGCGCCCACAGGCAGCAGCAGCCACGCCGCGTTGTCGTCCTCCTGCGAGCTGCGAATCGTTTCGCAAGTACACAGACAGCTCATCGCCTCAGGGTCGTATTCTTCGGCCGTGGGCTCGAGCT
>PFUG01000098.1 GCA_002789955.1 Deltaproteobacteria bacterium CG_4_9_14_3_um_filter_63_12 | reverse complement strand
GTGGGGTTCGGCGGCAGGGAGCGCCTCCACGTCGTGGGGTTCGGCGGCAGGGAGCGCCTCCACGTCGTGGGGTTCGGCGGCAGGGAGCGCTTTGACGTCGTGGGGTTCGGCGGCAGGGAGCGCTTCGACGTCGTGGGGTTCGGCGGTCGGAGACGCGACCCAGCGCTACGTGCTGGGCCTGGAGTTTGTACAGATCTTTCTTCTACATAGCCGCCGATAGCTCGATGGTCTTTGGCCTCCCCCCCTCTCCCTGGCGGGTGACGCCAAGGGTCCCGCACGTCGTAGCTTGGTTTGCCTCGTCACCCAGAACGGGACCACTCCCTCTCCCGCCAGGGAGAGACCCGGGCCGCAGGGCCGGGGTGAGGCCGAAACTGGTCTGATGGCCTCACCCCTTACGGGCTCCCTGATGGGCCACTCTCGAGGGGGCAAAAGGTCAACCCACTGACCTCTGACCCCCTCTGGAGGGGGTCGGCAGGCGCGTGCGGTCGCGCGCGCAGCGCACAACAACCAAGGCGCACACAGGGTCCTCTCCGCACCCCCACCTTCGCTGTAATTTTTTAAGTTCATTGGACTTGAAGTGGAACCAGAGGAGGGCTATTTTCCAAGGGTTCCTGGGGAACCTCTCGGCACCGACGGCGGCCAGCAAGAGCCATTGATGACGGACTTCCCTTCTTGAAGGCCGACACACCACGAAAATGCAGGTCGTTGGGGTTGTTCACTCCGTGTCGACCCTCGACATCGAGGCGGAGAGCCTCTCGATCACCCTACGAGGTCAATAGTGCAATTCGCGAAGCTGACTCGAGTCGTCCCAACAACGTTCCTCGTGACGCTAGCCGTGGCACTCGCTGCTTGCACCGATGGAGGGAGCTCGAGCAATCCCACCTCAGACGTGGACGTCAACGTCGCCGACACCACGCCCGACTTCGCCGAAGACCAGTTGATTGACCTTGTTCAGCCGGAGTCTGCGGTGGGCAGAGCTTGCGCAGCCAGCTCCGAGTGCGACGGCGGCATCTGCTCGACCCTCCTGCCGCTGGGGTATTGTACCTTGCCTTGCGACGCCGCCGCTTGCCCAACAGGCTCCGTGTGTTCGGTGATCAACGACTTCCCCTTCTGCTTCCAAGCCTGCACGACCAGTGAGCAGTGCCGACAGGCCGACGGCTACTCGTGCATCAATGGGATCTGCAACGCCGCTTGCCGCTCCCTCTTCGACTGCAAGAGCGGCGAGCAGTGCATCAAAGGGGAGTGCACCTTGCCCCCTCCGGATCGCATCGTGGGCGCTCCCTGCGTGACCTCAGCCGAATGCCTGAGCGGGTATTGCCTCGGTGAGTCCGACGGTGGGGTCTGCGGCGAGCCGTGCAACACCACGAGCTGCTCACTGACTGGTTGGACCTGCCGGCCGCTTGTCCCTCTCGGTGGCAACACCGCCCTCAATCTGTGTGGCCCCGGTGGAGTCTTCACCTCAGATGTCATTACTCTCACCGGTGGGGATCCTCGTTCGTTCAACGTCAGCAGCGACGTTGTCAGCTTCTTCATCATCGCCGAGGGGAGTGTCCCCAGTGGCATGTTGGGGATCGAGAACCTACGCAGGCCGGACGGCACCCTCGCAGCGGGGCCTATTTCCAGCAGCGGGGTCACCGAACCGTTCCGGATGTTTGTCAACCAAGGACACGCCTCGGTCATGTTTCCCAACAATGATGACCCAACCCTGCAGGTCCAACCGGGGACTTGGACATTCGACATTTACGAATGGGGCAACACCGTCGACAAGGTGACGGTCTACCTCAAGCGCTCGCTTGCGGGCGGCGAAGCGACCCAGATTACCTTCGACATGAACATTTACCTCGCGCAGGGAGCCATCCCCGGAGTGACTGCCGCAAATGCTGGCGCCAACAGCCACCTCCAGGGTGCGCTCAGCAGACTCCAGCAGAGATACTGGAATCCCAAAGGGATGAATCTCGGAGAGGTGCGTTACTTCGACATCGACAGCAGCTACCTCTACGTCAACGACGACGTCGCACTCCACAACATGTTCGCCGACCTAACCCCGGAGGGAGGGGCCGGCGCTCTCAACATCTTCTTCGTCCGTGATCTCTTCAACGGCCAAGCTGCTGGGGTCTCAGGTGGAGTCCCAGGCCCAGTCGGCGCCCAAGGAATCGGCGGTGCTGGCGTCGCGATTGCCGTGCAGGACTATGCCATCATCACCGGCGATAACGTGTCGCACGAAGTCGGACACTACCTGGGCTGGTTCCACGTCACCGAGGTCGACGGAACGATGCACGATGTCATCGCGGACACCCCCCAATGTACCCAACCTCCGGGACAGATGTGGAACTACGACCCCTGCATGGACAACATCATGTTCCCGATTCTCGTCAACGACATGGTCGACCAGAGTCTGTCGAACACTCAAGGCCACATCGCGCGACTCAACCCGAGAGGACGCTGACGATGAAGACCCTCAGCAAACTGCCGTCAGCCGAAATTGACGATAGTCTACAGAGACATACGTTCTTGCCTAGCGGCCAGTCACTTGGACTTCAGATGCCCACCGCTGGTCGGCCAGCAAATGAACGCCATAACTCCTGCGCAAGAGCAACCTCCACCATGATACCCAGACTCCTCCTCATCATCGCCTTCTCCTTGCCAATGGCCGCTTTGGCTCAGGGCCTCGAGCCCAGCTCCGATTCGACGCACGCTCGCCTGCAAATGCTGCTCAGTGGCTATGAGTACTCTCCGACTCAAGCCGAACTCGAGGAGCTGGGACTCGACCTCCAGACCGCGCTCATCGACCTCGCTGAGGACAACACCCTGCCTCAACTCGCCCGTGGGCGCGCCATGAACATGCTCCAAAACTATCCCAGCAAAGTGACTCGCGCACACGTCGAAAAGGCCCTCGCTGACGAGGTGGGGGCGAACCTCTACCTGCTCGGCAGAGAGCTGCAGCTCGCCACCTCGTTCGCCACCACTCAACCAGAGTGGGCGCTCGACCAAATCGAGCGTTTCGTGGCCCACGAAGACGTCGGCGTACGCACCCTCACCGTTCAGGGACTTGCCGTTCTACGAAACCATGACCTCGTCAGAGGACGCATCGACGAGCTGCTGCTGCAACTCTCGCTCGGAGAACGCAACGACACCGTCAAGACCGCGCTGCGAGACGCCATCGGCGACACCCCCCTCGTGCCGACAGGCCGAGTCGCGATTCGCAAGCTCGAGCAGCATTAACATTTCGCCCACCGTGCATCGGGTCCCATTCAGCCCTATTCGAATCACACGACTCTCGAGGTAAGGTGATTCGCGTAAACCCAGGGGCTGCGCGCGGGCTTTGCACAAGGCCTTGCGCCGCTCGCCTCCGCGGCGTAGCGTGAAAGGCCGCTCGTCACCTCACTCGCGCCCTCTTGCTCAAGCATGCAGCTCGCTCACGGACAGCTCGTCTCTGATCAGTACGAGATCATCGAGACCATCGGAAAGGGAGGGTTCGGCGTCGTCTATCGCGCCCACGACCGAAAGCTCGACAGAGAGGTTGCGCTCAAGATCCTCCTCCATCAAGACGACCACCCGGCGAGCAACTTCGGGCTGCGATTCCAGCGCGAGATCAAACTCGTTCGTCAACTCGAGCACCCAAACATCGTGCGGCTCTACGACTTCGGCGAGATGCAGGACATCCCGTACATGGTCATGGAGTTCGTGCGCGGAAAAGAGGTCGCCGACCACCTCTTCAAGAATGGTCCCACCACCTACGCAGAAGCCAAGAGCATCATGCTCCAGCTCCTCGACGGCCTCGTCGCCGCACACAGCCTCAACATCATCCATCGGGACCTCAAGCCGAGCAACCTGATGATGACTGAGGTGGGGATGCGCACCGACTTCATCAAGATCCTCGACTTCGGCATCGCCAAAGCCATCAATGCTGTCGAAAAAGAGTCCAAGTCGACGTTCGAGACCCAAAATCAGATGCTCGGCACGCCTTCTTACATGGCACCCGAGCAGCTGCGCCAAGAGACCGTGGGCCCCATGACCGACATCTACTCGGCTGGGCTCATCTTCATCGAGCTGCTCAACGGCAACCCTCTACTCGAGGGAACCATGGTCGAAGTGGTCGCCAAGCACATCAGCACAGCTCCCCACAAATTGCCTCCAGAAGCCGCTCAGTCGCCGTTCGCCGAGATCATTACCCGTGCCGTCGCAAAGAACCCGAAAGAAAGATACGCGGACGCTCGGCTGATGTATCAGGCCCTCGAAGCCATTGATGTGGGCGCTGGGCCTCAACGAAATCTCGACACTGGACCCAACAGAGCCGTCAATCGAGCAATGAGCCCCAAGATCGCGCTCATTACGCCGCCGCAGTCCGAGTTTCCGTCCCGTGTGACGGGAGATTTCGAAGGTCCCATCCTCTCTTCACCTTCAGATCGAGCCCTTCTGACCTCGGTCGAGGTCCCCAAGAACCGACTGGCCTGGCTCCTCATCGCCATGATCCTGTCCGTGCTCGTCGGCGCCATCGTGCTGCTCTTGATGCTGCTGGACACCCCAGAAAAAACGCCAGACAAACAAGCCCACGACACCGCTGCAGACTCTCCCGCAGACAGCCGCAGTGCCGCTCCCAACGAGCTCCCCACTGCCCCACTCGACGAACATCCCGAGAAGGCAGGAGACAACGGCACCGCAATGGTCGAGGCAACCAAGGCCGCCAACGAAGCCGTCAAAGCAGCAGAGACTGCTCCAAAAGAAGCGCCCAATTCGACTCAGGCTGAGCCCCCCGAAGCCCTCCCCGAAGAGCTCCCCCCAAAGCGCACTCAAGAGCTCCCCGAAGAGCTCCCCCCAAAGCGCCCTAATGAGCTCCCTAAAGAAGTCGTCGCCTCGTCACCCGCTGAGGACAACACGGCCCAGAAGCGGAAGGACCTCGTCCAGGTCACGGTCACCTACCAAGGAAAGAAGCCGGCAGTCCTCTCCGCAGCCCTCTCCATTGATGGGAAAAAATGCAAAGCTCGCTGCGCTTTTGAAATCGAAAAGGGCAGAACGCTCGGTGTGCAGGCGCCAGCTGGGTATACCTGCGACACCAAAGAGCTTGACCTCTCGAGCAAGCATCGGGTCAAGATTACGTGCTCGCAGCGCAGAGGGTTGTGAGCCTCGCTCCAGGCCCTCGACCGAGAGCGAGTTGCAGCCTAAAACGTCGTCCGGAAACAAAATGCTCATTTGGGTGAAGTCAGAGGAGGTGGCGATGCCCAGCATCGTCGAAGCAGGCCAACGCCACCATCACGCCTCTGGCGATGCTCAAATGAGTAGGTTGTTTCCGGACGGCTCCTGAGGGCAAGGATGCGTGGTGGCCTCGAATGGTCGCCTGATCGCGGAACACAGCCCGTGGAGTTTGCTTTGTCTAGTCATCTGCCGGCCCGAACGTCATGGGTTGTCTGGGGCGTTGTTTTGGGAGTTTTGGGCGCCTCGCTCCTCTCGCCCGCGACCGCACTTTCACAGTCCGAGGACCCCTGCCTGAAGGCTCTCGCGGACTCCGAAACCGCAGAGCACTACGATCAGCTCGTCGCCGACTACCTCGGCGACCTCGACGCCGGCCGCCCCGAGTCGCAACTCGAGGTGCTCGACGAGATCTGGTCGCTGTGCACCGAAAACCTCCGGATCGTCGTGTTCCAAGGTGACGCGCACGCCCTCGCCGGCCGCTGCAATCTCGCCATGGAACGCTACTATTGGGTGCTCGAGCGTTGGGACACTTGGCCCCACGCCGACAACGGGGCCGATGCGAAGAGCAAGGCGCAGTCAGGGCTCGCGACCCTCAAGAAAACCTGCCTCGCGGAAGTGAGGGCCAACTGTCCAACCGGCGCCTCCGTCAAAATCGGGGACGAAGACCCACAGGAATGCCCCGCTCAGTTCGAAGTCCCAGCCGGGTCCTATCCCGTCGTGGTGTCCCAAGCCGGAAAGACGAGCTACCGACGAGACTATGAGCTTCGTGTGGGGCTCAACACCGTCGACGTCGACGCACTCTCGGCCCTCGCCACCCACGGAGAGGTCGCGTTCACCTGCGCGACCAATGGCACCGAGCTCGTCCTCGGCGCCGAGCGCTTGCCCTGTCCAACGCAGCGCACCCTCGAGCCAGGCCCCCATGAGTTCACCGCCATCCGTACCGACGGGAAGCCGTTCTCGGGGCGTTTCGACGTCGTGGACGGACAGACGACCGCGGTTTTCGTTCCCAGTGGGCAAGTGAGCACAGCCCTGCTCTCGATACGATGTTCTCCTGCCACGGCCTTGGTCACTCTGCTCAACGAGGAGGGCACCAAGCTGGTTTCTTGTCCGGTTGACCTCGACTTGCCCACAGGAAACCTGGTCGTTGCGGTCGCTCTGGATGGGTACGAAACCTTTCGCCGTGAGGTTGTCCTCGCCGAGCCAGGCCTCGAGCTTCAGGTGGCTTTGACGCCACACCACAACTTCCTTGGTCTCCTCGTCCGGGCCTATGGAGGCGTGGCGCTGGAGGCCAACAACAACAGCCAAAGCGGAACCGACACCACCACCTCCACTTCCGCCGAGACGCCAACGCGAGAGGCGACGTTTGCCGCCAGCCTCGAGACCCTCCTCACCCTGCTCCTGGCGCCTAACAGCACGCTGGCTTTCGGTGCGCGGCTTCGCTTGGGATTCGGACCAGAGATGGGAACCTTGGGGTCGGCGATCACCGAGTACGGGTTCCAACTCTCGGTCTTCCGGTTATTTGGCGCGCTCACAGGGGGCTACGGGACCCTCGGGGCAGGACGATGCCCAGACGTTGCCTTAGATGCCGTGGCCTCCGATGGCGCAACCTGCGACCCGAGCGCCGATGCAGACAACCGCTTCCTGTTCTCCTTCCGCTTTGGGATGGCCTTCGATGCGGGCGCTGGATTCGGAGTGGGCTTTGGAGGAGAGTTCTTCTTCGATAATCCGGTCATGGTCGACATCCTCTTTGGTGCCGACTTCCGCTTCTAAGGAGTCGTCCGGGAACAAAATGCGCATTTGGGCGAAGTCAGAGGTGGGAGGGCAAGGAGGTCGATGCAGGCGATGCACAGCATCGTCGAAGCAGACCGACGCTGCCATCACGCCTCTGGCGATGCTCAAATGGGTAGGTTGTTCCCGGACGGCTCCTAAGTTCTCAACCGAGTAGTTTCGTGCAACAACTCACCCGCATCTTCATTTGCCTCTTGTTCCTCGCCGTGCCCAACTTGGCCACTGCACAGAGTGACGATCCGTGCTTCGAGTACCTCAGCTCGGACAGCGCGGCTCTCCAGCAGTACGAAACGCTGGTGGATCGTTTTCTCGACGCCGACGAGACCCTGCAAAAGCTCGAGCTCCTCGACGCGCTCTGGGCCACCTGCGACGTGAACCTACGCCTCGTCGTACTGCGCGGTGACGCCTTGCGTGAACACGGCGACTGCGCCGAGGCCTCCCGCGAATACCTCTTCGTGATCGACCGCGCGGACGCTTGGCCCATCCCCGACAACGGCAAAGACGCAAAGCAAAAGGCCGAAGCGGGCTTGACCCTGCTCGAGTCCTCTTGCCTCGCCAATGTCCAGATTTCCTGCGCCACCACCCAAGCTCAGGTGACGCTCGGAGACCGAAGTCCCCAAGCCTGTCCGACAACCATGGTGGTCGCCGAAGGCCAATACAGCGTGAGCGTCTCGGCGAGAGGGTTCAACACACTGACGCGCACCTACACGTTTCGCACCGGCAACAATTTCGTCGAAGTCGAGGCGCTCACCGCCATGGAGCGGGCCGGTGAGGTCGAGTTTGTCTGCGACGAAAGAGAGGTCGAGGTCATGATCGGCTCCGAGCGCTTTGGATGCCCTGCGTTGCGCAGCTTCGAGGCGGGCACCGTCCATTTCGCCGCACAACGGCCCAACGGTGAGCCCTTCGAGGGAACGGTGGAGGTGGTCGAGGGGAAACGAGTCACGGCGGTCATCCCGTCCTCTGGAGCGAACGCTGGCGTGCTCAAGGTCGAGTGCCAACCGGCAGCAATGGTCGAGGTCAGCGGACCCGCAATCCCGAAGCTCATTCGCCAGAGCTGCCCCACATCTCTGCCTCTTCCCAAAGGTCAGTACCAAGCCACCATCACTGGTCAGGACGGCGAAAGGCAGACCCGCACCGTCTCCGTGCGCAGCGGAGAGACCGTCAGCCTGAAGGTTGCCACAGCCTCGAACGTCGATGCCCCCAGACTCCTCATCGCAGCGCTCGGAGGATATGGCGTCATCAGTGATGAGAAAGCAGACGCGGCCGCTCTTTCCGTGACGCTGAGCGTACCCTACGCCGAGTATGTAGAGGTCGCCCTGCTGTTTCGCGAGTCGTGGATCATGGAGGACAGCGAATTTACGACGCTGGGGGCATTCCTCTTCCGCTACATCATCACCACCCCCACCCTCAGAATAGGCCTCGGCGGTGGGATGGGCTATGGCGAAGCGGTCGCAATCCAGAAGGACAATGGCTCGCTCCTCACCTACCTGGTAGACGCTCTCGTCTCAGTCAAATTGGCAGGTCCAGTGGACTTCATCATCGGCGCGGACGTCTTCTTTCAGAGCGTGAGCACAGACGAACCCGTGACCGTGTTCGACATCCTCGGAGGCATCGAGCTGAGATTCTGATCCGCCTACGACCAAGTCAGCACGAGCTTCCCGACGACTTCGTTGGCTTCCAAGCGCTCATGCGCCTCACGCACGCGTCCGAAGGGTAGGATGTCGTGAACCACTGGGGTCAACGCATAGGTGTCGAACGCCGGCAGGACCTGCGCCGAGAAGGCTTGTGTGAGTTCGATCTTCTTCTCCAACGGCCGAGAGCGCAGCGTGCTTCCGCGCAGCGTTAACCCCTTCAACAAGACCTCGCCGAGGTCGAGCGCTCCTTGCATTCCGCCCAACAGCCCGAGCGTGACCATCCGACCGCCTGGGCCGAGCGCCTTGGTGTTCCCATCGAGGTAGGCGGCACCGATGAAATCGACGATCACATCGACAGCACCGTGCGCCTTCACTAGGCTGGAGGCCTCCTCACGCGAAAAGCCCTGAGGGGTCTGCCACGGGATCAACGAGCCACCGAGCCGTTGCAGCTTCTCGGCGCTGCGACTGGTGCCGATCACCCGCGCACCGAGCCACTGCGCGAGCTGCACCGCGGCACTTCCCACGCCGCTCGCCGCGGCATGGACCAGCACACACTCGAAGCGCCGCATGGCACACTGCGTGACGAGCGCGTCATATGCGGTCATGAACGCTTCGGGAATGGCAGCTGCGTGCTCGAGGTCCAACGTCCGGGGCACTCGCAAGAGCTCCCGCTCGTGCACCACGACCACCTCGGCGTGCGCCCCTCCGCCGACAAGGCCCATCACTCGATCCCCGACCTGCACGCTCGTCACCCCCGGCCCCACTTCAGCCACCAACCCCGCAAACTCCAGGCCCGGGATATCTGGCACCACACCGGGCGGGGCCGGGTAGACCCCGCGGCGCTGAAGGCAGTCGGCGCGGTTCATCGCTGAGGACGAGACCTTCACTGCGACATGACCAGCGTGAACCGACGGGGCGGGGACCTCCGCGATCTCCAACACCTCAGGACCGCCCGCCTCGCGTATTCTCACGGCTCTCATTGGGGTTCTTCGTCCGCGCCGTCCTCTCCATGGAGGACAGCAATCCGGCATTGCAGACTGAGATCGTCGGGGTTCAAGGCTGCGGCAACATCGAGCAGATCCGCGGTCAGGTTCTCGATGATCACGCGGCCGTTGGGCTCGATGATGATGCGACTTCCGTCCAACACCAGTTCGATCGGATTTCGTGCGCGACTCGGCTCCGAGCGGGCTCGAAGCGAGCCAGCTTCGTCCCTGCCCGCGATGGAAGATGTAGGTGAGGTCTCGGAATCCTTGGGCGCAATCTTTTCGCTCATCGTGTCGCTCTCTTGGTGTCGAGGTGCCCACAGTTTGACTAGGGTCAGTGAACATTGATGATGCTCCATCCCGAGACGAGTCGTATCGGGAATACGCAACTCACTTCGAGGATCG
>PFUG01000449.1:6883-7038 GCA_002789955.1 Deltaproteobacteria bacterium CG_4_9_14_3_um_filter_63_12 | reverse complement strand
CGCAGCCGCTCGCGCAGCAAGTCTGAGCCGGACCACACGCCTGCCCACTGCCTGGGCAGACGCAGACTCCGCCGCTGCAGGTCATCCCGGCCCCACAGTCGACCCCACACTCTCCGCAGTTTTGCCCGTCGGTCGCCACCGCGCTCTCGCAACCA
>PFUG01000449.1:0-6792 GCA_002789955.1 Deltaproteobacteria bacterium CG_4_9_14_3_um_filter_63_12 | reverse complement strand
CGCAGTGGTCGGGATCTTGATTGGGCTCCACGCAGGCCGTCACACCGCTCGCCGACGAGCAGCACAGCTCCGTCAGCGCACACACAGAGGAGCCACAGAAGCACTCTGGGGAGTCCTCAGCAAGGCATTGACCTGCACAGCAGAGCTGGCCCGAGCCGCAACAGACGCCGCCGCAGCACTGGGTGCCAGTAGGGCAGGGCAGACCACCGCCGCAGCTGCAAGCGTTCGCCACACAGTCTTCCCCAGGGTTACAGGCGTTCGTGCAGCTGCCGCACGCCGCCGGACGCGAGCTCAGCACCGCGCAACCTAGCCCCGGACAGCAGGTCTCTCCACCGAGGGCGTCGCAAGCGCGCGGCTCGACGCCTGCGCTCGTCGGGCACTGGCAAAGGCCCTCGAGGCACTCGAGTCCCTCGCCGCAGACCACCCCACAGCCGCCGCAGTTGAGCCGGTCGTCATTCACAGTCACACAGCTCTCACCGCAGCACAGCTCCGTCGCTGCACAATCGCAGGCGCTCGTCGTGTCGACGTCAGGGTCGACGTCTGGGTCGACGTCAGGGTCGACGTCTGGGTCGAGGTCGACGGCCAGGTCGACGTCAAGAACCACGTCCCCATCGGCCTGACAGACGCCGTTGGCGTTGCAGCTCGAGCCCTCTCGGCAGTCGCTGTTCGAGGCGCACGACGCCAACCGGCGTGCCTCGAAATCGCTGCATCCCAGAGACGCAAGCAGGATTCCCATCGGGACCAAGAACCTCAGAACTCGCATAAGACCCCGCCACGAACAGTGTTTCACGTAGACTAGCCTGTTTCTGAGCGTGCGACCAGAACCTGTCTTCATGAAAATGGTGACTCGCAGGCCGCACCAGACCCCACCTCGGAAACGTCGGGCTATTCCGCCTCTTTGACTTCGGATACTCTCCTCCCAGTGAAGACTGTTCATCGTGGATCGGAGGGGAAGATGCGCACTGGCTCCGTTCTTGGACTCGTGTTGTTGGGCGGGCTCTGGCTCCCTGCTTGCGACGACTCAGCAGGAGAGAAGACCCTCGACCTCATCGAGGTGGACGGCATCGACACAGCAGACACAGACGGCACCTCACTTTGTCCCGACGGCGCCATGATCGAAGGCGAGTGCTTCCCCACCGATTGCGGCAGCCGTGACTGTGCCGAAGGGTTCTTCTGTCGCGACTACAACTGCACCGAGCTCGCCTGCGTCGGCGCCATCTGCCCGACCGGAGAGGCGTGCGCAGGAGGAAGCTGCTTCCCCATCGCTTGCACCTGGCGCAACTGCCCGGCGCTCGGTGAGGTCTGTGAGGACGACGAATGCACGCCGACCTCGTGCGTGAGCGGAGACTGCAAGACGCACCACTGCGCCGCGGGCGTGTGCACCCCTCAAGACTGCGCCGACTCACTCTGCACCGGCTACGGCGAGGTCTGCATCGACGACACCTGCCTCGAGCGCAGCTGCGTCGGAGTGACCTGTTCGCCGGGCTCGAGCTGCGCCGGCGGGTTCTGCTACCCCAATCACTGCAACGGCGTGACCTGCTTCGAGGGCGAGGTCTGTGTCGGCAACGTCTGCACCCCCAACCTCTGCGTCGGCGTCGAATGCGCCGGCGGAAAAGTCTGCGCCAACGGCTGGTGCCTCGATGCGGACTGCAGCGCGCAGCTCTGCGCCGAGGGCGAGGCGTGCTTCGAAGGGGCCTGCATCGCCAGCCAATGCTACGGCGTCGACTGCCCAGCAGGAGAGCGCTGCGTCAAAGGAGTGTGTCTGGCGGATTCTTGCGAGGGCGTTCTCTGCGGTGCCGACCGGGTCTGTTACGAGGGCAGTTGCCAAGACGTCGGGTGTGTCGCACTCGCCTGCGGAGCCGGGGAGGTGTGTGTCGAGGGCACCTGCTACCGCGCGACCTGCCAGAGCGAGACCTGCGACGCGGACCAGGTCTGCCTCGAGGAGGTCTGCACCGACGTCTCCTGTCTGGGTATGACCTGTGCCGTCCTCGAGACCTGCGTCCAGGGAAACTGCTACGAGGTCGACTGCCCTGGCGCTGACTGTGGAGTCAATCAGGTCTGCGACTCGCAGGAGTGTACGGACATACTCTGTCTCAATATTCCTTGCGGGTCAGGATACTATTGTGCGGGCGGAAGTTGCCTGCCCATCGTCTGCGCCACCAGCGTCGACTGCGACGACCGCAACCCCTGCACCTCCGACACCTGCACCGCGACGGTCTGCTCTTACCTCCCTACCATCGGCTCCTGCAGCGATGGAGATGACTGCACGCTGGGCGACGCTTGCGTCGCCGGCATCTGCGCCGGGACGTTGCTCGACCTCGACCAGGACGGTTTCGCGCCACAGTCCTGCGGCGGGAACGACTGCGACGACACCGATTTCGACGTCAAACCGAGTGCCCCCGAAGGGCCCATCGGCGACCCGTCTTGCAGCGATGGGGTGGACAACAACTGCGACGGCACGATCGACCAAGCCTCTGCAGCCTGCGGCGGGTGCAACAACGACTCCGACTGCGGCGAGGGCGACGTCTGTTGCGACAGAGATTGCCTCGAGGGGACTCTCGAGAGCCGCTGTGGAGGCTGCGGCATCGACTGCACCGTGTCGGCTTCGAACCAGGCCTGTGTCGTCAGCAGCGTCGGCGCTGCCTGTGGATGTAAGAGCATCATGGATTGCGGTGCGGGTCAGGGCTGCGTCGCCCAGACCTGTGCCCCATGCGTCGAGAGCTGGAGCGAGGTCGGGGGCGGCGATCACTGCGGCGCCACTTGGGCTCCGGCGAATAACACAATGGTCGCGGGCAACCATCTCAACGTGGGGACCTTCACGGTCGCCGTCGGGGCGACGGTCTATGTCCAGCCCGTCACCAGCGGCGGAGGGTCATTGCGGGTCGAAGCGACGAACATCGACATCGGGGGAACGCTCTCCGCAAACGGTGCCGGCTACCTTGGCGGCAACGGCGGCGGCGGAAAGGGGTCGGGCAACCCCTACTGCGGAGGCAATGGTGCCGGCGGCGCAGGAGGCGGCGGGACCTACGGAGGCCCTGCGGGCTCAGGTGGCAGCGGCAACGGGGGAGGAGGCGAGGGCGATCCAAACTGCAGATACGCCAACGGCGGCGGCGGCGGTGGTGGCGGGCGAGGCGGCTACCAGGCCGCCTCGGGCAACGGCGACAGCACACAGGACGAGCAGGTCTTCATCGGCTCGGGCGGTGGCGGTGGCGGCGGCGGCGGTGCGGGCTCTCGCTACGGTGGCAACAACAACTTCCCCGCCGGAACCGGCGGCGGTGGGGGCGCCGGTGGACAAGGAGGCGGCAGCGTCGCGCTCATTGCGCTGCAAACCTTGAGCGTCAGCGGACACGTCACGACCAACGGCAGCGCCACTGGTGGCAATGGCGGAGCCGGCGAAGTCGTCCCGAGTAACGCCTCCAACTGCCGCTACTCCGACGCGGCTGGCGGCGCTGGCGGCCTGGCCGCTGGCGGTGGGCAGAGCTACGGCGGCCCAGGAGCGCAGTCGCTCTCGTGCGATTCCGGCGGCGGCAGTAACACTCGGGGCGGCAACGGGGGCAACGGCGGCCCCGGAGCCGGCGGTGGCGTACTCCTCAAAGGTCGTGACGTCGTCGTGACAGGCACAATCAACGCACGGGGTGGCGGCGAGGTGGACGCCAACGGCGGCACGATCAAGGTCTTCTATGAATGCTCTCACAGCGCCGGAAACTATGTGGGCGGGAGGGTCTACGAGGCCTCGTTCGGCGTTTGCCCGTAGGGGCGTGCTGCGCCCCTTTCCCTAAACGAAAAGTAGGGGTAGAGGCGCAGCGTTTTGGCTAGACGAGAGCCGCGAGGCGGGTCTGCCGATTTGGTCATCGCCAGCGCCGCTTCGTAGTGGGGATGGGTAAGACGCCAGGTGTCAAGTCTGACAAGGCTCAAGCGGCTGGCCGTTTGAAGAACACTCCGAGCGGCCAAAGAGACAAGGTCGCCACAGACTGGTCGCTGGTCACCCCGCTCAAAACTGGAAGACCGACTCGATGATGAGGCCGTCGTTCTCGAGGGTTGCCGGGTCGACTGTACCATCTCCGTTGAAATCGGCATCGCTCGCAGTCTCGAGCTGGATGAGGTAGGCAGCCTTGATGGTCCAGCCCTTGATGGGAGAGGCTCGCAAGCCGAGCCAGATGGCATGTCGGTCGCCCTTGTTGGTGGCATCTTCCATCCATGAGTCCATGAACTCATAGCGAACGACGGGTTCGATGAACTCGAGACCCCACATGTCGTAGATGACCTTGTAGCCCGCCGAAACGTACGTCGAGAATTGGGTCACGCCCGTGTCCCCAGTGGTTTCATTGACAGCGTTTGCTGGGCTCTGCATGTTCGCAGGCTCCACGTCGAGCTTGAGCATACCCGCCTCAGCGGCGACGGTGAGGCGCTCACCACCATAGAGGAGGTGGCCGAAGAAGTAGTTCGAAGCGAGCTTGTCGTTCGCGTCGTATTTGGCAAACATGGCCGAGGCGCCGAGCTCGAGTTCGTCGAAGAACGAAAAGGCGACACGGAACGCGATGGGCTTGTCGGAGTTGTTGTCCCAGGGCTGTCGTGCTTTGTCGTGGAACGCCTCCCACATATAACCCTGTTCATTGGTCGTAATGTGGGTTTGTAGATAGTCGTCAGCGCTTTGATGGGCGTCTCCGGGTCCGTTGATGATGGACGCGGCGAGCTTGAGCTTGGCTTTGTCCTCGATGAATGGGAGCGGAACATAACCTGAGAGGTGGACCCCGCCGTCCCACCAGCCGGTGGCGCGAATAATGGCGTGATAGAGGTAGGGGGCGTGCGCAAAGAGACGGAAGTCGGAGGTTGGGTAGTAGACCCTGTCCTGAATACCAATGGGTGGGAAGTCGCGGCCCAACGCCAGTTGGAAGTAGGGTGAAGGCTTCCACACGCCGCGCAGACGGGTCACCTTCGTCGCTCCGTCCTGTCCTTTGTAGAGTTCGAACTCTGCCTCCGCCATGAGGGTGTCGGTGACGTTGCCGCGGATATTCACATAACCGCTGTAGGTAACGAATTGAGGCTTCCCTGAGAATCCGCCGCCAGCGTTTGCGAAGCTGCCAAAGGCCTGGTCTTGGAGGTTCCACAACGCGGTGACGAGGTAGACGTGGACGGCCACTGCGACCTCGTCGAAGCCGTACTCGAGGGGAATCCCGAGCAGCTCAGCGAGATCGATCGACTCGACATCTGCGTGCTCGCCTTCTTCCTCTGGCTCAACGGCCACCGCTGCGGAGGTTGGGTTCGATGGTGGGTTCGTAGGGGGGGCGGCCTGTGGAGCTTCGACCGGAGCGGCTGGCTCGTCGAGGTCCTCAGGTGCGACCACGGGTGCAGGTGACTCGTCGCCGACATCTGCCACTGGCGGAGCCACCTCTCCGAGGTCGTCCGCGCCTTGAGCGAGCGCCATCCAAGAATAAAGTGACATCAGAATCAAGGTCGTTCCGAACAAAGCGTTGCGCATACTCCCTCTCTAGAGACCGAAAGACGCGTGGTTCACAGTGCATCGCTCGGGTTTAGGCACCTTTGCACGGGCTGTGAACACGAAAAAGTTGCCAGTTACCGAAGGCCAGGGGCGCACCTTGACCAGCTGCCAACGGGGGCCTTTCTAACCACGCACCCGCGCTGCTTGAAGCAGTGCAGCGAGGTCGAGCACCCCAACCAGCCCCTCTCCGCCCTCTTTGAGGTCGATCTCACCACGGCAGTAGGCTCGGAGCTGCTCTCCATGCAGAACCTCTAGGTCCTTGATGAGGGCAGACTCGACCTCGGCAACGCGGCTCGCCCGGTCGCATTGAAGCCCCACGACCATGCTCTGAGCGCCCACAACGATGAAGCGGGAGGAGGCGACCTCTGCGCTCTCGTCGCTCTTCACGGCCTTGGGCAGGCGAAGGAATCGCGCGAGGTCGAGCAGAGGAATGGGCTTACCGCGCAGGCTGATCATCCCAGGGATGTGTTCAGGAACCCGCGGCAGCGGAGTCACAGGAAGCGGCTCGCACAGCTCCTCGACTTGATTGGCATCAACGCCGAGCCAGGTCGCGCCGACTCGGAACACGAGCAGCGCCTCTCGCTGGGCCTCGACTGGTCGACTCTGGCGTTCCCACTTGCTTTGATTCTCCGCACCATTCTCGTTTCTGCTTGTTTCGCTCAACGGCGTCTCCTGTGTGGTTGGTTGAGGTATGGTGCAAAACCAACGAGCCGTCAACGCCCTATTTGGCCTTGCGCGGGAATTCGCGGAATTTGAGAGAAAACCAAACGTTGACCCTCGGAACTTCAGCGGGTAAGAGAAAGCCAACGGCGGAGCAAAGAAGAGTGAAGCAAACGCCGATTGTCACGTCGAACGCAAGGACGAGGTCCGATGGCGATACCAGGGCACACCGTCATAGAGGTGCTTGCGATTTGCCGGCTCGGCGAGATTCTCGTGGCGTTCCAGGCGGGGCAAGCGGTCGAGGTGCTCGACTCGAGGCAATTGGGTCGTGTTCCGGGACTGAAGATCGATCTTCTCAAGTGGATGGGGTTCGAGCTGCAGGCTCCGCTTCGGCGGGCTTTGCGTTTCGGCGACGATGAGGATTCACTGACGCTGCTCCTTGGACAGGATGTGTGGTTCGAGTTCTTTGACCCCAAGCTCCTGCGAGCTCTGCCAGCGTTCCTTCATGGACTGGCCGACGTCAATGGGGCGGTCGCTCTGTTGGAACGAGAAGAGGGGTTCGCATTGGTGTTGGATATATTACGGGTGCGAAAACTCCACGAATGAATATTGAGTCCCTCGTAAAAACCTCA
>PFUG01000222.1:0-7034 GCA_002789955.1 Deltaproteobacteria bacterium CG_4_9_14_3_um_filter_63_12 | reverse complement strand
ACCCACAAGTGTACAAACTCCAGCGCCCAAGGTGTAACCTCAGACGGCTGGCTCGAAGCGAGCCGGGTCGTTTCCCTACGCCCGATTGCCCCCGCTCAAGGCAGCTCGCACGGTGGGGTCACCACGGCGTTTAGGTCTCCAGGGTCTGTGGCCCGTCGCCACTCTCCCCAGCCGAGGCCGGCCAGACCGACTCGGTAGCTCTGTTCGATGGGGGAAGCAAACGTGAGCGTCGCGCCCTGGGCGCGCAAGACCAGATCGGTGCCGACAATCCAGACGGTCTCGGCATCGACGCACGAAGTCCCTGCCGCGACGTCGGCGCAGGGCAACAGCGGTGTGCCGTCGAGCGTGGGCGCAGAGGTTAGGTCGACCTGGCTCCAGCCTTCGCCGACAACGGTCGCGGCGCCCACTGCGCTGGACCGCAGCGCACCGCTCGCGTCGGGATAGAGGGCCAGGCGATAGGCGTCGGTGACGTCGGCCAGAGTCGTGAGGGCTGGGTTGGTCGCTCCGTAGAACGAGTCCACAGGCTGGTCCAAGAGGGCGAGCACGGTTCCGGGCCGCACGTAGACTGGGATTTCCGTGGGTGAGGCGTCTGCAGTGAAGACCAGGGCGCCGTCCTGGGAGAGCGTCCCGTCGGTCTGCGGAGCGTCCCCAAAGAGCGGCCACCAGCCGGCCGCCGGCAGCGTGACCTCCCACTGGGTAACGGCGGGCGCCAGCACGGGGACGACGAGGAGGTGGTCGCCGAGGAAGGTCGAGTAGTGGTCGCCGGACCACAGAGTGGGGCAATTGGGCTCGACCAGGAAGGGATGGCGCATCAGGGGCAAGCCGGTGGCGCTCGCCTGTTGGGTGAGCTCCGACAGGTAAGGATAGAGCAGGGTGTGGATGATGGCGTAGCGCTTGTAGTGCTCCAAGGTCGCCGGATCGCGGTCGAAGGCCCAGTTGGTGCACTCACTCGAACCATGGTGGGTGCGCATGAGCGGTGAGAACGCGCCGAACGCCGACCAGCGCAGGAAGAGCTCCTTTGTGGTGGGGGGCACGAGGAAGGCCGAGTAGCCGGCGATGTCGGAGCCGTAGAGGCTGACGCCGGAGAGGCCGACGTGGCTGCCGATGGCGACGACGGTGGGGAAGCCGTCGTCATATTCCCAGTCGGTGTTCTGGTCGCCAGCCCACATGGTCGGGGCAATGCCGCCGGTGCCACCGCCAGTCGAGGCCCAGCCGCTGCGCGGGAAATAGACCCAGTTGTTGGCGGGCTCGGGACCTGCGGCGTGGGCGTTCGAGAGCGCCTCGCGGTTGACCCGTTGCCACTCCAATGGGTAGCGATTGTGGGCGAGCCAAGGGGACTCGTTTGAGAAGAGAACGCTGTCGATGGGCAGCCACTCGGCGTAGTCGGCCATCCAGCCGTCGATCTTCAGGGTATTGGCGGCCGTGTCGAGGTAGCTCGAGAGCCAAGCCACAGCGCCGGGATTGGAGAGGTCGACCAGAGAGACCATGCGCCCAGCGGGGTCGCTGAAGACATAGGTCGCGGCGTCGGCCGTCTCGATGAGGTAGCCGCCGTCGACGCCCTCCTGGTACATGCGCGTCGGCTGAGGCACGAAGGGATTGAAGTAGGCAAGGAAGGCGAAGCCGTCGTCGTGCAAGGTGTCGATGTCGGTGGGCAGGTCGGGGTAGAGAGTGGGGTCCCATTCCCAGGCGTAGGAGAGCCGGAAGCCGAAATTGCCTTCGTCGCCGCCGATCCAGTCCTCGCTCCAGATGGCCGAAGAGGGGATGTGGTTGTCGCGCAGGACGGCGGCGACGCGGTGCAGATTCTCGGGTCCACCGACGGCGTCGTTCCAGGGCGCCAAGAGCCAAGGGGCGGGCTCGGTCGGGCGGCCGGTGTAGTCGGTGATGGCGCTCAGCCGGGCACGCGGCGAATCGCCGGCGACCAAGACCAGAGCCGGCAGCTCGCCGTAGGTTCGAAGCCGGACGCGGTCGCCGACGTTCTCGCAGAGGTTGAGCTCGCTGTAGGCGTCGGTGTCGAGCAGGGCGGAGTAGCCGCGCGACGAGTGCCAGACGCCCATGGGGGCGTAGGCGGCCTCAGGGATATTGTTGAGCGGGAAGATGCCGCCGCCCTTGGGTTTGCCGACGCCCTGCTCTTGGGTCCAGAGGGGGAACTCGTGCCCGCGCAGGTCCATCCCGACGCTCTGAGTGCCGAGGCCGAAGAAGCTCTCGTCGCTCGTGCAGCGCATCTCAATGGAACCACCGAGCGCGCCGCCATCGGCCTGCAGCGCGATGCGCAGGTCGCGCGGTCCATAGGGTTCGAAGATGAGCGTGGCGAAGTCGGCTTCGTTGCTGGCGGAGAGCAGCGCCCAGCGCAGACTGACCAGGGATTCGCTGGCCGTGACCGTGGGCGCAACGCCGGAGGTCGGCCACCACGTCAACCCCGAGTCGGTCTGAATCTGGTAAGCGCCGGCAAGGGCGAGAACCTTGGGCGCGCCCTCGCGCACCAGGGTGAGCGCCGGTTGGGGGCCACGCTCGCCGTCGACGCAGGTGCCCGACCCCTCCAGGGTTGGCTGCGTCCCACCGGGCGGGGTGATCGACCAAGCCCCAGTGCCTGAGTCCACCTCGACGGTCCAGCCATTCAGGGTGTGGGTCTCAGGGGCACTCGTGCTCGAGGTCAGCGCACACGTCGGGCGAGCGGGAGGCGTCGTATCCTCCACCTCTGCGAGGTCCTGCGTGTCCAGCGAGTCGAGGCTGTCGGTGTCGGTGTCCACGTCGACGGTCTGGGAATCGGAGCTGGTGTCGAGCGCAGTCTTTGGCGTCTCGTCGTCGCAGGCCGAGCTCAACAGCGCGGCGGTGAGGCAAACGAAGACGAATTTCGATGCACGCAGGGTGGACGTCATGGCGTCGAGCTCCCAGTGATTTGCCAGACTCCAGACTCCAGACTCCAGACTCCAGGTTCCAGACTGTGATAGCCGGTCGGCGCTTGACCAGTCTGGCTCGTTAGAAAGACCAGCGCAGGAAGGCGCCGGCCTGGTCTGCGGTGGCCAATGGGAGCACCTGCGGCGTCCAAGACGCCTCTTCCGGACCGGTAAAGTCGCCGGGCGATGAGTTCATCAGGTCGTAGACGATCAGCCCGACGCCCGTCGCGGCAGCGGCGATGCCGATCGGATAGAGGATGCGTGTGGTCCAGACGCGCGTGGTGTAGGCGCTCTTCAGGCCGTCCCACTCGATCTTGAGCTTCGCTTTCTCTTCCACCGAGAGGAGGGAGAGGTCCGTTGCCTTGATCTGGTCGACTCTATCGAGGTCGGAGAGTCCCGAAACGTCGACGGCGATGGCGGCAATCAGCACGGCTCCGCCGACCATCGCGGTGACGTTGCCAGCGGTGAAGAACGACTGCTCTTCGAGGGCTGGCACGTGGAACGTGTTTTGTCCTCCCAACTCGAGCTCGACCTTCTGGTCGTTCGGTTCGTGGCCCTCTTGACGAGCTTCGAGGATGTAGTTGCCCCTTTCGAGGGTCCCTTCGAGGGGACAAGGCCCTGTCTTGCTGCCGATGCGGACGAAGACTCCCTCGCCTTCGCAGGTCACCGAGAAGGCGACCGGGAGACGGTCGAGCGCGCCGATCTTCAGCGGCTTGGTGGGCTCGCCATTGACTTCGAACGGCAATTTGACTGGCTGTTGGTCTTCTCTCGAGAGGACGAGCTCGTAGTTCCCATCTATGAGAAAGAGCCCTCCGGTCTGGGCGACCTCGGCGCAGGGTGCGTCGATGTCATTCTCTGCTCCCTCGTTCACGAGCTTCAGGCTCAGCTCTGGGTCGTCGCATTCGACGGCGATCTTGCGGAACGGCATGACCTCAGTCTGTTGCGCGGTCGACGGCTCCACGTCGATGACGCTCAGGCCTCTCTTCCCTGTGCTGTCCTTGGCGACGATGCGCTGCTTGCCCTTCGGCAGCGAGAGCACATCGGGACACTCGCCGACGGAGACCTCATCGACGAAGAGCACCGCGCCATTTTTGAACTCGGGGCAAGCCACTGTGAGGGTCCCCGCGTCGGCCGGGTCGAGGGCCTTGAACGTCACGGGCTGCGCACGCCCAGATACGGCCTCCACGTTCTGCGTCGCAGCTTTCTTGCCCGGGCTGCTCAGGGTCACCCCGATGTTTCCGACGGTCGTCGTGAAGACGCCCGGGCATTTCCCGAGGACTTTGGGCCCGACCGTCACATGGCCACCTTCGTCCTCGCAGGTGACATCGATGCGCGCGCTGCAGTCCCCGAGGGCCGACAGATTCTCCTCGATGCTCGGCTTGTACTCTTCGAGCCAACGGGTCTCCGAAGCGCCCACAGGCTCGGTTTCGAGCACCCTGCGGTAGATCTCGACGGCCACATCACACTGGCCCGAGCGGTCCCGGATTCGTGCAACCACGTAAGCGGCGGCGGGGTGCGGAATGATCGCCGTCGCCTCGCCGCAGAGCGCCTCGGCGTCATCGAAGCGGTTGCGGTCGTAGGCTTTGATGCACTTGTCGAGCAGCTTGGCGAATTGCTTTTGGGTGGCCGAATCCAAGTCGTCGTAGGACTGAGCGAAGCCCTCCGGAGCCACACAAATCAGCAGCAGGATCGTCACGAGTGCTCGCCACAAGAGCTTCCATGTTGTGTTGGCTAGGCGCATCATAACCCCTGGTCGGTTCGTCGACCCATCCGTGTACCGTCATACCATATGAACGTCACGGGGCCTGGGGCAAGAGTGTGGGGTTCGACGGAGTGAGCCGTGTGTCACGGGAAACGCTCTCCCCATCGCGAGCGCAGGCATTCCAGCTCGCTCGCTCCGAGCGAGCGCCGTGCCAGGAAGCGAGCAAAATCCGATGAGTTCTGGCGTCAGGTCTCGCGAGGCAAGACTTCTGGCGCTCCACAGCCAGCAAGAGCCTGTCTGATGACGACGACACCCCTCGACCCCGAGGCGCTGGGCCTCGATGCAGTGAGCCAGATGGGCACCGCCCTCGAGCGTCGCGGCGAGCTCGTACAGAGCTACCTCTCGCCGGCGCTCGAGCTCTTGGGTGTCGAGCGCAGCCACGACGATGAAGACCGCGCCGTGCTTTTGTTGCTGGCGGTGACGCTGTTGTGGCTCGCCGACCAAGGCAGCACCCGGCTGCCCGTCGCCGGACCGGAGGGCAAAGTCGCTCTGCGCGCCGCCTTCGCCGCCCTCTTGGGTCCCGACGCCGAGCTCTCCGCCCTCATCGAGCGAAGCGTCTCCTTGATCGCAAGCGCGGGCGAGCGCCTGAGCTGCATTGGCTCCACGACCGAAACCGCGCCCCTCATCGTTGCCGAGGGTCACCTCTACACTCAACGCATCTACAGCCTCGAGACGCGTCTCGTGCAGTCCATTTGCGAGATCACTACGGAGTCGACCAGCTCCTGGGAGGCCGCCGATATCTCGGCGATGCTCGAGCAGCTCCTCGGTGGAGCCGACGAGCGGACCCGACGGAAGAGCCACGCGTTGAAGCTCTCGAAAGAACAGCAATTGGCCGTCCTCACCTCGCTGCACGCCCCACTCTCGGTGATCACAGGCGGTCCAGGGACGGGCAAGACCTCAGTCGTCATCTCGTTGCTCCGCGCCCTCTTCCTCCTCGGTCGCGGTCCCTCGGAGATCGCGCTCACCGCGCCGACGGGCAAAGCGGCGACGCGCCTCTCCGCCTCCATCCAAGAACAGCTCGCCGCCTTGCGTTCGCTGCCGCCACTCGAACGCCAAATGTTCCGCTCTCTGCAGCAACCTCGCACCATTCACCGATTGCTCGGCTTCTCGCCCAGCTCGGGTCGGTTCCGCTTCGACCGGCGCCGACGTCTGCAGCAGAACGTCATCATCGTCGATGAAGTCTCGATGGTCGGCCTCGAGCTCATGACGCACCTCTTGGATGCAGTTCAGCAGGGCGCCAAGGTCGTGCTCATCGGTGACCCCAACCAGCTCCCCTCCGTCGACGCCGGCGCGGTCCTGCGCGACCTGCTCCAAAAGAACCCGAAGCTGCCGCCCTGGGCGGCCGTCATCGCGAGCGCAGACGACGAGCTCGACCCCGAACAGGCCCAGCGTTCCCTGCACACCGTCGAGCTGACCCACAACTTCCGTGTCGACAGCGACGACGAAGGCGGCCGCGCCGTCGCCGCCGTCTCCGAGCAGGCCATGCACGGCGAGGTCAGCTTCCTCGACGACGAGTCGCTCGTTCGCAAATTGAGCTCGGTGGGCGAGGTCCGCTTCGAAGGAGTCGAGCTCCTCGATGCCACCAACTCTTTGAGCGGCTTCCTGGACCGCTGGTTCGTCGAAGGATTGGGCACGAACCAGGTCCTCGACTGGCTTGCGACCCCCTTTCAGATCGAACCAGGAGGCTTCACGCACGGTGAACCCGAGCTCCGAGCCCTGGTCAAGCACTTGGACCTCTCTCGGATCCTCTGCTTGACCCACGGTGGCAGCGCGGGCACCGAGTCCATCAACTCTCGACTGCATGGGCTCATGGCGCGACACCTCGGCGAGCGCGAGACCCGCCCCTTGCTACAAGGCGAACCCATCATCGTCTTGCGCAACGATTACGAACGACAGCTCTTCAATGGAGACACTGGCATTCTTGTTGACGTCCGCCTCAACGACGACCGGGTGCCCAGATTGATGGCCGTCTTCCCGCGGCCCGACGGCTCCCTCGTCGCTCACCACCCAGACGCGTTGCGTGGGCATGTCGCCCTGGCTCACGCCGTCACCGTTCACAAGAGCCAAGGCTCGGAGTTCGACCACGTCGCCTTCGTCTTGCCCACCCGCGACGGACCGCTCTCGAGCCGCGAGGCCGTCTACACCGCGCTGACTAGGGCCCGTAAGAGCGTCGTCGTGGTGGGCGACGAGCGGCTCTTGCAGGTCGCCATTCGACGCTCGGCCCAACGCTATTCTGGACTGGCCGAGAGGCTCGCGACGCTGACCCATGGCCCGCGAGATTTGACCCCAACGGGGGAGCCCGCGTAGCGTGTCTTGCTTCGAACCCACTTCACTCGGAGGTCCTCGATGACTCGCACGCTCGCCCTGCTCCTCACCTT
>PFUG01000399.1 GCA_002789955.1 Deltaproteobacteria bacterium CG_4_9_14_3_um_filter_63_12 | reverse complement strand
AGCCTGAGGCCTGAGGCATGAAACCTGAGGCCTGAGGCCTGAGGCATGAAACCTGAGGCCTGAGGCCTGAGGCCTGAGGCCTGAAGCCTGAGGCATGAGACCTGAGGCCTGAAGCCTGAGGCCTGAAGCCTGAGGCCTGAAGCCTGAAACCTGAGGCCTGAGGCCTGAGGTGTGGAGTCTTCACTCGTCTCTATCACCGCACCCGCGTCACCCGGTTCCCCGCGTCCTCCACAACCAGCTCCTCCGCACCCGGCGCCACCTGCCGCGCCCACTCCAGCGCAGCGTCCAGGTCCGCGAACGGGGTCATCCGACAGACGCGCGCGTCCTCGTCGCTCAACCCGCGGCTCACAACGCCCAGCTGCAACCCACGCTCCTCGACCAACTGCAGCAGCCGCACGCTCTTGTGGTCGCCCAACTTGTAGCCACGCAGCCGAAGCCGCTCGGCGGCTTCGGCTCCGTTGGCGCAGTCGCGCAACAGCCCCATGAAGTGGTCGATGCCGACGCCGTCCTCGCAGTCGGCGACCAAGACCAGCGCGCCGCCCTTGCGCACCGCGGCCGCGTGATTTTTGACCCCCTTGAGGGCCTGGTACAACGAGCGACTCAAGGGCGCGCCGACCCGCGCCACGAGCCGGTCTACGGGCCTCTCGAGGGTCACGACGAAGTGCCGCTCGGCCACCTCGACGGCGCCCGCCAAGCTCTGCAGGGGCACGCCGCCCACGGCGGCGAGCACCTGCTGTGAGGCGTCGACAACCACGTTGAGCGCCGCAACGGGGCCGCGGCGAGCGGCCATCCAGTCGTTGAGCTGGCGGACGAGGTCTTCGTGTACGGGGTTCCCGCTCAACACCGCCGGAGAGGCCGCCAGAGACAGGGCGTTGGCGTGGTTGCGCTCGATCCGCTGGCGGCTCCAGAGGCCCACGGTCAAGGTCTTGTGGGCGCCGGTGTAGCCGGCAAACCAATGGGGTTCGACCGAGCCGATGGCGAGCACCGCAGCGTCGTTGGGGATGGAAAAATCGTCGGTGGCGACGTGCCACTGGACAGTTTGGCCGACGTCGATGCCCTGGGCCTCGACGTGCGCCTGGCGTTCGGCCGCGCCAAAAGTATGGCTCCCGCAGGCGACGACGAGGTGCAGAGCCGGCATGGCGCGCTGGGCGCGCAAGACCTCGAGCACCTGCCGAGTGGGCGTCGCGCGCGCCGAGTCGTTCACGATCACCCAGAGCGCAGCGGGCTCTCCGAGGACCTCGAGCGCCGCTTGCAGCGCGGCTCGGATTGCCCCCCTTTGCCCTTGCGGGAGAGGGGGGGCAAAGGGCAGAGACATCAGTCGCCGACCGCCTTGATGGCGGCCGCGATCATCTCTTCTCGCTCGCCGGCGACCTGCCAGCGGGCCCGCACCTCGGCGCTCAGGCTGTGCAGCGGATCGAAGTAGAGGAAGTTCTGGCCCAGCTTCACGGCCGGCGCGCGGTAGACGCTGATGCCGGTCTCGCGGTTGTAGTGCTCGAAGGAGAAGATGCTGCGCTTGCCGCCGCCGCCTGGGGCGTCGACGATAACCAGCGGCTGGTTGAAGCCGGCGGTGCAGCCGCGGACGCCGAGCTCGATCTCCAAGGCCGTAGCGATGTTCGTGCGCAGGCTCTCGACGCCGCTCACCATGTCGTGCTGGTAGACGTAGTAGGGGTGCACGTTGATCTCGCCCAGGCGCTTGACCAGCTTGGTCATGGACTCGACGGTGTTGTTGACGCCGGTCTGCAGCACGGACTGGTTGCGCACGGTGATGCCATGCTCGAAGAGCACGTTGATGGCTTGGCGCGTGATCTCGGTGATCTCGTTGGCCGAGTTGAAGTGGGTGTGGACGGCGACCTGCTTGTGCATGCGGCGGCCCATGGCGTGCACGTCGGTGAGCGCCTCGACCCACTCGGGGTCGCTCAACAGCTTCATGGGCATGACGGCCGGGCCCTTGGTGGCGTAGCGAATGCGGCGGATGTTCTTCATGTTGAGCAGGCGCTCGCCGATGGCTTTCAGGTGTTTGGCCGGCAGGTTGAAGGCGTCGCCTCCAGAGATGACGATGTCTTCCAGCTCGGGACGACTTTCGATGTAGGCGAAGGCTTGCTCCCAGCGCTTGGGGTTGACCTTGAGGCTGACCTTCTCGACCGTGTCGGTGTCGACGCCGATGGCGTAGCTGCGGGTGCAGAAGCGGCAGTAGACGGGGCAGGTGTCGAGGGCCAGAAAGAGGGCCTTGTCGGCGTAACGATGGGTCAGACCGGGCACGGGGGCGTCCACCTGCTCGCTGAGCGAGTCCAGGGTGAGCATGGGGTGGTCTTCTTCGAAGTTGCTGCCCAGCGGGATGAACTGCGTGCGGATGGGGTCATCGTAGGGGCTGTCCCAGTTGATGAGCGAGAGCAGATAGGGCGTGACGCGCACCGCCATGGGGGCGATGTGAAAGCCCTTCTCGACGTCGGCGACAAAGGCGGGATCGGCCCAGCCCTCGAAGAACGCCAGCAGCTTGGGCATCCCGTAGACCGAGTTCTGCATCTGCCACTTGGTGCTGAGGAAGGTCTCGCGGTCGACGTCGGCAAACGGCGGAAGGGCGCGCCAGAACTCGTCGTCCCGTAAGTTGCGGTACTCGAAGTAGCCCGGTTCGACGGCCTTGCGGGCCCGCCGCTGGCTGTCGTCGATGGCCGCCGAGAGTTTGCCCGACTCGTGTTCGTTACCCGCGCTCATACATTCTCCCTCGGGGCTGGAAAAAAGAGCCCCTCAACCCGAAATAACCTAGGAGTTCGCCTCGAAATGGCGAGGCCCCGCACACCTAATACAGAACAAATCGCAGCGGAAGGGCGCATCATTTCGATGCCAGTGCAACCAGCCGCACACGCGCCGCGAGCGGCAGCTTGACACGGTCCCAATCGCTGTGCTCGAGGGCTTCTCGGACACAGGTCTCATCTAGGTCTTGGGGCTCTAGGCCGCGGACGTTGACCGAGAGATCTGCGGCGACGAGGAGCTCCATCTCCACAGGCGCAGTGGAGCCGTTGCCTTTCACGAAACAGGCGGAGACGTACCCAAGGGCGGGAAACAGAGCGGTTTCGAGGTTTGCGGTCTGCTCGTCGCGGGTCTGGGTCGGCGCTCCATCGACGCTGATAACGTGGGTCTCGACCTCGTCGAAGACCAGCATCTGTCGGGTGTAGCGCTCGTATTCGAGCTCGCTGGCGTAGGACTGCAGCATGAGCCAACCCAAAAGAGAGAGCAGGAGACCCGCGAACACGAGCCGTTTCTTGCGCCGGGGCGTCATCTCGCGGACTCCGAACGGCCCAGCCAGTGTCGGCCAAACGCCTTGAGGAGCACGCCCACAGGCATGAGCTCGCTGTGTTTCTTGGCGTCGGCGTCGTAGTCGAGCACGAAGCGACCTTGGTCGGCGTCGAAGCGACGCGCGATGACCACGCCGACGGAGACCGAAGGCAACCCGAGCGTTCGACAGACGGAGTGCACAGCGTGGTCTTCCATCTCGATGAACTCGATGCCCTTCTCGACCCACGACCAGAGCATGGCCTCTGCGGTCTCTTCGCGGCGACTTTGTTGGGCCGCTGAGATGGGGCGTTGCGACGGCAAGACGCGGCCCTGGCCGGTCCAGAAGAAGGCCGTCGAGATGCCGCGGCCCAACGCATACGGAACCCTGTCGCTCTGGGCCTGCTCGATGACGAGGCTCAGGAGGGTGGGGTCCGGCGTGGCGGCGTCGAAGCGGTCGTCGTAGGAGACGGTCGAGATGCCCAGCGTGCCATAGGGGTGATCGACCAGGCAGCCGCGGGTCCCGCTGCGACCGACGCCAAGGATTTCGTGGTCCGCGTCGAGCCCGAGCAGGCCACGGCTGTAGTGAATGAGCGCGGTGAGCTCGGCGATCACGATCTCGGCGCCCGAAGCGCCGATGCCGTGGCTGGCGATGGCGACCCGAACGGGCTCGCCGAGGCCCAGGTCGACGAGCTCGATGTTGTATTCTCGGTCGCCGATCTCAGAGCTGCGGGTCACGTCGAAGTAGCTGCCCACGTGCTTCATGCCCAGTTGCTGCTCGGCCAGTGCGGCGCTCTTGCGTGGGCGCGTCAGGCTTCCGACCACCAACAAATAGCGGACCTCGGCCAGCAACATCGCTTTCTCGCGCCACAGCTCGCCAAAGGCCTCTGGCTTGGGGAGGTGTACGACGTAATCTTCCCAATTGACCTCGCTTCGACTCATCCAACGACCTCCAAATCTTCCAGCATAAGACACCAAGGGCAGCAAGCTCCTGCGGTTTGCGCCCGAGCTTGCGGGAACCCGAGGGGGCGGTCTACCATAAAAAGCGGTTGTCCGCTCCACTTCGCAATCCTCCCACCCAGAAATTCCAGATGACCCTGCGGCGCAGACTCAAATTGAGCACGAAGACCCTCTGGGCCTTGCTGATCCCAGCGCTCTTCTTGGGGTGTGAGGGGCCACGCGAGCGCTCGGACACCACTGTCGTGGCCAGCGCGCCGCAGCGAAGCGCGCCTGAGGTCCCTCCCGAGCCTGGGCAGCTTCGCAAATCGAAGAGGAAGAAAAAGAAGAAGAAGGCCGAGCCCGTGGTCGTCGCGCCAGTCTACGACGCAACCAAGCTCTTAGCGCCGTTTCTCACCTCCTCGTCCCTCGCTCAGGGAGGCATCACCGAGGACCTCCCCAACCGCGCCATGGGACTCATCCGGGGCGTCACCGCCATCGCCCGTCAGACCTCCGAACCGCAAGCGGTGCTCGCCGCGCTCAAGACCTACGTCGAGAGCAAGGGCAAAGAGACGGCCGAGGTCGGCCAAAGACTCGCCGGGCTCAAGAACTCTCTGGAGAAACCGCGCCGAGAGCGCTACCGCGCCCTCGCCGCTGCTCGCTTCGCGAGAGACGTGGAGGACTACCAGGCCGCACTCGCCGGTTTCGAACTCAACGCCTCGGAAGCCCAGATCAACGAGCTCAACGCGCTCTTACGAACCCTCGCAGGTCCCATGCAGGCGAACTGAGCGTTACTCGATGAATTGAACGTCGGCCTTGATGACGGGGAAGCGCCCCAAGGTCTGCGTCATGAACTTGGCCAAGCGCTTCTCGAGGTCGCGGCGAAACCGTCGGTCGTACTCGAGGCGCGCAGGTTGGTCGATGTTGTCCTGCAACCACTGACCAATCGTCGGGCTCAAGGACTCCAAGGAGGTTCGCGGACCAGGGTCGTTCTGCTCGGCGATCATGACGATGCGCAGCAGGTAGCCCCAATCGGAGAGGTCGAGCCGCTCGATGCGATGTGAGGCTTGGGTGGTCGACTCGCCGACGCCCATTCCAGGATTCGGAGCAACGGCCGAGAACTGGTCGGCCAACGCCGCCGCATGCTGGTAGTTGAGCTGCATGGTCGCAGGTTGCTGCTCCATGCTCGGAGGAGACTTGGGAGCCGGGATCGCAGGGGACGGGCCACCGGGCGTCGGGTCATCCTCCATCGGAGGCGCGGCAGAGCGACGCTGGATCGGTGAGAACGCTCCGGTCGGCTGCTCCCAAGACTCGGCTGGGATGGGCTCGGAGTAGGGGTTGGTCTGCGGCGAGTCCCCGAAGACTGGCTGCGGCTCGTTGTAGTCCGAGTCCGAATAGTTCGGCTCCGAATAATCTGAGTCGAAATAGTCCGGCTCGGAATGCTGCGGCTCAGCACGCAACGCCCGTGGTGCGGAGCTGACGGGATGGGGCTGACGGGGTGCTGGAGGCAGATAGGAGTTGGAGCTCGCGGCCGGGATTTCCTCGTCAAAGCCGGCGCGGATCACTGCGGGGCCCCAGTCTTGCCGCGCCAACGCCGGCGGGATGCGCATGCCTTGCTGGCGCAGATGGGCACGCAGGGTCGGGACTGGCGTCTCCCTTGACATCACCACGATTTCCGAAGGCTTTCTGTCCCTTTGGCTCATACCAACTCCAACAGGGTGCTCACACGTTACGTCGCCCAGGGCGGACCCACGAATCTAGTGCGCAACCGCAACCGGCGCAACGTTTGGATTCTATTGCCTCGCTGCCCAATCTTACGTCGAGCGGACGAAGTGCTGGTGTTGTGTGTACGCGTAGACCTGCGCACGAATCCGCTCTCGCAGCTCACGCGGGCTGTCGAATCCCCGCAAGTAAAGGCGAGGGCTGGTCATGTCGTTCGAGATCACCGTCACCGTCCCGATCTTCAGCAGCCGGTCCAACACACCCTGGCTGAACTGGGTGTCGTCGACGATCCGCAGGTCGATGTCGTCCACCTGTTTGGAGAGGATCCCGTACTCGGAAATCAACCGTTGATTGGTCAGCTTCACGTAGATGCTCTTGACCACCAAGATGGACTTCAACAGACCCAGGAGGAGCAACACCAAGATCGCCAGCTCGAGGGTGAACGCGTAGCCCCACACCTTCGTGAAGAGCGCGCTGTCAACGGCCTCGCAGGCCGACTTCGACGCCTTGCACGCCCACTCGGGAGCCCGCGCCAACCCGACCTGGAACAGCACCACCACGAGGGTCACGCTGAGAAAGAACTTGAAGAAGTGGGGCAATGCCGAGCGCAGGCTCGCGCGACCCTCCCAGACCGTCTCCTCGCCCGTCGACGAGCGTGGCTTCTGCTGGCGAGGGTCCTTCGCCATCTGCTGCACAGGATAGCCGCACGCTGGACAGTTTGTCGCCGAGCTCGAGACGTTGCCGCCGCACTCCATACATACGATCAGGGCCATGGTGATTCTCCGGGTCCAGGGAGCGTTCGGATTTCGCTCGCTTCCCGAACCTGAGGTGGCTCGGAGCGAGCACCCCGCGTCCTTGCGCGCTGGTGCCACACTGCCCCTCTCCGCGAGCGCAATCAAGTCTGCAGCGCTGGCATTCATTGCCGCCACCTCGGCCGTGCCCTCCGCTGATATTTCGCCCACATAGGCATCCGTCCATGTGGACTTCGAATCGACATCTGCTTTGACCAAGAAGCCTGAGCGTTGAGACTTGCGCACCGGGTCTCTCTCCTCCTCAGCCGTCTGGTTCTTCGTCGCGACAGTTCCAGCTTCATCCTCCTCCTGATACATCACACCGGCTGCCGTCGCTCGGACTTCAAACGCCTCTCCCGCAGCC
>PFUG01000561.1 GCA_002789955.1 Deltaproteobacteria bacterium CG_4_9_14_3_um_filter_63_12 | reverse complement strand
CTGAGGATTGGGGGGCGCTCCTTGCAGTCAATAAACATGGAGAGTCATGACGGTTTACACTAGCGCGGCAGCATAGCCCGGTCGAACCTTTTCGCGCCAGTTTGCTTCGGAAGTGATCGCGCGCAGGGACGCGCGGTGGCTCGCTTCGAGCCAGCTCGTGCCCGTCCGGAAACACCCCATCTGCGGCGTCGCCTTCCTCCCTCGCTCCTCGGCTTACCGGTGCACGCCTGCGTCGCTCGGTCGTCGGCTCCGTGCACCTTGGGCATTTCCGAACGGGCACTCAAAAGATGTCCTTTGAGAAGGATTGTGGGGTTCGCTGCGATCGGTGGAAAATGCGACCGAACTCTGAATTTCAAGATGGACTTCAGCTCGGTGCCGAGTAGCGCGCGAATTCTATTGCTGGCCGTTGACCGCCCGAGCATCGAAGTCGACGTGGTTGGCCGCGGAGAGACGCCAGTTTCCTTTGGACGTTGATAGAAATCCAGGTCGCAGCCATGGGCGCAACCTGGGACTCTCCGCCCGTTGTGTCAGTCTTCCGGGATGTCGAGGGAGGTGAGCCCGAAGAGAGCGAGAGCCCGCTGGTCGAGAGCAAACCACAGGTCCGGGTCTTCTGGTGCGGCATGAAGAGCCCTTCCGACGGGCTGCAGCGCCTCGATCACGCTTTCGAGCGGGCACGGCATCGGGATACGCCCCAGCGCCTGGACGGAGAATCGCTTGGAGCCGCGGGGAATCTGCGCGCCGCGCTGTTCGCGCTCGAAGAGCCAGCGGATGGGACGGCTGCACAGGAGCGCGGCCAAACTGTAACCTGCGGCCTCGTTCATCGCGGCGCCATGCACCGCGACCAGAGGCGCGAGCGTGCCGTCCGCGTCGTAGAAGGCCATGAGCTGCGACTTGACCCCAGGAATGACGAGCTTTGGCTCGCCCGACCAACGCCAAGCGGCCGCGCTCAAGGCCTTTGGTTTGGTGGTCAGCTTTGGCTGATTGAGAGGGCGTTTGGCGAGTTTGACGGGGGTGCAACCCCACAACGAACGACAGGGCTGGAGCACGGAATTCGTGGCGACCGCGCGCTCACCCGCCTCCAAGGGGCCATCGACGATCTCCGAGACGACCGCGTGGTAGTCGAATCCCATCACACCGGTTCTGAGGGGAAACAAATCGCCGAGGGTGAGGCCGAACGCCCGCATGCGAGCAGCGATGAGTCGATTTCGCCCCAACACCCCAAGCTTCCAAGGAGCGCTCGGCGTCGAGCCCCACAAAGGCTCGCACAGGTGCTCGGCGACGACCCATTCATCTTCGCGCTCGAGCCCCCGCGCGAGCGCAAAGGTCTCGAACACTTCCTGGCTGAGGGCAAGCAGGGGCCGCTTGGCTCTCGCGAACACGGTGGACTGTGGCTCAGCTCGGGTGACGACGGTGATCGCGGCGTCGATGAAGGCCTCGAAGGTCCGGTCTTCGGTGAGGTCGAAGACCATCTCGAGGTGTTGCTGCGCGAGCAGCTGCCGCAGTCCTCGGCCGTAGTCGGCGCTGAGAAACTTGTTGGACGTGACCAAGACCGCCCGCCCGCCCTCGGCGAGCAGCTCGAGCGAGCGCTCGATGAAGGGGACGAAGAGGTCGAACGCTCCGAGCGCCGAAGAATATCGACGGCTGAGGTCTTCGCGAACCCGACGCGCCGCTCGCCGATACGGAGGGTTGGCGATCAGCGCCGGGAAACCTCCAGCGGGTCCGTCGAAGGGGAGCGCGAAGAGGGCGTCGGCGACTTGAATTTGGCGTCGAAGCACCGCTGCGGCGGCTTCCCCTTCGGACTCGGAGAGGGCAGGCAGCCCCGCGGCCAAAGCCAAGATGACCCGCGTCGTGGCGACCGAGAGCGGGTCGACGTCGAGCCCCCAGAGGCGCCCGAGGTGGTGATGAGGCGCGGTCGCTGCTTCGAGCTGCCGCAAACGCTCGAAAGCGGCGAGGAGGAGGGCGCCCTTGCCACAACATGGATCCAGCGTCGCTGTCGACCCGACAGGAATCAGCGCGGCGAGGGCCTGCGCTAACCGTCGAGGGGTATAGACCACACCCTCCCTGGCTTCTGAGTTAGTGAGGAGGGTGTCGGCGAGCTGCACCAGCCTCCAAGCCCGCTCGAGGGAACCCCCTGCGTCGCTTGTCGGCCTCTCACCACGAGGATCGGGGTCGAGGTCTGCGAGGAGTGCGCCCCATGCCCTGTTTCCGGGCGCCGAGGCAGCGTCGCGCAGCGTCTTTGCGACAGGTCTCATGGCGTGCCAGCTGGGGGTGGAACGACGGGCGAGTCAGCGCCCGACGGCGGAACGACATCAGTGGCTGGGGCTGTGGGTTTGCGTTCGATGTCGAAGCGGTCGAGCAGCTCGCCACTGCGTCCGAACACGGTGAAGACCGCCCGAGTGTCACTGAGGACGTCGACCAGGACGAAATGCTCCTGGGCTGTGAACTTCACCACCCGCTTGGACCATGGGGTCTTGGAGCGGGAGTAGTAGGGGGCGCCTCCTCCTCCCGAGATGATTTGCCAGACTGGGTTTTCGAAGCTCGGGTCCATCTGCGTGTCGATGAGCATTCGAGAGTAGTTGTGCTCGTCTCCGTGCAGCACGGCGGCGACTTCGTATTTGGAGGCGAGCCTCCAAAACTCGGTGCGCATGGTGTTCATCGTGGCGATCTTCCCGTTCCAGTACATCGCGTCTCCAACGTGGCCGCCGTTGGGGAAGCCAGGCTCGTGCGTCATGACGAAGATGAAGCTGGCTCCTCGCTCGCGGGCTGCGGCGAGGTCGGCCTCGAACCAATTCATCTGGTCCTCCATGATGAAGCCCTCTCGATTCGAGCGCCCTTCTTTGGGGGAGCCGCCCGTCCAGTAATTGGTGTTGATGGAGACGAAATGTACTGCGCCGTAGTCAAAGGAGTAGACGTTCTCCAAGTACGGCGGCCTCGTGGGGTCCGAAGGCGTCGGGCCGTTGGTTGGGTTGACGAACTCACGAGCGAAGATCTCCTCCGAGGAGTTGGGGGAAGCCTTGTCGCTGCGCCCTTCGCCGTCTTTGCGGTCGACGGCGGTGTCGTGATTGCCCATGCCTTCGAAGATCGGAAGGTAGTGGTGGATGGGCTCGACCGCCCTCTTCCAGCTCTCGAACTGAAGCTCGAGCTCCCGAACTTCGGTGGTCACGCCGCTGACGAGGTCGCCGGGGAAAAGCACAAAGTCGGCGCCGAGCTTGATGGCTTCGCTAAAGAACGCCTGCAGGATCATCGCGTTGACGCCTTGCAGCATGCGCTCACCGCCGCCGAGGGAGCTTCTGGAGTCGCTCATGAAAGCGAAACGAAAGGGCCGAGTGACGGTGGGGGCCGTACGAAAAGCGTAGTCGCCCGAGGAGCCAATGATGCCGCGGGCGTCGACGGCTCCGACACGATAGGCGTAGAGCGTGTCGGCCTTCAGGCCTTCGAGGACGAGCTCGTGGTGCTGACCGGCTTGCGCGCTAAGAACTGCCTGAGGCTCGCCCTCGGCGTCCTGGATGACGATCGCAGCGCGGGTCGGTACGTCGGTCTCGAACCAAATGGTCATGCCGCTGGTGGTCGGGACGTCGACATTGGGACCATCGAGGATAGTGACGCCGTGCACGTATTTGCCGTCTTGTTTGGTGTAGGCGAAGCGGCCATCGAAGAAGAGATTGATGCCACCGACGAGATCGAGAAATTCGATGCGGTAGGAGACGGTTCCCCCTTCGGTGCCGTAGCCTTTGACGTCGACCAAGTTGGTCTCCATCCGAGACAGATTGATGCTCGCCTGGTGTTTCTTCCTGCGGTCTTTCCCCGACTCTTTGGTGGCCCGTCGAAAGCGCGGGTAATCAAGGATTTGATCGGGAATGTCGAGACCGAAATGCACAAAAGACGGAGGGGTCTCGATCCAGGTTTCCCATTTGATCGTGACCACCCCGTCAGGTTGGATGTCGAAGTAGGGCTCGATGGCGATCCTGAGGTCGTGCCTGTCTTTGAAGCCTTTGGGGGCGGCCAAGGGTGGCTCGAGGGGATCATCGGGAATGGAGTTTGGCACCATGGTTGGAGGCTTTGGCTCACCCGGTGCCGGCGAGGCAGGGATCGACTTCTTGGCCTGTGACTCGAGCTGTTTCAGTAAGAGCCGAGCGCCCTCTGTCGAGAGGGTCGGACGCTCGAGCAACCCTGGGTAAAAGGTCTGAACGATGCCATCTCCCTTCACCCCCTCGAAAAGGGTCTGAAAAACTGGCTCCACCGCTGCAGGAGCGGGGGCAACGACCGGAGACGGGCAATCGCAATCGACGGGGAGCTGAGATTCGTGGCTTTGGGTCTCCGAGCTCTCTTCGACGACCCCTTCGTGGGAGCGTGTGCACATCGGTGTCGTGGAGAGCAAGCAGAAGAGGCCGAAAAGCCACAGGGAGAGCCGGCCCGAGGGGCAATTCGAGCGGCCGAAAGGCGAGGTCTTCTCTCCCGACACGCTCGACATCTCGAACGCGATCGACCGACAATGGAGCCCGTCAGCCGCCGCTCGATGAACAACCCGCGACCCAGTCGTGGGCTCGAACATCGGCGATAGAAAGGGCTGAAGTCGTTTATTCATGTGGGTTTCTTCATCGTGCATCACGAGGCGTCCGATTCGCCCCCATCCTCTCACACAATTGTGTTCGACGAGAGGGTGACCTCAGGTTGGAACGGCCCGTCGACCATCGCGGCAGCCGCTCAACCCAAGCGCTGTCGGACAAACTGGAGTGGAGTGTCATGGGAGTGAACAAAATCATCCTTGTCGGCCGCCTCGGCGCAGATCCTGAGATGCGCTACGCCCAAAGTGGGAAAGCGGTCACGAAGTTCAGGGTCGCCACCACGACCGGTTGGGGAGAGAGCGAGAAGACCGACTGGCACAACGTCATTACGTTCGGAAAGGTCGCCGAGAACTGCGGGAAATATCTCAACAAAGGTCGGCAAGTCTACGTCGAGGGCCGAGTCAGCTACCGCAAGTGGCAAAAGGAAGACGGAACCTCGCAGTGGTTCACGGACATCCTCGCCAACGAGGTGCAGTTCATCGGTGAACGCGGCGCAGGCGGTGGCGGCGGTGGCGGCGGCGGTGGCGGCGGCGGCGACCATGGCGGCGGCGACCATGGCGGCGGCGGTCAGGGCGGCGCGGGCGGTCAGGGCGGCGGGGGCGGTCAGGGCGGCGGCGGCGGCCAGGGCGGCGTCGGCGGCCAGGGCGGCGTCGGTCAGGGCGGCGTCGGTCAGGGCGGCGGCGGAGGTTTTGACGACGGCTTCACTGACGACGACATTCCCTTCTGATTCGCCGAGGGAGACCTGACAGTAGAGGCACGATGCAGGTTTTGTGGCCTGCACGGAGCTCCTCGCGGTGATTCCTGTGATGAACCAAGTGGAGACGCCAAGAAGACGGCAGGCTGATGGGGGCCGTCTCTCAGGCCCAAGTGAACACGGAGACGAGATGGTCCGGTTACGCCTTTTGCTCGTGCTGATTTGCGCGCTCTCCTGCCTGACGTTCGTCGCGTGCGATGATGGCTCCAAGAAAGCGGACACCAGCGTGGACACCGTCTCCCAGGATCAAGGGGATGACGAGACGTCGGACCTCGAAGAGGTTGTCGAGGACGTGCTCGAGGTGGAGGTCGCTCCGGAGATTGAGGAAGACGTCTTCGAGGTCTTCACAGATCCAGTCATCTTCGCGCTCATCAACCTCGACGCCGATTTGCGGGAGATCGCCTATCTGCGTGGCGTCGCGTCGATCACCCTGCCGTCGATGCGGCTCAGCGCAGAGGACATCAAGCGGGCTCCCATTGTTGGGCAGACCGTCGTCTTCACCTTCCCGTATCCAGGTTCGAGGGCCGAGCCGAGCCAGAGCGTCACCGACGAAAATGGCCTGACCACCATCTTCACCTTCGTTCTGGCCGGAGACATGTCTGGCTCCACCGCGGAGCTTCTCCTCACCCCCTACTTCCTCGGAACGAACCCAAATCCCCTCGGAGAGAAGGCCGTCGAGGCCTACGCAATCGAAGTCGACGCCGAATACCCGACCGACGCCAACGGCGACGTGATTCCCCTCGTCAGCGACGGGGTCTCCACCTACCCAGTGGTTTTCCACGTCAGGCGCGCCGACGGCAAGCCCCTGCAGCAGAACCTGTCGCTCGAGGTCGAGTTCATCAAGAACGGTGGCGTCTCGCCGTTTTTAGTCGAGGGGAGCGCAGAGCTGGTCCACCGCTGGCCGATCGACACCAGCGCCCCCGATCTCTCCGTGACGTTGGTGTCTTCTCAAGTCGGTGCCACGAGCGGCGGGCTGTATTTCTTGAGGCTCTTCCAGAGAGACGCCCAGCACGGTCAGCAAACGAAGGAAATCCCACTCGCAGCGCCGTGATTGTGCGACGCTAGACGGATTTGAGCCGCTCTCTCAGGGCTTCTCGTTTTTGCGGATCGACGACGGTTTCGTTCAGCGTCTCTGCGAGGTCCTTTTCGACTTCGCTGTGACGGCTGAAGGCTTCGTCCAGCCTCTTGAGCACGTCCTGGCAGGTCCGCAGCGACGCGGCCATGTCCTCCAACGTGGTGTTGATTTTGCCGACGAGCTCGGTGAAGAGCAGGTGTGCTTTGGAGAGCTCGTGGATCTCCCGACTGCGCCCCGTGAGCTCTTTGGAAAGGACGGGAAAGAGGTCCCTCTCCTCCCTCTCGAAGTGCGCCTGCATGTCGTTGCCGAAGTATTTGAGCAACTGTCGCGCCTCTCCAAAGACGCTCTCGTGATCGAGACCGTCGTCCCCCCCCTTGATGAGGGCGGCGAGGTCGCTCAAGAGCTCTTTGAGATCCTCGTGGTCGTGGTCGACGTTGACGATTATTTGCTGCTTCGGACCGGCTTCATTGCACATCGATGGATTCCTCTCTGCGTGTTCACCGTGGAGATCAATCCACCGGCGCTCTGAGCGTCGGAAGTATTTATCGCATCAAGGCGCTTGTCCACTCTGTATGTCAGGCGGTGCACCTGCGCCTGCGGTCAGCCAGGTGGCACGGGCTCAGCCTGTGCTCCTGGCGCGCGACTCGGCGGTCGCTCAGGGCTTCT
>PFUG01000501.1 GCA_002789955.1 Deltaproteobacteria bacterium CG_4_9_14_3_um_filter_63_12 | reverse complement strand
CAGGAAACAACCTGCCCATTTGAGCATCGCCAGAGGCGTGATGGCAGCGTCGGTCTGCTTCGACGATGCAGGGCATCGCCTGCATCGACCTCCTTGCCCTCCCACCTCTGACTTCGCCCAAATGCGTATTTTGTTCCCGGACGACGCCTAAGGTCGCTAGGCGGCAGGCCACATAGATATTCTTGTCTAGCGGTCAACGGCCAGCAAAAGAATTTGGCAGACGAGGGCCTATTGCGGCACCTCATCGGTGACGAGGCTCATCACCTCGCGTTTCCCATCCCGCAGCACCTCGACCGCGATGACCCGTCCCACGCCCGCGGTCTGGGCGAGCCAGCGCAGCGTTTTTTCGCTGTCGATCTCTTGCCCGTCGAAGCTGAGCACGATGTCGCCGTTCTGGATTCCCCCGACGTGGGCTGGTCCGCCAGGGATGACTCGGTCGACGACCGCTCCCTTGCCCGACTCGAGGCCCAGCTCTGCGGCAACCTCGGGCAGCAGCGCCTTGGGCCAGAGGCCAATGTACGAACGGACGACGTGGCCGCTGGTCATCAGCTGCGGGAGGATGTCCTTGGCCATGTTGGACGGGATGGCGAACCCGATCCCCTGCCCTTCGCGGCTGATGGCGGTGTTGATGCCGACGACCTCTCCGCGCAGGTTGATCAACGGACCGCCCGAGTTTCCTGGGTTGATGGAGGCGTCGGTCTGGATGAAGTCCATGTAGCTGATCTTCCCGCCCAGCGGGACATTGGTGCGGCCGCGGGCCGAAACGATGCCCGCCGTCACGGTGTTGGTCAGCCCCAGTGGGTTCCCGATGGCGACCACCCAGTCGCCCACTCGCAAATGGCTGGAGTCGGACAACGGCAGCGCGACGAGATCCTTGATGGGTTCGATCTTGATGAGGGCGATGTCGGTGTTGGGATCACTGCCAACGAGCTCAGCGGTCGCCTCGCGTTCGTCAAAGAAGCGCACCTTGATGCGACTCGCCCTGTCGATTACGTGGTTGTTGGTCAGAATGTAACCATCGAGGCTGATCACGAAACCGGTGCCGAGAGCTTGGGTGACGCGGTCGGGTGGAACTCCATAGAGATCGAAGTCGTCAAAGGGGTTGAACTGCTGACGGCCCTGCTGTGTCACGCCCAGCGCACTCGTGTAAATGTTCACGACGCTCGGCCGCACCTTTTCGACAAGGTCGGCGAAGCTGGTGGGCCGTCCATCCACCGTGAGCATCTGCGGAGCGACTGGGGTCGGAGTCGGGGCGAGGCGCAGCTCCGGCAACGTCTTTGGGGCTGTCTCGGTGTTCTCCGCGGACGCTTCGCTGGCGGCCTCCTCGGCCCCCTTCTCTTCGCCCCTGAGCCTCTCGACGTCGTCTTTCGCCTCACAGGCGGCGAGCAGCGAGAAGAGCCCGAGGAGCAAGACTATTGCCGAGCGGATGACCGATTTCCGCACCGCAACC
Source organism: Deltaproteobacteria bacterium CG_4_9_14_3_um_filter_63_12 (assembly GCA_002789955.1). Classification (GTDB taxonomy): domain Bacteria; phylum Myxococcota_A; class Bradymonadia; order UBA4248; family UM-FILTER-63-12; genus UM-FILTER-63-12. The sequence continues at coordinate 24,926 of PFUG01000501.1, read as the reverse complement.
TGTCGAAATAAGGCGAAAATCGGTCGTGGGCAAGCGAGGCAATGAATCCAAATTGCCGTGTGGAAGGAGCGTCGCGGGTGACTTTGATCTGCTTTCATGGCTCGAACACCCTTGTTTGGCGTGCCTTTGGCGGCGACCCAGAATTTGCTCCCGAGGTTACTCCCTCTGCGCCCCTAAGGCTAACTCTCAGCCTGGGATAGCGGAGAGTCGTGTAAACCCGAAGGGTTGCGCGCAGGGTGCGCGCAACAACTCTCGGCCAATGACCTCCTCGCTGGTGGGTCACACCATGGGAATTTGTCCCCCGCCCAGGGCGCGTTAGTCTGCCTACATCCACCGCCGCGCGCCGTGTTTTACGGGCGCTCTTGGCGAGAAGAGACTGAGTTGCACGCGGGCTCGAGCTGCAACGGCAGGTAGTGCCCGTCCGGAAAACCCCCATCTGCGGCGTCGTCTTCCTCCCTCGCTCCTCGGCGTACCGGTGCGTGGCCTGCGTCGCCCGGTCGTCGGCTCCTTGCACCTTGGGTATTTCCGAACGGCCACTCAATAAGATGTCCGTTGGGTAGGATTGCGTGTTTCGCTGAGGTCGGTGGAAAATCGACCGAACACTGAATTTCAAGATGGACTCAAGGGAGGAGTGAACCATGAACCCAAGAAACAACGAGCTGTGGCGACCGTTGCTCGCCTCCGTGGCGCTCCTCGCCGTGGTGTTCTGGCCCATGATTGGCTCGGCTGAGGGCACCGATGTCCGACTCGACGGCACCGAGGAGATGGGCGTCGCCACGCTGCTGGGGCCACAGCTGGGCTTGAGCGGCCCCCCCACCGCGCTGAAGCTCCAAGTCCAGTTCTGGAGAGCGCTCGCACCCGACTTTGCCTTCCTCGCGGCCACCGGTCTGACCATCGGCGGGGAGACGACCTTCGAAGGCGACGGCGCCACGCCGGACGCGCAGTTCAACTCGACGGTCGGAGGGGAGTTCTCGGCCAACGTGCGTTACCAGCTGGACTTCGGTTGGCCCCTTCTGACCTACGTGCGCGGCGGGTTGGCCGTCGACTTCACAGGTTCCGACGGGCTCATCGGGTACATGGTCGGGCCCACTGCGGCGGCGACTGTCACCTATCCGGTCTCACCGGAGCTCGAACTCATCGCGGAGACCGAGTTCGGTCTCGGCTTCGGTCAGTACAAGGGCTCCGGCTCAACGTTGGCGTCGACTCTCGATGTCCTCGTTGGAGCTCAGGTCCGTTTCTAACCTGAACATGAGCCAGTCCGCGCCAACCAGCGTCGGTCTCTTTCTACTCGGCGGCGGGCAGAGTCGACGATTTGGAACCGACAAAGCGAGCTTCGAGTTCGAGGGGACTCCTTTGGCCGTGCGGATTGCACGGCGATTGAGTCCCCTCTTTGGCGAGGCCACTCTGGTCGTGCGTGAGCAGACGGACACGCTCGCCGGGTTGGGTTTGCCGCTGTTGGCGGATCTCATGCCAGGGAACGGGCCTCTGGGCGGCCTCCACGCAGCGCTGCAAGCAGGACACCGAGAGCACCTCACGCTCTGCGTCGCCTGTGATATGCCGTGGGTGGATGCCCAGCTGCTCCTAGAGCAGGTCGAGCGACTGCGGGCGCTGCCCGAGAGGCTAGCCTGTGTGCCGTTCCTCGACGGGCGTTGGCATCCGCTGCACGGAGTCTACCGCGGCAGTGCACTTGGAGTGGTCGAGGCGCTGCTGGCCGCTGGCCAACTGAAGCTGCAGCGCACCTGCGAGGAGCTAGACGCCATCGACATCCTAGAGACCTCCGCCGCGCCTCTGGAGCGCTGGCATAGGTCGTTGCGCAACGCCAACACCTTGGACGACCTGTCGGCGAAGTGAATGAGCTTGAGGATTGTTGATGGAGCCACGCGCCATTCGACGAAGGCAGACAAGAAATAGCGAGCACGAGAGCTCGTTCGGAAATGCCCCAGCTGCAAGGACGCAACGAGCGAGCCCCGGAGGCGCGCTCCGAGTGCGTCGAGGAGCACCGCAGATGGGGTATTTCCGGACGAGCTCACCCCATGGGGGTGAAGCCGCCGCCATCCATGGCCGAGCGCTTTCGTTTTTCGATTTTGCGTTTGGCGCGGGCGAGCGTGGTGGGGCCGCCGTGGGTGCCGAAGAGGAAGACTTGGCCGGCCTTGCCAATGAGATCCGCGGTGAGCGTCGAGCGGGAGTGCTCCAGGCTCCACAGCGAGCCAGGCTCCGGGGGCTTGCGGCCCTGTGGCATGGTCTCCCAGGGGCAGAGGTAGAGGATCTCTTCGAGGAAGATGCGGAAGTCGTCGAGGAGCTGGGCGCTCCAGAAGGTCATCATCTCGGCTTTCGGGATTTTGGCGTTGCGCACTTCTTCGAGGCTCTCTTCGGCGTCGACCTTGGGCATGGCGGTGACGTCGAAGAGGGTGGCGCGTTCGAGGTCGACGCTGCGCTCGACTCGCGGGATGTTGCGCAGGGTGAACTGCGGCGAGCGTTCGTTCATCTGCTCGCTGACCTCCCACGGGATGTCGGTCTTGGTCTGGGCGGTGTTCAGCGCGCCGCTCTTGAGGAGCTGCTCAATGCGCACCTGGGGGATTATGGAGAAATCCCTGGACTCGACGATGGGCACCTGTGTGGCGATGGAGGCGTCGGGGGTCCAATCGTGTCGGAGCGTGGGGAAGGGGCGTATCTGCCCCTTCCAGAAGGCTCGTTTGGCGTGGATAGTGGTGCCGCGGTAGCCCCAAAGGAAGAGGGGCTCGGGCACGTCAGGGTCCGGCTCATCGCAGACTGGGAGTCTGAAGATCGTCGGATCGGCGAGCTCCCAGAGTTCGAGCGGTGTGGCCATCAGTCGTTTCCGAGTTTGATTTTCTCTTTCTGCTCTTCGGCCTGCTGATAGAACTCGGAGGTGTTGGTTCGGCTCTTGACGACGCCGAGGGCTTCTTCGAGCTCTCGTGTGAGCTCGAGGCAATCGGCGCCTTTAACGCCTTTGACCTCGAACTCGATGGTTCCGTCGGGTCCGATTGAGATTTCGAGCTCGTGTTTTACTGCCATTTTCGTACCGTGAGGCTGATGGTCTGACCCTGTTTCACTTCTTCCATATCGAGCGTGTAGCCTTTCTTTTTGACCTCTTTCACGACCTTGTGAAAGGCGTAGCGCTGCTGGATCTGGTTCACGAACTCTTGTTCGGTGACGCCACGGGTGGCCTCGACGCCCCACCAATCGGCGACCATCTCGAACCCATTCACTCCTTGCTTGATGCCAACGTCGTACTTGCCGCTGACTTTGACGGAGATGAGCGCCTTTTCCATTTGCTGGTTGTAGCCGCGGACGTTGACCCCTTGCTCGTCATGGACGTACTCGTAACCCAGGTCTTTGATGGCCTCGATGAGGCAGAGCAGGTCGTTCATCTGAGTTTCGACAGCAGTAAAGTGACTCATAGCTTCTCGTTCTTGCAGGTTTGTCTGGCAGGCCGCCGGTCGCCCGAGAGTCGGTTCAACGTGCGGCGGCTGCCAAACTGTTCCTTGTCGTGAGGTCTACATCTCGAGTTGTCGGATCTGGTTCTCTTCGATCTCCAAGTCGTCGTCATCGACGCTGGCCTTGCGGGCGCGGCTCTTGGCCCAATCGCGCATGTAGTCGATGCGCTCTTTCATCTGATAGCTGAGCGGGATGATCTCGGTGCACGAGGTGACGACGCTCTCGGTGTCGATGTCGCGCTTGTTCTCGAAAGCGTCGAAGAGGGCGCTGACGATGGCCTGCTCGATTTCCGAACCCGAGAAGCCCTGAGTGGCGGCGACGATCTTGTCGATGTCGAACTTAGAGGCGTCGCGCTTCTTCGCATTGATGTGGATCTCGATGATTCTTCTACGCTCTCCGGGGTGCGGGAGATCGACGAAGAAGATCTCGTCGAAGCGGCCTTTACGCAGCAACTCGGGGGGCAGCATGGAGACGTCGTTCGCGGTGGCGATGACGAAGACCGGGCTGGTCTTCTCCTGCAACCAGGTGATGAAGGAGGCGAACACGCGGGCGGAGGTGCCGCCGTCGGTCTGTCCAGAGCTGCGCGTGCCGGAGAAGCCCTTCTCGAGCTCGTCGAGCCAGAGGATGGCTGGGGCGACGGCCTCAGCGGTGGAGATGGCCTTGCGCATGTTCTCTTCGGAGGAGCCGACCAGGCCCGAGAAGACCTTACCGACGTCGAGGCGCAGCAGCGGCATTTGCCACATGGCGCCGACGGCCTTGGCGGTGAGGCTCTTGCCGCAGCCGGGGATTCCGAGCAGCAGGATGCCCTTGGGCAGGGGCAGGCCGAACTCGCGAGCGGTGGAGCTGAAGGCGAGCTGGCGGGTGGAGAGCCAGGTCTTGAGGATCTCCAAGCCGCCGACGTCTTTGATCTGTAGGTTGGACTGGTAGAACTCGAGGATTCCGCTCTTGCGGATGATGCTCTTCTTCTCTTCGATGATTGTGTCGATGTCGAAGTCTTTGGTGCGGATGAGGCTCTTGGAGAAGACGTTCTCGGCCTCGTCGGCGGTCAATCCAAGGGCGGCCTCGACCACGCGTTCGCGGTAGAGGGAGTCGGTGCGGACCTGGTGGCAGAGGTTCTCGGGCACGCTCTTGAGGACCTGCAACACGATGTCGTTGACCTGGTCGCGGTTGGGCAGCTCGTAGTCGATGACGTTGAACTCTTTCTCGAGCTCGCCAGGGAGCTTGAAGACGGACGAGAGCAGCAGGATGTGCTTGCGGTACTTGCCGATCTTGAAGTCCTTGCTGAGATCGCGTAGTCGTCGTGCGATTTGGGGATCGGCGAGGTAGGGGTGGAAGTCGCGCATTGTGAAGAGGGCGTTGTTCTCGTAGCGGAAGATGTGCTCGAGGGCGCGCTGAGGGTCTCGGATGTCGGTGAAGCTGTCGCCGTCGCCTCCGATGAATCCTTCGGTGCAAGACCAAGTGATGAAGCGCCGTCCGCGGCGTTCGCAGATGCCTTGGAGCGACTCTTCGACTCGCGACTCCTCGCTGGAAATCACGAACATCAGAGGGTAGCGGGCGCGGATGAGGTCCTCGATTTGCTGGACGGAAGTATTCGCGATCTTGAAGTCTTGCATGGCTCTCTGTGTGCTCAGTGGTTCCCAGGTTGGATCATTTTGCTAGGCAGGGTGTGGGGGTCAGTGTTCAACCCACGACGTCTCTCAAGTCTCGCAGAGAGCTCTTGATGGCCCCTGCGGCGCTCTGGTTGTTGCCGACCAACATCTCGATCTCTTCGATGGTCATCTTGGGGTCGACCTCGCCGATGACCCCCTCGAGTCGCACGCGATCGACGGTGGGGAGACCTTGCAGGTCGACCTTTGCGAGGGTCAGGACCAAACGCTTGATGTCGGCGACAAAGCCTTCGAGGGTCTGCATGTCATCGCGCCATTGGCTGACGATGTCGTTGATGCTGTTGTAGACGTCCTTGGCGCGCTGACGGAGCTGGCTCTCGTCTGCCCCGCCACCGGAGGATGGAGCGCGTTGCGCCTCACGCGCCCGTTTGCGGGCGTCCTCGACTTCTTTCTCCAGCTCGACGATTCGGCGTTTGAGCTCGGGCTCTGGGGAGCCGCCGCCTGCGCTGGCGCCACTAGCAGCGGCGCCCCCGCCTGCATCGAGGGCCATCCGTAGGTCGCGGTTCTCCCGTTTGAGGTCGTTGACCTGTTTGGCCATCTCGCGTCGCCCGTCGCCGCCGCCTCCAGAGGCCTGCGCCGCTTCGAGGGACTCCTCGAGCTCGCGGACCTGGGCTTTGAGGCGCTCGGTTTCAGCGCCGTCGCCGCCACCGAGGTTCTTGGCGCCGCGCCGCTCGGCTTCGCGCAGCTGGCCGTCAAGAACCCGAAGCTCCTCGTCGCGCTCACGCAGAGTTGCGCGCAGGCGGTCGAGCTCTTCCTGTTGCCCGCGTCCGCTGCCGGCGTTCTTTTCCATCGCCCGCAAGTCTTCGACGAGGCGCAAATTCTCGCGTTCCTTTTGGTCGACCGCGTGGCGCAGGTCGTCGATGGTCGCTTCGTGTTGTTCGACCACCTTCTTCATGTCGCCGCGGTAGCGTTCAAAGCCCTCGATCTGGTTGTTGACCTGCGAGAGCGTCATCTCGAGGCGCTCGACGTTGTCTTTCTCGCTCGTCATGGCGTACTGCGCCAGATCGAGTTCACGCTGCAGATCATCGATCTTGCGGTCGCGCTGGTTGATTTGGACTTTCAGGTCCGCGATCGTGCTCACCGCTGAGGCGGAAGCTTGATCGTTGTTCGAGCGGGCGTCCTCGAGGGTGCTCAACTTGAAGTCGAGGTCCTCGATCTGGTCGTTGCGCAGCTTCAGCTCGTCGCGGTAGCCACGCAGCTGGTCTTTCTGCAGGTCGACCTGCTCTTTGAGCTTGGCGATGCGGTCGTTGAGGCCCTCCACGACGTTGTCGTGGTGCTCCAAGCGGCGCTCTTGGTCAGAGACGACCCGCTCCTTGTCGAGCGCGGCGTTCTGCAGCTGCTCGATCTGCTCGCGCTGGCGTTGCTCAACGGCCTGAAGGCTGAGGTTGTCGCGTCTGAGCGACTCGAGCTCCTCCGGCGAGAAACCAGGTGGCGGTGGATAATGGGTCGGAGCAACTGGCGGCGGGTAGAGCGCGGGCTGTGGCTCAGCCCAGCCTGGGGAGCCATATTGAGGGGGCTCGAAGGTCGCGCGCGGAGGCGGCGAGCCGTAAGACGGGGCCTCATAGGGCGGAGGGTCATATATCGGAGGCTCAAAGCCACCCCGCCCGACGTTCGCCACTGGCTCGTCGTGGAACATTATCGCAAAGTTGCCGCAACGCAGTTCGTCGCCGTCGGCCAAATGGGCCACCTCGCCCGGGCGCTTTCGGCGTCCGTTGACGTAGGTCCCGTTCGTGGGGGAACCGGGCGGCGGATCGACCACGGAGACCGCGCCGTCGCCGTTGTACATCACCACCGTGTGTTCGCGGGAGACAGACGCGTTGTTCGTCTGGATGACGCAGTCCGCGTTGCGACCGATGGTGACACGTGTTCGCTGAGGGCCGATGTCGACGGTTCGATCACGTCCCGACTGGTCCTTGTAGACTAGCCTCGCCAATGCCAACTACTCCTGCGCTAGATGTTCGACGGTTGGCGGCTTCGATCCTCAACAAAGACAATGCTTTCGACTAGCTCGTTGCTTCGCCGAAACTGAAGAGACTCGAATCCAGGTTCAGGGCTGCTGAACTATATTTCACCTTGGAGGGCAGTGTCCACCATCCACTTCGTTCACATCTCATCGCTTGCGCTGTTTCGGCGACCTCGAGAGCGGTTTGCTGCACGGCAGCTGTCAGCGAAACAGAAACAGTGCAAGGACGTACGAAGCGTAGGAGAGCAGGAGGAAGCCCCCCTTCATTCGGCCGATATAGAAGCCGGTGCGCATGATCGGGTAGAGCACCACGGTGAATCCGATCATGATGGGGAAATCGAAGGTCAGTGAGCGCGCGTCGACGGGCAACTCGAACACCAAGCCGACTACGCCAATGATAAACAAGGCGTTACAGAGGTTGGAACCAATCACGTTGCCGACGCTGATGTCGCTTTCGTTCTTCAACGCTGCGACGGCGCTCGTCGCGAGCTCGGGTACCGAGGTCCCGAAAGCCACCACGCTGACCGCGATAACGAAGTCAGGAACACCAAATTGGAGCGCCAGCGAAACCGCGCTGCGCACCATCAGCTCGGCGCCGATCACCAGCGCTACGAGGCCGACCAGCGCGAGGCCGATACTGGGCAGTTTCGACTCCTTGTTCTCTTCCTCTCCACCGTTGGCCGCGCGGCGGGCTCGGGAAGCCTTGCGTGCAGAGCGTACGGCGTAGACGGTGTACGCGATGATCCCTGCGAGCAAAAGGGCGCCGTCCATCCTCCCGACGGTTTGGGACATCCAAGCCATGGCGTAGAGCGCAACCGATCCGGCCAACAGGACGGGGTACTCTAGGCGCATGGTGCTCGGCGCCACGTGCACGGGACGGATCAGCGCAGCGGTGCCCAAGATCAGTCCGATGTTGCAGATGTTGGAGCCGACGATGTTACCCAGCGAGAGGGCTCCGTTGCCGCGGGCCGACGCCGCGACGGACACGACCATCTCGGGAGCGCTCGTCCCGTAGGCCACGACCGTCAGACCGATCACCAAGGGAGTCACACCCAGCGCAAAGGCCAACTTGCTCGATGCGGTGACCAACCACTCCGCGCCGAAGTAGAGAACCACCAGGCCGACGGCCAAGAGCAGAACGTCGACAATCATATTGGGGACACCGCTTGCTTGAATGGTGCGACAGGTTGCGCGGGTTGCGCGGGTTGCGCTCTCGCAAAGCGTCCAACCACCTTGAGAGTGCATCATCTTCAGCGACCAACAGGGGTTGCAGCTCAGGTTGCACGCGCCTGAGTTGCTGCTCGCATCCCGGTTGCAACCCTCCGGTTTTACAAAACTCTCCGCCATTTCTGGCTGCGAGTTATTGCTCGTCGACGGCCTGCACTGGGCTCAATACCCCTGCGGTGGTCCCTTCCGGAGTTGGGCGCTGTGAGGCAACCTAGCATAGGGGCACGGGCGGCTCCAGCGTTGGGGAAACACCTGCAGATCTGCGCCGAATCCGCGCCACGAAACCGACGCCTGGGGCTCAAAAAAACCTGCCAGTGCAGAGCGGGCCCCGCGAGCCGACCCCGCCGAAACTCGGCTCCCCACAGTCATCTGCAATTTTTCAACGATTTCGTTTGTTTGTGGTTCGGGATCGAACGCTCTCGGCGCGGTTGACCCCCCCGCTGTGGTCGGCTATTTAAAGACGAACGTGCGGAGCATGGAAGACGATCCTTCGAGTTGCCCGCACGTGTCCCTGGAGTCAACGATGGAGTCCAATCGACAACTTTTAGGCTCAGTTTCGTGTGGCACCCACCGGCGGTGGGGCGCTCTGACCGCAGTGGTCGTGGCCGTGGCCTTTCTCATGGGTTGCTCGGGCCAGGAGGAACTCGTCAAGCCTGACGAGTCCGTCTCTGCGCTCGGCGGCTCGTCAAAGAACATGCCGAGAAAGCGCTACGACAGCCTCGAATCGAAAGGTTTCGATGTCTCGAGTTTCGACCTCAACGCCGATGGCGTCGATGATCAGTTCCACTACTCCTCCGGCGGCACCATCGCACGGATCGAGCGCGATCTGAACTTCGACCACGTCATCGATTGCTATGAGTACTACCGAGACAACGAGATGCTCGAAGAGGAGTACGACCTCGACCTCGACAGCACTGTCGATGTCGTGCGGTTCTACAAAGCGGGCAAGGTCAGCAGGAAACAGTACGCGGTCGGCTTTCGCGCAGATATGACCATCGCGCGTCGGTACGACGACTCCGGGCTTCTCATTCAGGTCCAACGAGACAGCGACGGCAACGGCACTGTCGACACATGGGAGACCTATGAGCCCGGCGCGAAAAAACCGTCTCGAATCGAGGTGGATACGACCGGCGATGGCCGGCCGAATCAGACCATCGAAGGCTCCTGAGCTGACGCGACGTTGAACCAAAGAGTCGATTGGGCGGCGGGAGTCGTCCTCGATGCCTGAAGCCCCCCGAAGAACCTATCTTCACCAAGCCAACCAAATCCTCGTCGCCTTCGACGACTCCCGCTACAGCGGCCGGGCGCTGGCCTATGCCATCGCTGTCGCCAACAGCGGTGGTGCGAAGATCGCGCTGGCGCACGCCATTCCACCCCTGGCACGCTACTTCAAGGAAGTCCTCTTCCCCTATGCCGCCATGGGCGTAGACGAAGTCGAGATTGAGGCCGAGCTCCTCGACAACGCCAAGGCGCGGCTCGGTGAGGCCGCCCTGAAGCTCGTCGGCGCCGACTCCAAGGTCGAGTTCGAGACGCACGTCACCACCGGCGCCTCCCCGGCCACTGGGCTCGTCCAGCTCGTCGACCAGCTCGACGCCAGCATCGTCTTCTGTGGCGCCTTCGGCGACACCTCCCCGATCCTAGGGCGGATCGGCGCGACCGCTCAAGGGATCATCGCCAACGCCCACAAACCCATCTTCGTCGTGCGCGATCCCGCTGGGACCGCCACCGTGAGCCGCGTGCTCATCGCCCTCGACGGCAGCTCCGCCGCCGCCGAGACCCTGAACTGGGGCGTCAGCTTCGCCCTGCGCTTTGGCGCCGACGTCGAGTTGGTCACCGTCATCCCCGATCCCAACAGCTCTGACACCTGCGGCCTGCTCGAGTCGCTGCGACTCGGCGCCGACGTCAAGCGCAAGGCTGAGAGGCGAGCCCGCGAGCGTGCGCAGCGGGCCCTCGACGACCTCTACGTGCCATTTCCGTTCGAAGCGCAGGCCAAAGCGCTCACCTTTACGCACCACACGCCCATCGCAGACCCCGTCGAAGGCATCTGCGGCTGCGCCGCGGAGCAAGGTGCCGACCTCATCGTCGTCGGGAGTCGACACCCTGAGGGCACCTCGAGCTATCTGGGACGCGTCGCCGAGGGCGTCGTCCGCCGCTCTGGCTGCAACACCCTTGTCATCCCCATCTTGGACGTAATCAAGGCTCAAGACTCGCTCTAGCGCCGGGGCCGAGCGACCAGCACCCACGCCTTTGACAGAATCCGCCGCAAAGTCGAGAATCCCCGCTGGTTTGGGAACCCATTGCACGTCGCATGGCGGCCAGGTTTGGCCTCGTGCTGTTGCACACACTGCCTTCCTAAGGAGAACGCCCTATGTACAAAGGCGAGGAGAAGAACCCGGTGACCCTTCTCATCATCAGTCTCATCTGCTTCCTGTTTGTCATCGTCTGGATGTTCCAGACCGCCGACGAGCTGAACAAGGCGCTCAATCGCGAAGAGTTCAATCCCATGATCGTACTCATCTCGAGCCTCATCTGCTTCCCGGCTCTGTATTTCTGGGGCTATAAGATGACCCAAGTCCTCCCTGAGCTGCAGCAATCTCGTGGACTTCCGCCGTCGGACAACTCGATGCTCATCTTCATCTTGTTCATCGTCTACGCGCCGGTTGGCCTGTTCATGTATCAGCAAGAGCTGAACAAAGTCTGGCAGGCGACGCCCGCATACTGACGCGACGACAAAAATTTCGAGAGTGCAAGAGGCTTCTCCCAAAAGCCCGAGACAGACAGGGGGCCTGGGGGACAAAGTCCCCCAGCGGGTCAGGGCAGAGCCCTGCCTCCCTAACCGAACTACACCCTTCGGAATAGCCCGCGGGCCTATTTTTCTGCGCTATGGTGCCCACAATTGTATGTTTCGTCCGGCTGGGGACCCAGCGGCGACCTTGCTGCCGTCCCGAACCTTCGGCTGCTGGAGACCCGTCCGTGTCCGCACTCACAGACCCCATCGCCAAGAAGCGCAGCGCCTTCGCCCGCTGGATCGTATTTGGAGACGAGCTCACCGCGCGGGTTTTCAAGACGAAGCTGCAAGGCTTCCTCTTCTTGCTCCTCATTTTCTTTGCCAGCTTCATCTTCGAGTCGACGCCGGTCAACGGCATCATCCTGTGCCCCTTTCGCGCCATCACGGGCATCGAATGTGCCGGCTGCGGCATGACGCGCGCCTGGGTGGCACTTGCTAAAGGAGAGGTCTCGCTGGCGGTGGCGTTCAACCCGTTCGGTCCGCTGCTGCTGAGCCTCGCGGTGCTCAAGGCGTTCTTCCTGGGAGTCGAGCTCAAGACACGCCGAAAGGTGCTCATCCCACTCTGGGAGCTCAGCCGGACGTGGCTCTTAGGGGCGCTGGCAACGGCGATGATGGCCTTCGGGGTCTATCGTGTAGTGATGTTCTTCACGGTCTGATCGGGCTTTTCGCTGGCTCGCCGTCGTCAACCTCAGGTGCTGCGAGAGGAAGGTCGCGTTGACAGTGCGGATTGGCCGTTGGTATCTTCGTGGGCAAACGTTGGTGCAGAAGTTCTTCGCGATTGGCAAGAACCTCTGGGCAAGACGTCCGAACCAGCAGACCGGAGTGCGCAAGACGTGGGTGAGAGAGGCTCAAAACCTAGCCAGATAGCTTCTGCTCGGGGGATGAGCCGCAGGCACTTCGTCGGAGGCAGCCTCTGCGCTTGTGCAGCCGCAGCGCTCTCGCTGGACTCCAGCCCCGCGGCCAAAGTCGTCCTGGATCGGCGCCGGTCGCGGCCGGGGCGGTCGATCTGGGTCAGCGTCGAGGCCTCGCTCGCGCACGCTCCACTGACCTTGGCCTTGGTCCGCGAGCTGCCGACTGGGGAACGCCGCACGGTTTCCCGCGAGTCCGTGACGCTCTTCGGCGGAGTGGCTCGCCGAGCCCTGAGGGTGCCCTTTGCGCCGCTAGAGGGCGGTGAGCGGGAGCGCGAGTCCTATATCGTCGTCGCCGAGCTGCGCGACGAGCGCGACGAGACGGTCGGCACGAGCGAAGCGCTCGAAGTGGTCGTTGCAAACTTTCCTTTGGGGATGTGAGGCATGAGCACGAGAGCGCACGGCAAAATCGGCGTGAGAGTGGGCTCGATCGGGCTGCTCCTGTTGCTGCTTTCCGTCACGGGGACGGGCTCGGCCTCCCCCTACGTGCCCCAGACCTCGCGAGCCAAGATCGACAAGGTCGACATCAGCGAAGCCCCGCTGGTCAAGATCTACACGACGTTCCTCACCGGCAAAGGTCGGCCGGTGAAGCCGGAGACCATCCGCACAGCCTACATCGCCTGCGCCAACCCCGACGACCCTGAGGCCGCGCCAGTTCAGGTGGCTATTGCGGAGGAGATCAAGACCTTCGCGGACACCGCCGACCTCATGGACGTCGGCATCGTCCTCCCGGTCTCCAAGCGCTTTCCGGAGGAGGTCCAGACCCAGATCAAAGAGGGCCTGGCCAACATCATCGGGCAGATGCGCAAAGAGGATCGCGTGGCCGCCTTCGTCGACAACGGCGTCGGCATCGTGCACTCCTCGCTGGGCGCGCCCGCCGACGCCGCAGGGTACATCACCGACGCCTCCCCAGAGGGCGGCGGCGCATTCCTCTACAGTGGCCTCGAGCGCGCCATCACCACCTTGGTCGAGCAAGGGGATCCCGAGCGGCGACGCGCCATCATCTTGGTCACCGACGGCTTCGACATCGAGACCTTGCGGCCGGATTTGGTCCAAACCCGCCTGATGGACCTCTACATGAAGGCCAAAGCCGAGGGCGTCATCATCTTCGTCGTGATGTACAAGCCGATCATCTCGGAGTTGGTCCCCTACTTCGAAGGAATGGCCCGCAAGACCAAGGGCACCTATCGAGAGACCACCTCTGCCGACGGCATCCTGCGCAACGTCAACTACACCTTCGGTGAGATCTACGGGCAGCTGGTGGTGGAGTTCGAATACGAAGACGTCAAAGAGGGCGACACCTGCAACTTCCAGATCGGCTTCGAGCGGGACTTTGGGGCCGCTGTGAACACGCGCCCCTTCACTGAGGTGCAGTTCGAAAAGATCGCCTTCCCATGGCGCAGCCTGATCATCTGGGCCATCGTCGCCGTCGTCGTCCTCCTCTTGCTGCTGATCATTTTCCTGGTCGTGCGCCGGATACTGCGCAAACGCAAGGCCAAGAAGCTCGAGCAGAACGACGAGGCGCTGCAGGAGAAGGTCGAAGCGGGCCTGGTCTGCGGCAAGTGCAAGCGCACCATGATGGCGGAGTGGGACGAGTGCATGTTCTGCGCTCGCGACGCCGAGGTGGCGGCGGCGGCGAAGAAGGAAGAGAAGGCGAAAAAGAAGGAAGAGAAGGCGGCAGCGAAGAAAGACGACGCCAAGAAAGACGCCAAGAAGGACGACAAGAAGAAAGACGACAAGAAGAAGGACAGCAAGAAGCCCGAGGCGGGCGGTGGGCAGTGTATGAGCTGCGGCCGCGTGATGATGCCTGGCTGGACCGAGTGCCTCTTCTGCAAGGCAGGCATCGGCGGCAGCGCGCCGATGGGCACACCCATGGCGGCGCCCCCCGCTGGTGGGGTCGCCGCCCCCCCTGGGGGCTCAGTGGGCTCAGCGGGCGGGATGGCAGTGGGGGCCGCGATGATGGCCGGCGGTGGGGGCTCTGGCGGTCGAGCCGCCCAGGGTGGAGCGCCAGAGGCCGAGAGAGTGTGCCCGAAATGCAAGCGCGCAATGAAATCCCACTGGGACGTCTGCCTCTTCTGCGAAGCGGGCGTTTGAACTCGACCCTTTGGTCTACACGGCTCGCCGTCATCTGGCGGCGAACGCTGGGAGTGCGACATGGGTGACAAGGTCATCTACCTAGCCGGACGTCCTATCCCTATCCGCTGCGATGCGGCGGTCCACACCTACATGGACGGGGGGATGTCCTTCTACAACCCACAAACGGCTGGCGTTAGTGATTACGGGAACATGATGATGCGGCGCCCATCGGGGCGGGTGTACAGCAATCGGCGCGGTGTGCGCGGGGCAAGGCACAACCTCGACATGAACACCTTTGCGAAGGTCAGCACCGAGGAATTCGACGAGCTGCGGGACACCCTCTTCCAAGTCGTCCTTCACCACGACGTGACTTTCAGCTCCGAGGATTGCTTCGGCGTTCTGGTGAGCCGTGGCCTATCGACCCACTTCCTGATCAACCACGACGGCACGCTGCACGAAGCGCTGGATCCCTACCACTCGGCGTGGGCGACCGGCGACAACAACAACAACTGCATCTCTCTCGACCTCAACAACCCGGTCAAGCTCGAGCTGGCCGACAAGGATCCCGCCAATCCACCGCGTCAGGTCTTCCAGGGCAACATCAACCGCTCGATGAAGGTCATGCTGGGCTACACCGAGGCGCAGTACGCGACGTTCATCGCGTTGCTCAGAGCCTTGATCACGCCGTTGAAGCTCGAGGCCAAGTTCTATTGGATCCCACTCCCGGTTCTGGGCGGAAGCTGCTTCCCGCCGATGAACGCCGAAGGCGAGGTGATCACTCGGATGCTCGCCAATTCCACCGAGTTCGTCGGCTTCTTGGGGCATTATCACTGCTCCGCGAACAAATGGGATCCAGGTCCCGCGTTCGATTGGATGAAGGTGTTGGCCGGGGTCCACGGTGAACGCAACAGCTTCCCAGTGCTCATGGCTGGCGGAAAGAACTTGCCCGACCTTATGGGACAGGGGCTCACCGACGAGCTGAACCGATTTTACGACAACATCGAGGGAGACGAGACGGGGGGCTGGTACCCGATTGGCGCCAATCAGACCTGGCATTCTGGCGTCCACTTGCATATCGATGAGGGGACGCCGGTCTATGCGATGTCGAAAGGCACCATCGTCGCCATTCGCAACGTGAACCGCGTCGATCTCGGCGACGCCAGCTTTGTCCTCATTCGCCACGAGATGGCCGAGGAGGCCGTTGTTGTCGAGGGCGAGGAGGCGGAGCCCAAGTACTGGTTCTCGCTCTACATGCATCTGCACAAGTTGCGTGGGGCCGACGAGCTGACGACGGTCCCGTGGGTGAACACGTTGCTCGGGGGCGACTTCAACGCGCCCACGACCGACGACTACAGCTTCGACACCGACGCCAACGCCTTCCCCCGCGAGAAGCGAAACCCTATTGTCGCCGATGGCATCAGCCCGACGAAATTCGCCAAGGAGACGAAGCTCAAACCGTTCTACGACGGAGACATTATCCTCGTGGAGATCCCCGTCGCGTCGGGCGAGAAGATCGGCGTCTCTGGTGTCTTCGGGCAGAGCGAGTGGAGCCAGGAGCCACAGGTTCACGTCGAGGTCATCTCTGGCAAGAATGTCTTCGGCGACCTTCGCCCCGGCGCTGGGCGAGAGTGGATCCTGGTTGAAGGAGACCTCGACAACAACAGCTTGGTCGACATCGAGAAGGTGCTCTCCCCCATCGCGAAGTCGGCCGTCAGCTTCGATGGCGAGAAGAAGGAGCGCGTACTCAAGACCTCCGAGATCCAGACCTTCTTCGTCGATGGCAGCACAGAGACCGCTCGCACCGCGTTCCGCAAGATGATCTGCGTACACCGCTCCGAATGGAGCTCGACCATGGACTGGTCCAAGACCGCCACTTCGGCTGTGGGCTGGCAGTGGGAGACGCAAGAGGCGTTTAGTCGCTGGCTGATGACCTGGATTCCCTTCCGCTGGATGACCGCGGAGGTGGCCGCTCACGCGGCGTTGCCGGAGGATCACCAGGTCTTTACTTACCACCCGCTCACTTTCCTCGACACCCTCAACAAGAGCTACACCGGCGGCGGGCAGGCCAACGCCGAAGAGGCGAGCGACGAACAGCTCTCCGAAGCCGAGGCGGCCGAGGAAGAGGCGATGAATCGGGTGGCGGAGATCAGCAGCAAGATTTCGGCAGGTGAGACCCTCACCGAGGAAGAACAAGTCGAGTACGACGAGCTCTACGCCCAGATGGATGCGCACATGGGCAGCAACGAGGCCGACGTCCTCAACGACGACATGCTCTTCAACTACGACGGGTCTTTTGACAGTTGGGAGCCCGGCGAGTGGGACCCGCCGAAGAAGAAGAAGGGCGACGAAAGTATGATGGACGACTCCTACGACGAGTAGAAACAGGCTCAGAAGCCAGCATCTGTCGGGCAGTTCGAGGGGAGACGCAGATTGACAGTGCGTCTGGGCCTCACTACCATTCTGCGACTTCGCGCTTTTGCTCGGCCCCATGGCGCAGCACTGCGCGGCTCCTTCATTGGATTCGATTGCCAGGCCTTTTTACGACCGATTGACCTACACGGCAGGCTCGGTCGACCTCCCGGCAATCCCGTGCGCTTTGCGGCCCCCGCCGCGCGGCGACCCTCAGGATGCGCGAATGATTCACATTCTCATCGTGGACGCCGAGGAGGATCTCCTCTGGGCGTTGTCCAAGAACCTCTTCAAGGACAACCCAGATGTTAAGGTTCACACGGCTTCGACGGGCGAAGAAGCCCTGAACCTCCTCAAGTCGCAATCCGTAAGACTGTTGATCACCGACACACGAGTGACGGGCTCCGTCGACGGCTTCAACCTGATTCTGCGGGCCAAGGACGTGGTGCCGGAAGCCGCGCTGATCGTCACCACCGCATTCAGCACAAACGCCGAGGCGGGCTTCAAGCCTTCACTCGGGGTGACCCACTTCATCAACAAACCCTTCGACATCCAGGAGCTGCGCGACCTGATCGGCGAAGTGCTGGACAAGGGTGAGCGCTTCCGTGGCGTGCTCAACGACCTCGAGCTGGCCGATATCCTCGCCTTGCTCTGTCTGTGCGACCGCACCGTCCTGCTGCACTTGAACCACCGTGGACGGCGCGGCCGCTTCGAGGTGTCCGAGGGCCGCATCACGCACGCCACGTTCAACGACATTGTGGGTCCTGCGGCCGCTTGGACGATGCTGGGGTTGCAGCAGGGTGACATCTTCATGCAGGGCGACTTCACGCCCTCTGCGGTGTCCATCGAGCGCAGCTGGCAGTCCATCTTGGCGGAGGCCAAGGCCTGGCTGGACGAGAACGGTCTGCCCGAGGAGTTCGAGCCGGAGGTCGACATCCCCATCGACGGCTGGGAAGACGACGAGAGCATCGGCAAGGCCGCCAAAGCGGCCTTCGAGGAAGACGACAACCCCTTGGGTTTCTCGGACGACGAGCTGGCCGAGATGGCCATAGAGCCCATCGAGCTCCCCGCAGAACACGCGCTCGACGACATCGCCGAGGTGCACCACGAAGACACTTTGCCCCGAGGTCCACTCTTGAGACCCACGAGCCATATGGGCATTCAGCCCGCATCGCGAGTAATGGAAAGCCCAAAGACCGAACCCCTTCGTCAACGACCGGCGCAGCTTGGCGCCGCGCATCAGTCTCTGCGAAACCTGCTCAACTCCTTGCGCAGCGACGTCCCCGAGTTCGTCGCCGCAGGGATCGTGCACATCGAAGAGGGGGTCTCCGCTGGCGGAGTGGTGGCCCCAGACTCAGGCATCGACGCCGACGCCTTCGCGGCCTACTACGGACAGCTCGTCCGCAACGGGCTCAAAGGCGCTGGCGCGTTCGGTGAGAGCGCAGCGTTGCAGACGCTCCAGCTCACTACGGCGACGCATTACTTGCTCGTCCGTGTGGTTCCTGGGTCGCCCTTCGCGCAGATCGTCATGCTGCGTAAGGACGGCAACCTCGGCATCGCTCGCGTGGTGATGCGACGACTGGACGCACCGCTCAGCGCGGTGCTCGGCCACTAACCGCTCGTTCGGCCCCCCTCCCCCGCCCCCTCCCCCGCCCCCGCCCCCCGGCCCCCTCCCCCGAAACGGGAGAGGGGGAGTTCAGTGGGAGTAGTTGGTTCTCGGCAAATGACAGGCTCGCGTTCGCCTACTTCACTAGACTCGACGCTCGGCCACATTCACGGAGTCCTCATGGCGCTCGACGACATCCTCAAAGCATTCAGTGAAGAGCTCACGGCGTTCGCAGCGACGGGAGTCGTCCACCACGTCGAGGGGACCTCCATCGCCTCACGCTCCGAAGCTGGAGTCGACGCGGATACAGGCAACGCCTACCTCGCCGAGATGTTGAAGCAGTATCGGATCACGCAAGCCGGACTTGGCTTCGACGACGAGGCGCTGTCGTTGGTGCTGGAGTCCTCCGCAGGGACCGCGCTGGCCAGCCCTCTGGGCGATAGCGAGTACCTGTGGACCGTCCTGGTGGGCCCTGCCGCCAACGTCGCGCTGACCCAGGCGGTGATGCGCAAGTACTACGACCGAGTGCTCGAGGCGCTGCCGGTCTAATCGGCGAGCGGACGCCGGGAAACGAAACAGAAGCTCGAAATAGGACCGCCGCCGCCGAGGCCCGCTCGGCGGCGCGGTTCCTTCGGCTCAAGAGACTCTGCGAACTCTGAGCAAGCCAAAGGCCAACAGAACCAGGAACAGTCCGGGTAGGACAGAGCGCTCGCCCTTCGCGTCAGCGCGCAGAACTTGGCAGCCACAACCCGACTCCGTGCTCTTGACGACGGGATTCGGGCTGGTGGCGTCGCCTTCGACGCTGCTGCCGGTGCCATCGACGCTGACGTCTAGAGCCGGCTCGGTCACGCTCGTGTCAGACGGACCTACGTCAGAGTTGGCGGCGGTGTCGGCGTCGGTGTCAGCGTCGACGTCGTCGCAGGTGACCGCCTCGCAGACATTTGCGCGACATCGCCCAAGCCCCTCACAGCTCTCGCCGTTGTCGCAGGCCGTCTCTTCTGGAGCTGGGTCGTTGGTGCAATCTCCGTCCTGGCCGCAGACATCGAGGGTGCAGGGGACGAGGTCATCGCAGTCCAAGTCGGCGCTGCAGAGACAGTTCTCTTCCGCCTGGTCGGTAATGCCATCGCAGTCGTTGTCGATGCGATCGGTGCAGGTGTTGCCTACGCCCTCGATGGAGGGCGTGCCTGGAACACAGTCGACGACACCGTCGGCGCAGGTGCCGAGCACTTTGCAGGCGCCGACGCCGCAGCTGCCGGCGAAGCCATTGTCGGCGACCCCATCGCAGTCGTCGTCGATGTTGTCGCAGTTGGTGTCCTCTCCCAGGGCCTCACAGGCGTATTCGCATCCGTTGCTGGGGTCGGCGTCGATGTCGAAGGTGTCGTCGGCGCATTCCGTGATGATACACGAGCCGGTTTGGCACTCGGTCGTGGCGTTGGTGGCTGCACAGAGATGGTTGCAGGCGCCGCAGTTGTTGGGGTCCGTGGCGAAGGCCGAAGTGTCGAACTCACAGCCGTTAGAGGCGTCCTGGTCGCAGTCGCTGAGCCCGCTGTCGCAGGTCCCGAGCTGGCAGAGCCCAGCGACGCAGGCGGCGGTGGCGCCCGACGCCATACAGACGATTCCACAGGTGCCGCAATTGTTGGCGTCGTGGGTCAACGTGTCGCTGGTCGTCTCGCAACCGTTCGCAGGAGCCAGGTCGCAGTCGTGGAAGCCGATTTGGCATCCCTGCAGGCTGCAGGCGCCCGCCACGCACTGGTAGATGGCGTTCGGACCGCTGCAGAAGTTGTCGCAGGCGCCACAGTTCGCCAGGTCGGTCTGAAGGTTGGTGAGGGTCTTTTCGCAGCCGTTGAAGCTGAGCTCGTCGCAGTCGAAGCGCTCGGTCTCGCAAGCCACAACACTGCAGAGGCCGGCCAGGCAGGCGGGCGTGCCGTTGGGGGTCGCGCAGACCAGACCGCAGCCGCCGCAATTGGCCAGGTCGGTGGCGAAGCTCGCGGAGCTGGTCTCGCAGCCATTTGCGGTGTCGAAATCGCAGTTGTCGAAGCCTGGGTCGCACACCGAGATTCTGCAGCTGCCTCCGATGCACTGGCTGGTGGCGTCGGGGAAATCGCAGAGGTTGTAGCACGCCCCACAGTTGTTGATGTCAGAGGACAGATCTTGAGCTGGATTGTAGCTCAGCGGGCAGTTGTCGACGCAGTCGCCGATGAGGTCGAGGTCGGTGTCCGCGAGCAGTGGATTGGTGCCCATGGTGCCTTCGACGGCGTCAGAGCAACCATCGTTGTCGGTGTCCACCTGATAATCGACGGTCTCGGCGTTGGTGCTCACGCTTTGGGGAGTGTTGCCAGCGAAGTAGGTGACGAGCGCGGTGTTGGAGTAGACGCCCTCACCTGCGAGGCTGACTGTCAGTGTGACGCTGCCGGCTGCGCCATTGGCGACGCCGCCGAGATGCCAAGTCACAACCCCGCCGACCGCTGTGCCGCCCCCCGTGGCGCTGACGAAGGTCATGCCGGCGGGCAAAGTGTCGCTGATGACCACATCAAAAGCGGTGGTTGAGCCAAAGTTGGCGTAGTCGAAGGTGAAGGAGACGGTCGAATTTGTCGTTGCACCAGGGCCGGTCTTGGTGACCTGAACGTAGGGCGCCGCCCAGTCGGTGACGCAGTCGGCCTCAAAAAGAGAGTTGAGGAAGAGTCTCGTCCCCTGGCTGTCTAGGTTGGCCGTGATGGGGGTCTTGATTTCATAGGAGTGGCCGCCCAGGTAGCTGATCTTGCCCACGCCGACCATGCAGCTCTCGGACTCGTCGGCGATGGAGCAGCCCGCGTCGAGGTAGCCTGTCATCCACAGGTCGCTCTGTCCGACGAGCGGGGTGGTGCCGCTCTTGGTCATCATGACGATGTCGTTGCCTTTGTAGACGTCTCCTGGCGGCAGCGAATAAGAGCGCTCGCTGCCTCCCACGGTCGTGAAGCCGCCGTCGAGCTGGGCGAAGGGATACCACTGGTTCTGTAGGACCAAGGGCGAGGGGTCGGCGGCGATCAAGAACCCATTGGTGGTAAGAAAACGCCCGTTGATGGCGTTCTCGAAGGCGTTGACCGCTTGGCACTCGGCGAAGAAGTGCGTCCGATACCTCAAGAACGACCGCACCTCGGCGACGACCTCTTCGCCGCCGACCTTGTTGCGGTCCTTGACCCCCCAGTGCATCGACATGAACTCACAGAACGCGGGTCTCCCTGCCCCATCGAAGAGCGCGCCGTCGTCGTGCACGGTGTCCGTCAGGCCGCGCACCTCGTTGACCGTGAGCGCGTCTGGCGAGGCCGCCGTCCACGCCGCTCCGGTCGAGTCGGGGATGCCCGCGGCGTTGAGGTAGTCCATGGCGATGTCTTCGTGGCCATCGGCGAAGATCGCGATCTTGGGCGCGGCGACCATGTGGACCTTGACGTGTCCGACGAAGCCAGCGGTCGCGACGTGCACGGTCGTGGTGTGGCCCAGCTTCCACGCGGTGATGATGGGGGTGGCCGCGGCGACGTCGGCGAGGTCGATGACGAACGGGCCTCCGCGATAGCCGTGGGCCGAGATCGTCGCCAGCGTGCTCCAATCGGTCGCATCGGTGACGAAATCGGCGTCACCAAAGGCCTTGCCGTTCTGGATAACCCAATTCACCTCGACGCCCTGGAGGATCAACTGGTAGACGAGCCCGAACGCCTGCAACATGCCTGCGTCCTGGTAGTTTGTATCCATGGGAATGATGAGGCTGCCGGCCTCAAAGGGCTGGTCTTGAGCCACGCTCTGCGTCGTGGAACCCAGCGTGATGAGCAACGCGGCCGTGACTGCGAACAAACCCCGAACTCCTGCGCCCATTTCAGCCTCCTGTTTGATGACTCGCTCAGTCTAAGGGGGCAGGCCGCAGTTCTCAACGGTTTTCTTGTTGGAACGCAGGATTCGAGCCTACTTGCCCTTCTTCTTGCGCTCCTTGCGCGCCGCCCGGTTCGCCTCGGCCGTCTCGATGTCGAGGGTCGTCTCGATGAACGGGGTCTCATCCGGGCTCGAGACCGCTTGGCGCTGCACGATGTAGGAGACGCGCTCGACCCACTTGCGGGTCAGCCAACCGGCGTAGTTCTGGGCGCCCTGCACGGCGTACTGGTAGTCTTTGTTGCGCTTCCAAGTCGAGAGGGTGCGCATGAGGATGGACTTCTCGTCGAAGAAGAGCGCGTTGATGTTGGCGCGGTATTGGTCTTCGTAGTTCCAGTACTCCTCGGCGTTGGAGACGTAGAGCACGCGGATGGGCACGTTGAGCGCCTTGGCGGCCGCGCCGATGCCGACCATGCCCTCGTCGTCGAGGAGGTTGGCCAAAAGCGGCCGGATGCGCTTCTGCAGGACCAAGTTGCGCACGACCTCGTAGGCCTCTTGATCGTAGAAGACGTAGGGCACATTGGCGGCTTCGAAGGTCTTCTGCAGGCGAGTCATGCGGTAGCGCAGCCCTCCGCGGTTGGCTTTGTAGAGCTTCTTGATGAGCTGGAGCTTCGGATGGTCGGCGAGCTCCTTGTCCAACAGCGCCAGGGTCGCATCTTCGTTGTCCTTGTCCCAGAACCCTCGGAACTCGTCTGCGGTCTTGGCCAGGCTGAAGAAGACGCGATAGGCCGCGTGGATGGACACGACCCACTCGTCGTAGTCGATGAGCCAGGCGAGCTCGGGCTTCTGCCACGCGATGGTGATGTAGGCTTGGTCGGCACCCACGCCCACATAGGCGCCACCGAGGTCTTTGACCTTGGGGTAGAAGAGCTGAAGGTTGTACTCGTCGCCGTAGACGTAATGCCGCCCCTCGAACTCGGGCGTGATCCCATGCAGCTCCTCAGCCGGCGGATCTTCCTTCGAGCCCCAGAAGAGATCGTAGCGCTCGCCTTCCAACACACCGTCGATGGCGGCGATGCTGTCCGCCACTGCGCTCGGGTCGATGGCGGTCCCGTCGCCAGCGCCCTCGACGCCTTCGTCGCCCAAGATCGGCGCCTCCTCGGGAGCCGTGTCCGGCGGCTCCGCCTCGGCCTCTTCAGGGTCGCCCTCGCCGGGCTCGACGACGTTTGGGGCCGCGGCTGCGTCCACCTTCGAGGGGCCCCCGGGCTCGGACGTAGCCTTCTCCGTCTTGGCGGTCCCGGTGGCAGCGTCGTCCTTGGTCGGCGTGTTGCAAGCACTGAGAGAAAGAAGGATCCACAAGGAGATCAGAGGGACGAGTCGGTTCATGACGGGCCCAAAGGTTGGAGGCTGTGATGAGAACGAAGCGCGCGCGACGGCCAAGCCGCTACATCTGAGGACTCGCCGAGCGGGGCGCAGCACATCGCCTTCACTAACACGACCGAACACTCTCGGCAACGCAGCCCTGCAGACCCTAGCGCTCACTGGTCTTGGTCATCGGGAGGCAGATCGCGGTCGGCGTGTTTGCGCTTGCGCTCCAGCCCGCTCTCTGGGCCCTCGGTGATGCGCCGAAAGGGGATGTCGTCCATGGACTTGATCCGCCGTCGTCGCGCCACGTAGAAGACCGAGTCGATGCGCGGCTCGGCGAGCCAAGTGAGGTAGTTGAGCGCCCCTTGCACGAAGTAGTGGTAGTCGTTGTTCTTGGGCTGCGAAGAGATGGCGCGCAGCACCACCGAGCGCTCGTCGAAGGGCAGCCCAGCGATGTTTTGGCGGTAGTTGTCCGTGTACTTCCAGTACTCCTCAGCGTTGGAGAGGTAGAGCACGCGGATGGGCACGTCGAGCGCCTTGGCGGCCGCGCCGATCCCGCGCAGGCCTTTGGTTTCGAGGAGGTTGGCGAGCATCGGCCGCACCTTGCCAGCGCGCACCCGGGTCCGCACGGCGTCGTAGGTGTCCTGGTCGTTGATGAACCCCTTGATGCCCAAGCCGTCCAGCTGTTCTTGCAGCTTCTGCAGCCGCGAGGCCGCGCGACGCCTGGCCTTGCGGAACGCGAGACGAATCAGATGCGCGTCCTTGTCGCCCGCAAACTGCTCCCTGAGCAGCGCCTCGGTGCCATCCAAGCTCTTGGTGGACAGAAACGCCCGAAACTCCTCGGGCGTCTCGGCCTTGTCGAAGAACACCCCATAGGCTCGGTGCAGCGCGACGACCCACGGGTCGTAGTCGACCAGCCAGGCGTACTCGGGCTTCTGCCAACCAATGAAGAGATAGGCCTGGTCGGTCCCCACGCCGACGTAGGCGCCGCCTAGGTTCTCGATGTCCTGGATGAAGAGGTGGACGTTCCACTCGTCGCTCGCCAGGTAGTGCCGCCCGGTGAGCTCGGGCGAGACGGCGTCCAGAAACTCGGTGGGCGGGTCCTGTGGCGAGGACCAAAAGTGCTCTCTCCACTCCTCGTCAGCGGCAACCACACTGTCGGCGCCGCTCTCCGAGCCGTCCGCGCTGCGCTCAATGGCTTCGTCGTTGGTGCCTTTCGCTGTTTCTTGCTCGCCTCCAGCCGCGTCCGTCGCCTCCATTGCGACGTCAGTCGCCTCGAGTGCGCCTTCTTTGACCCCGCCCGACGAGGCCTCTGCTGATGACGTCGAGGCCTCGGGCGGCGTCGAGTGGCCGTTGCAGCCGAGCGCCAGCAGCGCAGCCAGCGCCAGCTGCAGGGAAATCACCGTTGGGGTGTGGAATTGGGCGCGGGGTCTCGGATCTTGGCCAGTGGTCGTCGTTGTGGGCATGGTTCGCAGCGAGTATTGTGAACGGTCCGATTTGAGCTGAATTCGCGAGCCTTAGAGAGACAAGTGTTCTCGCTCAGCGGCCAACCACGCGGACTTGAGATGCCTGGCGGTCAGCGGCGAGCAAGAGATATTCGGCGACGAGGGCCGAGGACCAGGGA
>PFUG01000617.1:7139-7425 GCA_002789955.1 Deltaproteobacteria bacterium CG_4_9_14_3_um_filter_63_12 | reverse complement strand
AGGGCAGGGTGAGCAGGGTGCCGCCTTCTGGGAGGTGTGGTGGGCGAGGTTCGGGATGCAGGCGTCTCGGGATGGAGACGTCGGCGATCTCGAAGCAGAACAACCCGGAATCGATGCGGGGGCGCTCCGAGATCTCGTAGACCGACTTGAAGCCGACGCCGAAGAAGCCGATCTGCTCGCGTGCTTTGGTGGTCTGCCCGATGGACAAGACCCCGACGACGTCCTTTGCGTCGAAGGGGACGCCGTTGTGCCAGACCCGGGCGGCGTCGCTGTCGATGGCGATGAT
>PFUG01000617.1:1950-7114 GCA_002789955.1 Deltaproteobacteria bacterium CG_4_9_14_3_um_filter_63_12 | reverse complement strand
GGAGAGCGAGCGGGGGAGGGCCTGGAGGAGGTCGAGGACCTGCCTCGCAAAGGCGGCTGTGGTGTTGCTCCAAGCCTCTTGAGCGCTTAGTGCTTGGGCCACGGCATCGAGGGTGGCGAGGCGGCTTCCGGGGATGCGGAGCAGCACGTTGTGAGGGACGGGGGCTCGGCGGACGAGCGCGTCTTCAGCCTGTTTGAACGCTTCGTCGATCAAGGCCGCGCGGCTTTCGGGGGCGCTGTTCTTGAGCCATCGGTCCATGAGGCAGAGCGCGGCGATGCGCTCGACGGGGAGGCTGCGCACCGCTGCGGAGAGGGCGTCGACGAGGTGAGCGTGTTGTCTTGGGTTGATGGCGGCTTCGCCCAACCCTCGCAAGACGCGCCCGATGCCAGTGTCCGGCAGCGACACGAAGAGGTGGGCTAGGGTCGGGGCGACCTCATCGAGCAGCCCGGCCTCGGCGAGCTGACAGAAGGCTTGGCTCAGCGGCTCGTGGTCCGGGAGTCCAGCGAGGATGCCGAGCATTGGCGCGAGCTGGGATCGGGAGGAGATGCAGTCGCGGATGATGCGGAGTTGCTGCGCGTAGGGCAGGGATGGGAGGGAGTCGATGGCGGACATGAGTTGGCGCAGCTTGGAGCTGGGGGGGCGAGGAAACGTCGGTGTCGACGGTCAGAATCAGGGCTCAGCACGTTTGAAACTGAACAGGAAAGCCACCTCCAACAGCTCTGGCAGCGGGTCCTCGACGGGCACCTCATAGATCTGCTTGAGGAGGTTCGTGGCGCCCTCCACGTCGATCCCTGGAACCGCAAGAATGATGGCGAGCAGTCCTGCGGAGGGCACCTGGCCGCTCAGCGTTCCCTTGCCAAGATCGGAGGGGAGGGCGCCGTCAACGACGAGCTCTAGCGTGAAGTGGGCGTTCTGCACATCGAGCGTGCCCAGTAGAACCTCGGAGGTGTCTCTGACCGTAAGCGAGAAGACGCCCACGTCGCCACTCCAACCCCCTAGGCCGTCGAGTGCGCCATCGACTCTGATTTCGCTCAGGCCTTCGTCGGGAAGGAAGTTCTCGTTGAAGTCCTGGGCGACGAGCAGGCTCATGGTCCCGGCGGCAGCGTCGTAGTCGAGCAGGCCGAAGAGGAGCTGGGGAACGAAGCTGACGATGACGCTGCCAGCGACGGGGTCGTCTGGAGCGGTGAGCCGCGTCGAGCTCGCGTTGGTGTAGAAGAGGAGATCGGGCTCGCTGAGCCAAGTGTCGTTGCTCTCATCGAAGACGCGGGCGAGGAAGCTCTCCAACTGGTCGTCTCGGCGGTGCCAGAAGTAGGCTGTGGAGGTCTGCTCGAGATATCCGTAGGGGTAGCTGGTGAGCGACTCCGGTTTCATCCTGGCCAGGAGCTCCACTGGGTAGCGGTAGTTGGCCTCCATGTCGCGCAGCTCGACCTCCACCGCTGCAGAGATGGCCCTTGCCGCCTCCAAGTGGAGGTTTGCGGCCACTTGGGCTCGTTCGCGCACCGCCAAGTCAGGGGTAGGGTTTTGTTGTTCGACGGCCCAGGTTCGAGCCTCGACGACGGCCTCATAGAGCTCGATGGCCTGCTCGAGCCTTCGGACGTAGACCTGGGAGACGACTCGCACCTCCTTCATGAGGCCCGTACTCTGAGAGCTCGCCCCTGCAGCGGTCGCTGGGAATTGGTCCAGCAGCGCGGCATAGGTGGCCCGCATGTCCCTCAATCTCTGCAGCTCGTCGGTCTGCCAGGCCGCAAAGGTGGTGTCGTCCATCTCGAGGACGCTGCGATAGGAGCGCTTGGGTCGGCGGGCCAGAATCCCCGCTCGCTCGCCTACCTCGTCCTGGGGCAGTTCGCCAGCGAGGGTGAAGTAGATTAGCGGCGCTTCTTTGAAGAAGTCCTTGACCTGCTGCTCGGTCCACCCTTGCAGGAGGGTGTAGACGGAGTCGCCGTCAACGCCGTACATCGGTTCGATCCACTGGAGGTAATCTTCCCAGGAGATGCTTCGGTCCCAGGTCGCGCGAGTGAGGTAGTGGTCGTATTGCCAATAGTTCCACTCGCGTCCAGTGGTGAAGGTGATGTGTCCGGAGACGTCGTAGTCAGGCAGGAGGTCCTGGATGTCGTGCGCGCGGGAGGTGCCGGTGATGGGCAGGGAGAGGGGCAAGTTGTTATCGAAACCCAACCACCAGGCGGTCTCGGGGAAGTAGCTCAGAGCGCGGCGGCCGCTCTCCTCTCGCAAGAAGTCCTGCTGCTGCACGAAGTTGTCGCAGTCATAGACGGGAGCAGGGTCTTCGAGGTTGTGGAACATGACCGTGTGGACCCAGGCCCCGACGCTGGAATTGGAGCGTTGTGGGAGGTGGTAGTAGTAGCTGCCGTCATCGGCTTTCAAAGAGCAGGTCGTGTGGATCCAGATGTTGAGCTCGACGTCAGGATGATGGTCGGCGAGAGTGGCGCTGGCGGTCTCGATCCACTGCAAGGCCTGTAGGTCGGTGGGTTTGGTGAACTCGCTGGTGCCCAACTGCAAAGTGATGAAGGAGAAGCCGCCCTGGGTGAGGAGCTCGAGTCGTTCGCGGATCTGCTCGTCCTCTGGGCGTTCGTCGTCGATGAGCTTGTAGTTGTTCTGCTGCTGGTCGGCGAAGCTGGTGACGACGCCGAGTTGGATACCAAGGCCGCGCGCCTCCTCGGAGATCGAGGCGATGTAGGGGAGCCAGGTCGCCATGTCGACGCCCTTGAGGAGCTGAAAGCTCAGGGCGTTCTGGCGGTTGCGTAGGAGCCAGCGGAGCTCGCGGCTGACCTCGTCTCGGAAGCCATCCCCCTCGGGTCGCAGGAGGAAGTCGCTCATCGGGATGGGGTGCTGAGTGTGGTGGTGGAAGCCGCGAAGGGCAAAGTTCGGCTTCTGTGCGGTGCCGTCGTAGTGCGTGGTTGGCAGCGTGAGCGCTGGGTTTGACGGGAAGAAGGTGTCTTTGGGATGGAAATAGCGAACCCCAAGCTCTGCCGCGATGTCGTAGAGTCCATAGGCCGCGCCGGTGTCCGTGGCGGCGCGGACCTCCAGCCCGGCGCGACCCCGACCAAAGTCCAGGGCGCTGATGCTGAACCCCTGCTCGCCCAACTCGCCCAGCGCATCGGGCTCGACCTTCACCACCACCAGCTCGGGGGCCACGGCATACTCGAGAGAGGTTCGAATGGCCTCGTCGCTGGGGTCGAGCCCCTTGATGGTGACCCAGGCCTGAACCAGATCCGAGGCGGCAACGGAGAGCGCTGACGCCTGGCTCGCATCCACGACGAGCTCGAAGCCCAACGGGGCAATGCGGCTGGGGTGGTGCTCTTGGGCGCCGTCGTCGCAGGCGAGCGAAGAGAGGGCGAGCCAAGCGAAGGTCATGGCGGGGATGAGGAATTTCATCGAGATGTCCAAGGCAAGTGGGTCCGCTTCAGGTTCGGTCCAAAAAGTACCATGAGAGCCCGAGCAGTTCCGAACAGATTTTGTGTCCCGCAACGCTCTTTGTGGCCTGTGCGAAGAAGGCCGACGCTGCGCTCAGCGACAGCCTCGGGACGAGGAGCTCTGGGTCACTGTGTCCCTTTCCGCGAGAGTCCGACATCCTGGAGGTGCAGCGAATCGTGAGCATTCACAAGGAGCGCGGGCGTCGAATGGCGGCAAGAACGACAAAAGCCCAGTCAAAGACTGGGCTTTCGAGGTATGGGGCGTGCAAGATTTGAACTTGCGACTTCCACCGTGTGAAGGTGGCACTCTCCCACTGAGTTAACGCCCCACAACCAACACAAACGCTCGTCGCCGAACGCCGTGTCGAGTGAAAAGCGAATTAGCACTCTCCCTGGTCTTCGTCAATACTTCACGCGAACTTCGAGAACTTCGTTCAGCCCCACGCTCGCCAACGTCTTCCCCTTCGGACCGTTGTCGGCGGTCGCAAAGCGCGCCCCGTTGCGTCGTCGTCGTGCTCGGCGGCTGCCGCCGAGGCGTCCTCGACTCGCAAGAAACCCTCGCCGCCCCAAGCTGCGTCGAACGCCGGACCCCCGCTCGCTCGAAGCGAGCCAGCGACGTCCCTACACTCGAACGTCGCCTGAACTCAATCATGGCCTGTGGCAGGAGCGACGTCTCGCGAGGCCGAGCACGACGGCGAAGAAGAGCGCGAACCCAGCCGCCGAACCGCGACTCGAGTCCGCGATCGTGCAGCCGCAGCCCTCTTCGCCCGCGGTCAGCGGCGCGAGCGCCTCTTCACCCGAGTCGGCGCCGAGAGTGTCCGCCACGGTCGAGGTGTCCGAAGGGATCGCGGTGGTGTCGGCTGCGTTCGTGTCGGAAACGGTTGCGTCCGTCGCGACCGAGGTGTCCGTCGCGACCGAGGTGTCCGTCGCGACCGAGGTGTCCGTCGTGACCGAGGTGTCCGTCGCGACCGAGGTGTCCGTCGTGACCGAGGTGTCCGAAGAGGTCGACGTGTCGGCTGGCACCAGCGTTGCGTCCGGCGTCACTGACGTGTCTGGCGCGCTCGTGTCGGCAGGCGAAACATCCGTGGCCTCTGGCGTTACGGGAGTGCAGTACGCTGCTGGCAAGCAGTAGAATTCCCCCTGCCCCAGGTCCTCGCAGCAGCCACCTGGGAAGTCCCCCACGCAGTCCGAGCTCGCCGCGCACTCGACGCTGCAGAAAGAGTCCGTGGCCGAATACAAACACGTCGTGGTCCCGAGATTCTCGTTGCAGAAAGACAGATTCGGGTTGCCGGGAAAGCCACACGGGGCGCCGATGTCGCCGAGGAACTCATAGCCGGTGTTGGCTCCACACGTGCTGCCAGTCTCGGGCGCAAAGTCGACGATGAGGTCGTAGGCGCCGGCAAACGTCGTGGTCGCGTTGGCGTAGGTGTCAGCCACCAAATAGTAGGTCCCACAGTCCAACCGGACGTCCAGAGTGCTGTCATGGCGCGCGATACAACTTCCTTCATTCAGTCCGTTGTAGATATGGAGGTCGATGTCGACCCCGACGACGTCTTGCACCGATGCGGTGAGTCGGCCCGGACGGGTTAGGGTGATGGAGTAGACGACTTCGGGCCCCGTCTCTCGTGTAGTGGGCGCCAGCGCGCAGTAGTCGAACATGGAGCTGTTGGAGGTCGAGGTGTTGCCTGAGTGCGTGAAGGGGAAGGCCCCGATGACCAGCGGATTGCCGGCAGTTC
>PFUG01000617.1:0-1941 GCA_002789955.1 Deltaproteobacteria bacterium CG_4_9_14_3_um_filter_63_12 | reverse complement strand
CGGTGTTGGGGTTGTCGGTGTCCGGCAGGTAGCGGCGCGGGGTATAGCCGTTGAAGTAGGCCCAGCCTTGGTTGAAGGTTTGGTGCACGTTGTAACCAGCGGCTTCGTAGAAGAAAGGCCGGCCGTCGGCCTGCAGATGGGAGAAGAGCGCGACGTGATAGTCGTACATATTCATCACGTCGCCGCGCTTGAGCTCGGGGATGGTGATCACCCGCGTGAGGTCGGGAATCGACCGCGTGGACAGGTGCGCCTCCTGCCAAACCATGCTGACGAAGCCCGAACAGTCCAACCCGACCGTGCAGGCGAGCTCGCCGTCGCTCGAGCGGGAGCCCGCCCCCAAGCCACTGGCGATGCCCGTGTCGAAGGTGTGCAGCGACATGTATCCGCCCCAATCGTAGGGCAGACCCATGTGGTCGCCCTCGCTAAATTCCGAGCGGTACCCAGGGGCGCAGCTGGCCGTGAAGTTGGCGGGGGAGCAGTGCCACGGGTGTTGGGCGTAGGTCTGCGCGCTGATGATGACCTCAGCGCTGGTCAACTGGGCGGCGGCCAAGGAGGGCACGGCGAGCACGCACAGAGCGATGGAGACAGGGAAAAGCCGCTTCATGATGCCCCTCCGACCCGGATGACTTCGAGCCGCAAGCCGTCTTCGTGCGGCAAAAGGCGCAAGACCGCGCTGTCGTCCGCCGGGACGAGGTCCTTGAAGGGGAAGCTGACGGGTTGCCCGACGAGCGGGGTCTCCGCATGCAGCTCACCCGACGGCCCGTAGCGGGCGAGGCTGCGAACGACCCCCGCTCCTTGCCAGCGCTCGAGCACGACCAAGGCTTCGTTGGAGCTTAGGGAGGCCAGCACCACCGCCGAGGCGACGCCCTCGGTCCCTTGCAGCTCGACCCTTTCGGATTCTTGTTGCAGGGGAACGCGATGCAGGAGCCAAGCGCGTCCATCCTGCAGCAGCGTCTGGAGGGGCTCTCCACCGCACTCCTGGGCGTGGCCTTCGACCTTGGTCTTGAGCAAGTCCGGCCAGCCGATCCAAGCCCCAGGCCTGCCGAGCCTGAAGGTCTCTTGGTGCGCGCCGAGGAGGAGAAAGTCTCCTTGGCGTGTGGAGCTGAGGGCGCCGACCTGGAGCACCATGGGTGTCTCGATCTCCTCGACGACGCCTTGCTCCTCGACGATGGAGAGGCGGTGGTTGACGAGGCTGAGCACGGCTGGGCGTCCGGCGGAGTCGACGCTCAGATCCGTGGGTGCCAACGGGGCAGGGCGCGTCCCTCGCCAGGTGCCGTTGGGAGCCAACTCGACGAGCCGGCCGTTGACCTGATCGAGGATAAAGACCGTGCCGTCGTTGCCGATGGCCGCTGAGAGCGGGCCGAAGGCCGCTCGTTCGGGGGCGGCTGGGATGAGTCCGACTTGACCTTCGCCAGCGCCCCACGGCAGCAGGATAGAGTCGGGAAAGGCGGCGAGGGAGCGGGACAGCGTCGCAGACTTGTCGGGCGCGCCGGAAATGCTGAGCGGAGCGCTCTGGGTGCGCTGAACCTGCGTGTCCTGGCCCTCGCAGGCGGCGGCCAGGCTGGCGAGGGTAAAGATTAGTATCAGTTTCTTCATGGCGAGAGCGACTCCTACTCGAATTTTGGGGAGACCTTACTCGGTGAGTCGGGCGGTGCAAACGAGAAAAAGATCGACGCAAGCTCTGTTGATCCGCGCGGCGAAGCCGCGCTCTAGGCGGGGACTGCGGCTGGGCGGGCTGCGAGGCGCAAAGCTTCGGACGACGTGGATTTTTTGCGTTCCTGAGAGCACAGCCGCGGGAACCCCAGTAACGAAGCTGGATTCCCCCTCTCCCGTTTCGGGCCCGTTTCGGGGGAGGGGGGCAGGGGGAGGGCGCAGCACGCGGCGCCCCTACGAAACCGTCGCACTGCTCTGGGGAGGGCGCAGCACGCGGCGCCCCTACGA
>PFUG01000409.1 GCA_002789955.1 Deltaproteobacteria bacterium CG_4_9_14_3_um_filter_63_12 | reverse complement strand
GGAACCCGCTTCGCAGGAACGAACCCCAAGCCCCAAGCGCACCAGCACCCACCCACCGGCCGAAGGGGAGCCGAAACCAAACCGGGCCTGGTGGAGACCCACCAGACCCGGCTCGAACGCGCGGAGCTTCGCTCTCTACTTGCCGTTGCTCAAACCACCCTGCCCGACCGACGCCGCGGTGATGACCGCGATGTTGACGATGGACTCGACGTCGCATCCCATCCGCAGCGCGGTGAAGGCGCCCTTCACACCGACGAGGATGGGGCCGATGGCGGTGGCGCCGCCCAGGCTCGAGAGCAAGTTGTAGGCGATGTTCGCCGACTGCAGATCGGGGAAGATGAGCACGTTGGGCTCACCCTTGAGATCGCAGAAGGGATACTTCGTGTCGCGCAGCACGACGTCGAAGGCGAGGTTGGCTTGCAGCTCGCCATCGACCTGGAAGTCGGGCTTCATGTCGCGCACGAGGCTGACCGCTTTGGCCATCTTCGTGGCGGCCGGATGCTGGGCCGAACCGAAGGAGGAGAAGGAGAGCATGGCCACCTTCGGCTCCACACCGAAGGCCCGCGCGACCTTGGCGGTCTGGAAGGTGATCTGGGCCAGCTGCTCCGGCGTGGGCTCAATGTTGAGCGTGCAGTCGGCGGCGAAGATCAGGCGATTGCGGAAGGCCAAGGCGTAGACGCCGCAGGGCACGCCGTGGGGGGTCTTGCCGAGGATCTGCAGCGCGGGCCGCAGAGCGTCCTGGTACTGCACGCTGATGCCGCTGATGGCGCCGTCGACCAGCCCCTGCTCGAGCATCATGACCGTGTAGTTGAAGGGGTTGAGCATCTTGACGCGAGCGCTCTCGAGCGTGATGCCCTTGCGCTGTCGCACCTTCCAGTAGGCGGCCGAGAAAGTGTCCATGTGCCCCGCGGTCATGGGGTCGTGGAGCTCGATGCCGTCGATGGACTGCCCCATGGCGGCGGCGGTCGCCTCAATCTCTTGGCGGTTGCCGACGAGCACGGGCTGACAATTGCTGTCCCGCACGAGGGTAATGGCGGCGTTGATGACCTTGGGATGCGAACCTTCGGCGAAGGCGACTCGCCGCTTGAGGCGGTAGACCTGACGTCGCAGGGGTTCGAGCACGGAGTAGCCCGGTCCCTGGAGGGCGGCGAGCTGGCGTTGGTAGCCTTCCCAGTCGGTGATCGCCTCCCGCGCCACCCCGCTCGCGACGGCGGCCTTGGCCACAGCGGCCGCGACAGAGAGGAGCACGCGGCTGTCGAGGGGCTTGGGGATGATGTAGTCGGGGCCAAACTCGAGCTTGTCGACGCCGTAGGCTCGCAGAACCATGTCGGTCACGGGCTCTCGGGCGAGCAAGGCCAAGGCCTGCACCGCGGCCTGCTTCATCGCCTCGTTGATCGAGGTGGCGCGCACGTCGAGCGCGCCGCGGAAGAGGAACGGGAAACCGAGGACGTTGTTGACCTGGTTGGGGTAGTCCGAGCGTCCCGTGGCCATGATGAGGTCGCTGCGCGCGGCGATGGCGAGAGGGAAAGAGATTTCGGGATTGGGGTTGGCCAAGGCCATGACAATGGGACGCGGCCCCATGTTCTTGACCATCTCCTGCGTCACGGTGTTGGCAGCCGAGACGCCGACGAGCACGTCGCAGCCCTTCATGGCGTCAGTCAGGTTGCGCGCAGCGGTCTCGCGGGCGAACTCCATCTTGTAGGAGGTCAGATCGGTGCGGCCCGTGTGCAGGACCCCTCGGCTATCACACATGAGGGTCTTGCCGGGATCTGCGCCCAGCGAGAACATCAGCCGTCCGATCGCCATCGCTGCGGCGCCAGCGCCGGCAATGACGATCTTGATGTCTCCAATCTTCTTCTTCTGCAGCTCGAGGGCGTTGATCAGCGCGGCGCAGACGATGATCGCGGTGCCGTGCTGGTCGTCGTGGAAGACGGGGATGTCGAGCTCGGCCTTGAGGCGGCGCTCGATCTCGAAG
Source organism: Deltaproteobacteria bacterium CG_4_9_14_3_um_filter_63_12 (assembly GCA_002789955.1). Classification (GTDB taxonomy): domain Bacteria; phylum Myxococcota_A; class Bradymonadia; order UBA4248; family UM-FILTER-63-12; genus UM-FILTER-63-12. Next base: position 4,947 of record PFUG01000409.1, on the reverse strand, counting down.
CAGTGGGGTGCGGCGATGTCCTCGAGGTTGATGCCACCGAAGGTCGGGGCGATGGCTTTGACGGCGGCCACGAACTCGTCGGGCGTCTTGGCGTTGACCTCGATGTCGAAGACGTCGATGCCCGCGAACCTCTTGAAGAGGACTCCCTTACCTTCCATCACCGGCTTGCCAGCTAGGGCTCCAATGTTCCCAAGTCCCAAGACCGCCGTGCCATCCGTGATGACGGCGACGAGGTTGCCCTTGGAGGTCAAGCGATAGGCCTCGGACGGGTCTTTCTCGATGATCAGGCAGGGAACGGCCACGCCCGGCGTGTAGGCCAGCGCAAGATCTCGCTGGGTCTGACACGGCTTGGTCGGGTTGACTTCGATTTTTCCGGGAGTGGGAAAAGAGTGATAACGGATGGCATCATCGTCGGTGATCATAGCGTTGCCTCGATGGGTAGCCCTCCCGGCCTTCGACCCGAGATCCCGGCTGCGTGTCGCCCCCGAACTGGACCGAGGGAGAGTGGACCCGCAACCCGACCGCGGACACCTCGAACAGGCCGAGCGGATTTAGGATTCGGGCTCTATTGGGGAGACCGAACGATGTCAAGGAACATAGCTCTGCAAGGGAACATAGGTCAATAGGTGACGCAGCCTCCTCAGGGCTGCCCCCGGAGCCCACGGAAGGCATTCCTTGACCCTGTGAGTCCCAAGTGCAAGACTCTGCAGGCTCAATCGCGCGTAGGCACGAACCTGGCTCGCTTCGAGACCGCTGACTGCCGAGTGGCGCGCGAACTCCGTTCGTGGCGCTGGCTTCAAGACGACAAACCAAGACGTGGGGTCCTGATGAGGCTCGACAGACCAACTCAATGGGCGACGGTAATCGCCGTAGTCGCCCTGCTCTCGTGCGCCACCCCAAGCTGGGCTCAGGACACTGGGGGTACCAGCGACGCGCTCAACGCCGACGCGCAGGCCGCCGTCGATGCCGGACGGGCGGCCTACAAAGACAAGAAGTACGAGGAGGCCATCGCGGCCTTCGACGACGCGCTCGTCTTGGACCCGACGAACTACGATGCTGGCCTAGGAAAAGGCCGCGCCTTCGAGAAGCTGCAGAAGTTCGAGGAGGCCGTCAAAACCTATGAGTCGCTGACGACGATCGCTCCCAACGAGTCCGACCCCTATTACCGCTTGGGCATCTGCTACAAGAAGCTCAAGAACTACGAACAGTCCGTACGCTACTACCGCAAGACCATCGAGAAGGCCAAGGACGACCCAGATCCCTACTACGGGCTGGGCGAGTCGCTGCAAGCCATGCGCGATGACGTCGGGGCACTCAAAGCTTACCAGCGCTATATCGAGTTGGAGACACGGCCAGAGGAGCAGAAATACGTGCAGCGCGCACAGGAACTCATCGCCTCCATCGAGGCCGCTCGCGCCCAGGGGGCTCTCGCCCCGGTCGTCGAGGAGCCTCCTGTCACGGCCGAAGGCCTGCCCGAGAAGCCCGAAGCGGCGATCGCAGGGGTCGACGAGCCCGTCGCGCCTGTGAACGCTGCGCTGGCCGACCAACCGACCGAAGAGCTCGTCAAACGCGCCGACATGGCCATGGCCGCAGAGGACTGCAGCATGGCCAACACCCTCTTCACCGAGGTGCGGGCGCGTCTCGGCAGCTCGCTCGAGCTCGACTACAAGCTGGCAGTCGCGCGCGCTTGCTCAGGCGACATGGCGAGCGCCATCGACCTCTGGGAAGCGTGCGTGAAGACCGAGCCAACCTTCGAGACCGCCCGAGAGAACATCCACCGCGCGCAGATGCGCATGGCCGTCGACGTGGTTCTGGACGACGAAGCGCTGCAAGGCGAGGCCGACGCTCGACAGAGCCTTGCGGCCAAGTACTTCGAGCAAGGCCGCTATGTCATGGCCTTGCGCGCCGCGCGAGCCCTGAGCGACCTGGCTCCGGAGGAGCCCGCAGCGCACCGGCTCGCCGCTCGAGCCCACCTAGGCCTGGCCGATCCCGTGCAGGCCCGAGATGCCCTGGAGACAGAGCTCGGCCTCCAACCTGGCGATTTCGGCCTCTACGCGCTCATGGGGATGGCCTACGAACTCGAGGGCGACACATCGCAAGCCAAGTACTTCTACGAGCTCTACCTCAGCACCGTCGAAATCGAGGCGGCATATGCCTCCCGCGCAGAGATTCGGGCTCGTATCGACCAGCTGTCGGTGGCTTCCGGGACCATGTAGGGCTTCTTCTTTGCTGGGTCTTGCAGAGATTGGTTTGTGAGATCGACCACAGCGACCACAGCTTGTCCCCCCCACTGTCGAGGTGCCACTATGACCGATGATGAACCCCACGAAGACGACGACGACGTGTTCGAAAACGAATTCGACGACGAGAAGCCAAGGGGCGAGAAGGGGCGCGACGATCGGGAGAACTTGGACGATTCGGAGCGCGAGAGCTTCTGGGAGCGGCGCTTCGGCAAGAAGCTCGAAGGCTTCGTCCCGGACATCGTCAAACGCACGTTGGTGGCCAGCCTCGGCTCCCTCTTTCTGAGCGACGACGGCCTCAAACAGACCCTCACGGACCTGCGTCTGCCCAAGGAGATCGTCAACTTCATCCTGCAGCAGGCCGACAACACCAAACGCGAGTTCATGAAGCTGGTGGCCCGCGAGACGCGGGAGTTCCTCGAATCGACGAACTTCTACGACGAGATGCGCAAGATCCTGACGAGCCTCTCTTTCGAGATCCGCACCGAGGTGCGCCTGATCCCGAACGACCAGGCCTTTGTCAAACCGTCGATCAAAAATCGGGTGCGGGTCAAACGCAATGGCAAGGACGCCGTCGACTTCGGCGACGAGGACGACGACGAGCTGGTCGAGGAAGAAGAGGAACCCAAAAAGTCGGCAACTAAGCCCAAGCCAGCGAAGAAAGAGAAGGACAAGGACAGAGACAAGGACAGAGACAAGGACAGAGACAAGGACAGAGACAAGGACAGAGACAGGGACAGAGACAGAGACAGGGACAGAGACAAGGACAGAGACAAGGAGGAGGGTGATGAGGAGGCCTGACCCACGGCCGTCGAACCGCGTCGGCGCTGTGCTCTTTGTTTTGCTCCTGCTCGCATCCTGTGGCCTCGCCCAAGCGGGTCCCAACTGCAACCCGACCGCTCTGAACGCGCTCCTCGAGGCCGCCAAGACCGTTGAGCCCGAGCAACGACAGGAGCTCGTTCTCGCTGGGCTGCTGGCGTCGTGTGAGCTTCCGAGCGGGCTGAGAGACGGCTTCGGCGGCGTTTCCACCGCTCCGCTGGAGCAGCGGGCCGAGCGCATCGAACAGGTTGTGGCCGAGAACCTCACCTTCATGGCGGGTTCTTGTTCGAAACCAGCCGAGATGTTGGCAAAACTCGACAAGGCCAGCAGCGTGACGAAGAAGCGACGCATCATTCGCCATGCCTGCAACCTCAAGGGGCTAGGCAGCAGCGAGGAGATCGACCAGACCGACGACGCCTCGCTGCTCTTGGGGGTCTTGGTGCGAGACTGGCTGGTATTCCAGAAGATGGACGCCGCCGATGCCTTGGGTCGCCTCGCTGGCAGTCTCGACAAGAGCCCTGCAATCGCGAACGGCGACCCAGGCGAGTGACTGCGCGAAGTTCGGCGGGTTGCCCCAGGCGGGCACGCTGGTCTGGCGATGGCTGGTGCCACAGAGGTCGACGACGAGAGCCTTCGCCTGTAGGCCACCATGGCACGACGAAACTCGCGGCTCGGCCCGGGCCCCTTGTCGGCTTCGAAGGGCTGACTTAGGATGCGCATGACTGCGGCGTCGCACACGCTGCCGCCGTATGGGGGTCGCGGCCGCAGCCCGGCCGCAGGAGGAAGCTCCACATGAGTCGTCAACTGGTTGCCGGCGACCGGGTCGTCGGACGTTTTCTGATCAAGCGGCTACTCGGCAGGGGTGGCTATGGGGAGGTCTACCTCGCCGAGCAGCTCTCCGTCGGGCGAGACGTAGCGCTCAAAGTGCTCCACGGAGACCTTTGCGACGACCCACTGGTCATGGAGCGCTTCGATCTCGAGGCGAGACGGACCTCGCAGCTCGGCCACGCGAACACGGTCGTCATCCATGACTTTGGCTGGGATGACGAGCTGGGCTTGCTCTTTCTGGCGATGGAGTACCTCTCGGGCGCCTGCCTCAAGGACGTCCTTCGCGTCGAGGGCCCGCTCGGCGCGGCGCGTGCTTTGAGCATTCTGGAGCAGATCGCGGGCAGCCTCACCGAGGCTCACGACCAGGGCGTGGTCCACCGCGATCTCAAGCCAGCCAACGTGATGCTCGTCAAACGCGGGCAGAGCGACGACGTGGTCAAGGTCATCGACTTCGGGATCGCCAAGGTCATCAGCGGCGAGGGCGACGAGCGACGACGCAAGCTCACGGCCGCGGGCGTCGTCCTGGGCACGCCCCATTTCATGGCGCCCGAGCTGCTGGGCGATGGTAAAATCGACCAGCGCGTCGACATCTATGCGTTGGGCGTCATGGCTTTCCAGATGCTCACTGGTGTCCTGCCTTTCGAGGGCAGCACTCCCATCGAGGTGCTCAAAAAGCACGTCCTGGAGCCGGTCCCCAGAGTGGCGGACGTGGCTCCGACCGTCTCGCTGCCAGCGACCATCGACGCTTGGTTGCAGACCGTCATGGCCAAGGATCCTGCTGCGCGTCCGCAGGACATGCGCGCCTTTGTCGCCAGTATGCGTCGGTGTCTGGTCGCCGACGAGGGCCCGACCATGGGCATCCATTGTGAGCCCGTCGTTCCTTTGCTGCGCGTCGGAAAGGGCCCTCTGCAAGCGCACACGGCTGGGACTGCGACGCGCAACCCCACGTTCGCGCACGGCAACGCCAACGCCGATGGTGACGACCATACCGCCGCCATGCGGCTGGGGCGCCCCCAAGGCCTCGTCATCGCCGTCGCTGCAGCGTTCCTGCTCGCCGCCG
>PFUG01000042.1:1546-12484 GCA_002789955.1 Deltaproteobacteria bacterium CG_4_9_14_3_um_filter_63_12 | reverse complement strand
GGTAAACAGGGCCTGGGCTGGGCTGAGTGCGGATGCCGAACCAGTACAGTAAGTCGAGCAGCTCTGGAAAGAGCCCAATCATGATGAAGCCTCCGCCGAGCGCGACAGGCAGGTCGGAGAACAGGATGGCCGTCAGCGAGAAGCTGCGGAACTGTATGAAGATGAGGACGAAGTTGATGAGGAGCACGATCGGGATGATGATCATGAGACGCCGATCGGCCTCGATCTTGTTCTTGTAGCGACCCGTGGGCGAGACCGTCAGGCCCGCTGGGATGGGATCCTGACCGGTGTCTTGAGTGACTTGATCGCGCCAGGTCTGCACCGCCGCCATCGCGTCGTCGATGATGGCGCTCTCGTCTCGGTGAATGGCGTTGAACATGAGGTAGGCCGTGAGTTGGCCATTCTCGGTCCGGATCGCGGCGGGACCCAGCTTGTAGCGAATTTTGGCCAGGCTCGAGATGGGTACGCTGGCGCCGCTGGGCGTGCTGACCAGGATGCGCCCCAGCGCCTCGTAGTCGCCGCGCAGCTCCCGAGAGTATTGGACACGGATCGGGTAGCGCTCGCGCCCCTCGAGAGACCAGTCGAGGTTGAGGCCGCCAATGGCGGTCTCGATGACGTCTTGGACGTCCTGAACCTGGACTGAATAGCGCGCGATGGCCTCGCGATCGATCTCGAACTCGACGTAGGGCTTACCGCCCAACCTCAGCGCCGTGACGTCCGCTGTGCCTTCGACGCCGCGCAAAATGTCCTCCATCTGGATCACGGTCGCTTCCATGACGCGCAGGGCCTCGTCGCTGGTGTAGGCGCGCCCATCAGGGTGCCGCGGGGCGCCGCGCAGACGAAGGGCCATGGTCGCTCGAATGTCAGACTGCAGCATGACGATGCGCGTCTGGATGGGTTGTAGCCAGCTTGGGGTCGAGCCGATGATGCGCGATTTGCGCTTGAGCTCCTGTAGGACGTCCTCGCGGGTCACCCCCTCGCGCCACTGGGACTCGGGTTTGAGGTTGACGATGGTCTCCATCATGCCGACCGGAGCGGGGTCCAACGCGGTCTCGGCGCGCCCCACCTTGCCCACGACCTGGGCGACCTCGGGGATCGAAGCGATCTCGGCGTTCATGCGCTGCATCACTTCGACAGACTGATTGAGCGACGCTTGCGGCAGCAGGCTGGGCATGGCGAGGTAGGACCCCTCGTCGAGCGGCGGCATGAACTCGCTGCCTATCCCTGGCAGGTTCTCCTCGGCCCAACGCACGGCCCGCACCTGCTGCAGGTCCAGTCCCACCACCGCTGCGACGGGCTCCAACGGCGCGACAAAGGGACGCACGCCGAGGAAGATGAGGAGCCCCGACACCACGATGATGACCGGAGCGCTCAGAAACAGCGCTCGATGGGACAGAACCCAGCGCAGAAGCGGCCGATAGAGGCGGATAATCCCGACGGAGACGGCGTTCTCGTCCAGCGGTGTGAGTCGCTCCTCTGAAACTCGCCAACCCATCCCAGCCAACAAGAGCCCGCTGAAGAGGCCGACGAGCCAGGGCTGCACGCCGGTGAAGAAGCCGCCGTACTCAGGCAAGCGCGTACCGACCAGCAGCCCGATGCCAAAGAACGACCCCACGATGAGGCCACGAGCCGTCGAACGTAATCGAGTGGGATCCTTCATGAAGAGGCGGCACAACGCCGGCACCAGCGTGATGGCCAAGACCAACGCCGCGACCATGGCAAAGGTCTTCGTCCAGGCCAATGGCTGGAAAAGCTTTCCGGATTGCCCGGTCAAGAAAAAGACCGGGAGGAAGGAGACGACCGTCGTCGCTACCGCGGTCATGATTGCTGGCCCCACCTCGGCCGCCGCTTCCGTAATGGCTTTGGCGCGCCGCCCCTCCGTTCGCTCGTCGGGCGGAATCCGCGTGAGCGTCGAGAAGATGTTCTCGCACATGATGATGCCCATATCGACCACCGTCCCGATGGCGATGGCGATGCCGCTCAAGGACATGATGTCAGCCCCGATTCCCACCCAACGCATGCCGATGAAAGCCATGAGCACGGCCAACGGCAGGGTCGCGGCGATGATCAGTGAGGTGCGCATATGGATGAGGAAGAGCATGACTACGACGATCGTGATGATCAGCTCCTGGGTCAGCGACGAGGTGAGTGTCTCGGTCGTTTCCTGTACCAACTGGCTGCGATCGTAGAAGGGGACTATGCGCACGCCCTTGGGCAGCCCCACTTCAATCTCCTCGATGCGCGCTTTGAGGCCGTCAATCACGTCCTTCGGGTTGGCGCCAAAGCGCATGGCGACCACGCCCCCCACGCGTTCGCCGTGCTCGTCCGCCAACGCGCCTCGCCGAAAGTCCGGTCCGAGCTGCACTCGTGCCACGTTGCGAACGTAGATGGGGGTCCCGTCGCGCGACGTGATGACCAAATTCTCGACGTCCGACGGTTGCTTGATGAAGCCAACGCCACGGATGACGGCCTCCAAGCCATTGGACTCTAGGGTTTTGGCGCTCACGTCGATGTTTCCGCGTTTTACCGCATCGAGGACCGCGCCCAGCTCGACGTCGTACGCCTTGAGCTTGTTGGGGTCCACGTCGATTTGGTATTGCCGAACGAAGCCGCCGACGCTGGCGACCTGGGCCACCCCGTCGACGGACTGCAAGGCGAGCTTGACGTAGAAATCTTGCAGAGAGCGCAGAGTGCCCAGGTCATAGCCGGGTCCGTCGAGCGTGTACCAGAAGATTTGGCCCAGCGCGGTGGCCTCGGGCCCCAACTGCGGATAGACGCCGGTGGGCAAGCTCTTCTGCACCGAGGCGAGCCGCTCGAGCACTCGCGAGCGCGCCCAGAAGAAGTCGATGTCGTCCTCGAAGACCACGAAGATCTGCGACATGCCGAAGCCGCTCATCCCCCGGACCTCCTTGACGCCGGTGATGGCCTTGAGCTCGGCCGATAAGGGGTAGGTGATCTGGTCCTCGATGTCCTGCGGTGAGCGGCCCATCCACTCGGTGTAGACTATGGCCTGGTTCTCGCTGAGCTCGGGGAAGGCATCGATGGGGGTGTCCTTGAGGGCATTCCAGCCAATGACGGCCACGACTATGGCGCCGAAGACCAACGCCCAGGGCGATTCGATTGAAAATCGAATGATGCGGTCGACCATGTTTAGTGCCCCAAGTGTGGGTCAGGGGTGGCGCCGGAGCCGCTCGGACTGAGGAGCGAGGGCTTGCCGAGAAACTGCATCTGCGAGTCGATCAGGAAGTTCCCGTGGGTGGCGACGCGCTCCCCCTCCTTCAGCCCGTCGATGACGGCGACAAAGTCGTCGCCGCGGGGTCCCAGCACGACCTCGCGCGCCTCGAAGGCGGCCGGCTCGAGCTCGACCCAGGCCGCTCCCTGCTGCGCGAACCTGGGTGGCGTGCTCATCACGTAGACGAGCTGGCGCTCGCCGGTGTCGAGGACGGCGCTCTGGGGCACGCTCAAGAGCCTAGGTTCGGCGGCGCCGGGCTGTGCCACGGCAGCGTGCAGCTCGACTGGCATCCCGCAGATGGGGCAGAGCCCCGGCTCATCAGCGTGCACCTCGGGGTGCATGTAGCAGGTGTAGCGGCCGCTTAGGCCTCGAGAGAGAAGCTTGCCGTCGGCGCCAAGCTGCGCTTGGATGATGACATTGGCGAACATACCTGGGGAGAGGAGGTGCTCGACGTTGTCGAGCACGACGCGGACCTTGATCGTCCTGGTCATCTCGTCGACCGCCTTGTTGATGAACTCTATGGTGCCATCAAAGACGCGTCCGGGGTGTGCTTCGAAGGTGAGCTCGACATCTTGCCCCTCAGCGACCCAGGGCAGATCGGCCTCGTAAGCGTCGAAACTGAGCCACAAGGTGTCGTAGTCCGCGATCGTATAGAGGGGGGTTCCCTCCATGACGTAGTCGCCTGCCCTAGGCGTGATCTCGAAAATGGTGCCACTTGCCGGACTGTTTATCACCATGGTGTGCATGGCCTCGCCCGTTTTGTTGAGCGCCTCGAGCTGTGCATCGAGGAGACCAAACAGCTTGAGCTTTTGCCGCGCAGACGCCGCCAAGCGCCCTCCCCCGCCCTGACCGGCCGCGAGGTACTCCACCTGGGCAGAGTAGAGCTCTGGGCTGTAGATCTCGAACAGGTGATCGCCCCGGCGCACGTCGGTGTAGACGGTGTCGGCGAAGAGCCGAGTGATGCGTCCTGGGACCCAAGCGCTGATGCGTACGACACGGCGCTGGTTGAACCCGACGCGGCCGAAGGCGCGCAACGCGTGAGTCACCGGCCGACGCTCGACCTCGACGGTCTGCAGATCGATGAGGGCGCGCTCTCGCTCGTTGAGAAGCAAGGTGTCGCCGGTGTCTTTGAGGCGCTCGAGCTGCATTCCACAAACCGGGCAGACCCCTGGCGCGTCGAGCTTCACGCAGAGCATGGGGCAGGCCCACACCTCCTTGGCCCCCTCCTGGGCGCGCGAATGCACCTCTTCGCCCCCCACGAAGAGCCAGTCGTGAGGCATCACGGCGACGGTACTCGAGCCCAAGACGAAGGCGGCCAGCACCCACAGCCAGGGCGATCGGGAGAGATCGGGGAGACTCATCTTAAAACCCCAACTTTTTCAGAATGTTGTCGGCGTCAGCGGGAAAAACTCATCACGCGCTGGACAGCAGAAGCTGACCTTCTTGCCCCTGTAAATCGCGAAAGTCTCGGGATTGATTGGGTCCCATGACCGGACAAAACTCGAGTCCCTAGTCACAGGTCTGTTTCGCGAAAATCGGGCTCAATAAAACCAACAAGTTACAAGACAGGAATCGGCAGAAATCGACTTTGCACGAGAGGCTCAAGGCTTGTTTTTCACATCGACGATACCGCTCAGATCGACCTCGCGCTCGACCATGGGCTTGCCGTCGAGGGGGCACTTGGCCGCGTCGCTCGAACCGTAACTCGGGTCTTGCTCACACACCCACATCTTGGTCCTGGCCTCGTCGGCGCTGGCCCCAAGCCCGTCGAGATAGGCCTGAGCCTTGTCGAAGAACCCCGGCCCACAGCTCGGGCAGCAAAAGCGAATCTTCTTGCCCCCGTAGAGCGCGAAGATGTTGGGCTTCGTCTGGCCGCCCATCACGGGGCACTTCTCGTTGCGCAGGTCCTGGTAGGAGCCGGTCTGCAGCGTGCGCTCCACCAGCGGGCTGCCGTGGGTGGGGCAAATCCCCGCCTCGCTGAGCCCGATTTGGTCGTTGTCGGCGCAGACCCAGGCCACGAAGGTGGGGCCCGGGGCGGTCTCTTGGCTCGCACCCTTCGCGTCGGAGACAGGCTTCGGGTCGCTCTTCGCGGGCTCGGCGTGGTCTCCATGTTGCGCGCCTGTTTGAGCGTCGGGCGCTGTTTCTTGGTCACCAAGTTGCGCGGCGTGTCTCTCAGCGTCGGACGTCGGGCCCGTTTCGGAGACGTCGGCGGCGACGCGTTCAGTGGTTCCACTGCCGCGGATGACCAGCATCAGCAGCGCCCCAGCGAAAAAGGCAGCGACGAGCGCCGGGATTTGCGTGGCTTTCATGGTGCCTCTTACTTGGCGCCAGTGGCGGCGTCGAGCCTGGCCGCCGCGACGGCGGCGTCCATGCGGTACTTGTGAATAGAGAGCTCGACCTCGAGCACCTGAGTCAGGGCCTCGTCCAGGTCGAAGAACGAGAGGTCGCCAGCGCGGAAGGCGTCGGCGGCGGCGTTGCGGGCCTGCGAAGCTCGCGAACTCTCGGAGCCCGAGGCGAGCTCCAGTCTGCGCAACTCGTCGGAGAGCGCGGCCCAGAGCACGTCGGCCTCGGCCGGGACAGCCCGCTGGGCGTGGTCGAAGCCGGCCTGCGCGGCGCTCTCGACCAGCGCCAGCTCGGCGAGAAATGGCGCCATCGTAGAGAACTGCAAGTCCATGGGCCGTTTGGGGATGTCGCCAGTACGCGTCGTGTTGGTGCCGAAAGTGAGATCCGGCAGCACTTGCCGCTCCACGTACCGCACCATCAGTCGGGCGCGCTCGGTCGTTGCTGCCATCTCTTGCAGCTCGGGGCCTTGGCTCGTGACGGCCTCGCGAACCGCGTCGCGGTCCGGCAAGACGGGGTCCTCGCCCGCGCTCAACTCGACGGCGTCCAGCGCATCGGGCTCGAGCTCCAAGAGCGCAGAGAGCTGCCCACGTGCGGCTTCAGCGCGCTCAGCCGCCGACTTTTGCTGGGTGCTCAAGAGGTCGACCCGGTTCTGGGCGAAGAGGACATAAAAGTACTTTCCTCGCCCGGATTGGTAGCCGCTCTCGGCGACCTTGAGCGACTGTCGAGCGAGTTTGGCGGTCTTGCGGTAGGTGTCCTCGGCACGAGACCAGTACACGGCCTCGTGAAAGGTCTCCTCGAACTGCACGAGCTGCTCCCGCAGGAGGCGTGCGGTGCGAGCCCGAGAGATCTCGACGTCGATGGTCGCCAGCGCGCTCTCCAGCTTGCCAACGCCCTGCAACGGCCAAGAGGCCTTCTCGGGCATCACTTGCGGCGTCGACGCACCCGTCATGAAGTCCTCGGCGAAGGAGTCGTACTGCCGCACCATGATGTTGAGCTGGTCGACTTGATCGAAGCGCGTGGTGCTGGCGCGGTGGCGCTTGACGATGGAGTCCACAGCGGCGCTGCGGAGCAAGTAGGCGGTGCGAGCCTCGTCGTGGCCGAGTTTCTCGGCCGGAGCCCAGCCCTCGGCGCGGGTGACTTCCGCTTGGCTGAGGTCGACGCTCAGGCCGAGGCCGTCGAAGTCTTCGGCGGCCGCTGGGGCGTCGAGGGCGACGGCAACGGGCTCTGTGGGGCTAGGCTCTGCGGTGTCGGTGGGCTCGCTGCGGGGCTCGACGAGCGGCTGCAGGGCGTCGCCTTCGATGGGCTGTTGCAGCTTCTGAGCGGCGAAGACGCCGTGGCCGTCGAGGCCGTCGGCGAGGGAGCCGACGCAGCCGGTGAGGAGGAGGGCTACGAGGACAACGATGGCCCTCACCCCTTCCCTTCCCCTCTCCCACTGCGTGGGCGAGGGGGGCGTCTGTGCTGACTCTTGTAGTTCGAAGTCTCGCTCAGTGCAGGCCCTCACCCCTTCCCTTCCCCTCTCCCACTGCGTGGGCGAGGGGGGCGTCTGTGTTGATTCTTGTAGTTCGAAGTCTCGCTCAGGGACTCCCGTCGGCGAAGTCGAACGAGCCCACTGCAAACGTGCAAAACGCCTACGAAGTCGGACTCCCCTCGCCCACGAAGTGGGAGAGGGGTCGGGGGTGAGGGCGAAAGTATTCATAGCGTGTCCTGTGTCGGCGTCTCGAGGGGCGCGTCGGACGGTGCGGGGAGGGAGTCTGTCAAAGTGGCGCCAATCAAGCTCTCGAGCCGAAGAACCGATTGGAAGTGGTCGGCCAAAGCTCGCTCGCGCGCTAGGGCGAAGCTGTAGTACGCGGCACGGGCCTCGAGCAGATCTCCGTAGGCCATCGAATCGGCTTGCGCCTGCTGTTCCGCGGTCTGCATGGCGGCTTTGGCCCGCGGCAGCAGCTCTTCGTCGTAGAGGACCTCTAGGCGCGCGGCGTTGCGCTCCTGAAAGAGCGCCTCACGCACGTGCGCAGGGAGGGCGTCGAGGGCGGCCTGTTTGTCGAGCACGGCCGCGCTCAGTCGCGCCTCGGCAGAGGCTTGGGCCGCCGCGGTGGCGTGAAGCGAGACGGGAATGCCGAGCCCGAAGGTCACCATCACCGACTCGTTGGATTGCGCTGGGGCCGGCGGCGCCTGAATCATCAACTGGGCCCCGAACGTCAGGTTGGGGAGCCAGCCGCTGTCGGCCAGATCGACGTGCGATTCGGCCGCTGAGATGGACTCGTCGAGCATGGCCAGCTCCTGCTGGTGGAGCAACGCCAGGTCGTAGAGCTCCTGCTCGTCGATCGTCACGGGCGTAAACGGGAGCGCCTCGACGGCCAACGGGGCGTCGACGGGCCGACTCAGCGCGGCGTTGACCTTGGCGCGGGCCACATCGCGCCGCTCCGAGATGGTGATCTTGTCGTACTCGAGCTGAGCCAGTTGCGCCCTCGCTCGCGTCACGTCGAAGAGGACGCCCTCACCCTCCGCTGAGCGCGTGGCACCGAGCTGGGAGATGGCCTCAGCGATGGACTTGTTCTCCGAGATGATCGTGAGGGCCCGTTCGGCGTAGTAGAGGTCGGCGTAGGCGACGGAGAGGGAGACGATCTGGTCGCGTACAGCGGCATCGTAGGCGATCGCCGCGGCGCGCGCCTCGGCGCGAGCCGCGGAGTCACGGGCGACGAGCTTGGTCGGAAATGGGACGGCTTGCATCAGGCCCAGGCGCGTCTCGTGGGGCATGGGCAGCCACGAGTATTCGAACATCAATTCGGGCAGCTCCGTGGCCATCGGCACCGACTCGACCATGGCGCGGTAGCGTTCGCGAGCCGCAGCCACGCTCGGTGAGCGCTCGAGCAGCACCGGCAGCATCGCGTCGAGTCCTTCTAGAATCTCGGTGCTGCCTGGGTCCTCGGGGTCTGCTGGGAGCGTGAAATCTGGTCGCTCTCCGTAGCGCAAGAACGGCCGAGTGTCGTAGAGCGAGTCGGCGCGGTGGGCGCAGGCGCTGAGCGTGAGGGTGCTGGCCGCGACCAACGCGGCCAGCGCTAAAGGAGTCGAGTGGGGGTGTTTCATTGGGTTTGAATCCCGTATTTTTCCAGCCGGTACATCAACACGTGCCGGGGGATCTTGAGGTAGCGCGCCGCGGCCGACTGGTTGCCGTGGTGCTTCTCGAGGGTGGCGACGATCACGCGCCGCTCGAGATCTCGCAGGTCGAGCCCTTCTTCAGGGAGCTCGAATGGAAGTCCACTGCTCGTCGAATGCGGAGCGCTGTTGACGCTGGGACGATGCGGCTCGGGCAGATCGGGCAACCCGAGCTGGTCGCCTTCGCGCAAGGCGATCATGCGCTGCACCACGTTCTCGAGCTCCCGTACGTTACCTGGCCAGTCGTAGGAGAGGAGCGCCTCGTCGACCTCTCGGCTCACTGAGATCGCGGCGCCGCGCCCGTGTTTGCGCAAGAAGAAGCGCACCAGCACGGGGATGTCCTCGGGCCGCTCGCGCAGCGGTGGCAGCTGGATGGGCACGACGTTGAGCCGCCAGAAGAGATCCTCGCGGAAACGGCCCGCCTGGACCTCGGCGTCGAGGTCGCGGTGGGTGGCGGCGAGGATGCGCACGTCGACCTCGACGGGGTCGCCGCCGACTGGCTCGATCTCGCCTTCCTGCAGGGCGCGCAGCAGCTTGGCCTGCAGCTCCAGGGGCATCTCGCCCACCTCGTCGAGGAAGAGGGTGCCGCCGTTGGCCGCAACGAACTTGCCTTGAGAGGACTTGACGGCGCCGGTGAAGGCGCCGCGCTCGTGGCCGAACAGGGTGCTCTCGAGGAGATCCCCTGGGATGGCGGCACAGCTCAAGGCGACGAAAGGCTTAGCGGCGCGCTCAGAGCGCTCATGGATGGCCCGCGCGACGAGCTCTTTGCCCGTCCCGGACTCGCCTCGGATCAGGACCGTGGCGTCGGTCTGGGCGACCTTGTCGACGGTGCGCATGAGCTGACTCATGCGCTGACTCGAGGCGATGAGCTCGTGCCTTTGCGGCGCCTGGCTGGCTTGCCGTTCGAGACGGGTGGTGGCGTGGCGCAGCTCGACGGCCTTCTCGAGGATGGTCAAGAGCGTCGCCATGTTGACGGGCTTCTCCACGTAGTGGAAGGCGCCCCGCCGCATGGCCTCGAGGGCGCGGTCGGCACCGCCAAAAGCGGTCATGATGACCACGACGCTGCGCGGATCGCGGCCGCGCAAGGTTTCGAGCACGGCGAGCCCGTCGATGTCTGGCATGCGGATGTCGGTGATGACCACGTCGTGGACCGCGGCGTCGTACTTGGCAAGGCCGAGACGGCCGCGAGAGACGGCGTCGACCCTGTAGCCTGCGTCCTCGAGGTTGAACGCCATGACCTCTCGCAGACTGTCGTCGTCCTCGATGAGGAGAAGGGTCGCTTGGCTCATGGTGTGTCGCCCTCTGAGCTGGCGCGATCGCGCGTAGGCCCTTCAGCTGGCTCACTTCGAGCCAGCTCGGCGCCGCGTACCGCGCGAATCCGTTCGGCGGGAAAACAGGCCCAGACGGTGTTGGCGCCTGGCGTAGGCTCGACATGTAGGAAGCCGTCGTGGGCCTCCATGATGCGGCTAGAGAGGCTCAAGCCCAGTCCGGTGCCGTTGGCTTTGGTGGTGAAGTAGGGGTCGAAGATGGACTCGAGGAATTTCTCGGGGATGCCAGGTCCAGAGTCTTGAATGCCCACGCAGAGATACGGCCGCCTGCCGACCATGCGGTCGTCGAAACGAATCCGGACCTCGCCGGTGGACCCCTCCCCCTCGACGGCCTCGAGGCCGTTGAGGAGGAGGTTGAGGAGGACCTGTGTGGCCTGGTCGGGGTCGGCGAAGACCTGCGCTCGGCGCGGCTCGGGCAGTATGATGTCGACGCTGGACGTTCGGTGGTCGACCAAGCTCTGGAGCCCCTCGACGAGGCTCATCAGGTCGATGTCACGGCGTTGCGGTGTGGCAGGGCGAGCGAACTCGAGGAAGCACCTGATGACCCGGTCCAGACGCTCGATCTCGCGCAGCATGAGCTGACTGATGCGGTGCTTGCGGTGGTCTTCGGGGAACTCTTTCCCCAAGGCCTCGGCGCTGCCCATGATGGAGGCCAGTGGGTTGCGGATCTCGTGGGCCAGCCCGGCGGCGACTTCGCCCACCGCCGAGAGTTTGCCGGCCCGAACCAGCTCGCGCTCCAGCTCATCGCGCTCCCGAAGGGCGGCCTCGACCCGCTCCTGAGCGCGATCCCGTTGGCTCACGAGCAAACCAGCGAGCGCCCCGACGACAAGAAACAAGAGCATCTCCATCAGCTTGTCGATGGTCGGAGAGGGGTCGCCGTGC
>PFUG01000042.1:0-1517 GCA_002789955.1 Deltaproteobacteria bacterium CG_4_9_14_3_um_filter_63_12 | reverse complement strand
CGCGCAGGCGATTAGGGCGGTCAGGAGCCCGCCACGCAGACCGCCAGCGAAGGCGGCGACGAGGATGGGCAAAAAATAGAGCCGACGATAGACGTTGTGGGCGGAGATGTAGTGGGCGTCGGTGCCGTAGTGGAACGCCGTGATCAACAGCACCAATCCAACGGCGATGAACGCTAGGGTTCGCTTGGAGTTGTTGTCGGCGTTCAATGGCACGGCAGTTCCTGGTCTCTGGCCGGCTCCGGCCAAGGGTCACCTTGAGCATCAGCACGGCTCGTGCCAGCGTATTTGCTGTCTCTCGGCTCGCGCAGAGTCTTTCGTGGTATGGAACTCCCCGTAGGGCTTGGCGCGTCCGCAGAATAGTCCGCAGGGGACACTGCAGAATAGTCTACAGGCGCAGGAAGGGCCAACTCCACGAGCGGCAGACTTGTCGGCGAGAGCGCTCTGACCTAAGGATTCATCCGGGAACAAAATGCGCATTCTTGCGAAGTCAGAGGTGGCAGGAAAAGGATGTCGATGCAGGCTATGACAGCATCATCGAAGCAGACCGACGCTGCCATCACGCCCCTGGCGATGATCAAATGGGCAGGTTGTTTCATGACGACCATCAAGTGGCTGGTTTCAGATCCAAGTCTGGCGCTCGCCGTTTGAGAGCAGCTTCTCTCCTCATGCCCAGTGGAAACTGATGAAATCCAATCTCGCTCTTTTCTTGCTCGTACTCGGCGCTTGCCTAACCTGCGTAGCCTGCGACGATGGCGCCTCGAGCACCAATCCCTCGTTGGCGACTCGTCGGGCTGACGAGCAGCGGCTCGCCGAGGTCTGCTCGAGCTTCGCCGGCTGCTTCGTGCTGAACGCGGAGTTCGGCGGCGCGACGGGATTCGAGGCCTGCGCGATGCTCGTCGAGGATGCGTCGACGGTCGGCGCGCTCGACCAGGTCTCTGATTGTGTCGCAGCGGCCGCAGACTGTGATGCGGTCGGCCGCTGTCTGAACAGCGGCGAGCCGACTGCACCTTGCGATGCGATGACGTTTGTTCGTGGCTGCGACGGGACGCGCACGACACAGTGTCGAAATGGCGTCGAGGTCGGTCGCGACTGTGCCCTCGATGGCCTGGCCTGCGTCGTAGACGCGACGGGCTGGCCGGGCTGCGGGGAGGTTGGAGCCTGCGGTGAGAGCCGATGTGACGGCAACGTCGCCTTCGCGTGCAGGAACGACGCGGTCGTCGCGACGGACTGTGGCGACGGCGTCTGTGTGCTCGACTCGGAGTCGATGGGCTATGCGGTGTGTGCGCCCGCAGGCGCACCCTGTACCCGGGAGCTCACGAGCTGCGACGGCGACACCGCTGTGAGCTGTGTGTTCGGACGCACGCGCAGCGAGGTCTGCGAACCGGACCGGTGCAACGAGAGCGATGGTGCTTTCTGTCTGCCGGGCACGGAGTGCACCGAGAGTCGGTGCGAGGGCATGGTCGCGGTGGGCTGCGTCAACGGGGTCGAGCATCGAGTCGACTGCGCCGCGATGGGTC
>PFUG01000599.1 GCA_002789955.1 Deltaproteobacteria bacterium CG_4_9_14_3_um_filter_63_12 | reverse complement strand
CGCGAGACAGGCGCAGCATTCGGTCAGAAGATGCCCGTACTTGATCAAATTTGTCGTAAATATTGTGCGCTTGATTTAGGACTAGGGGGCGCACGCGGGAGTCTAGAGGCGGGCTGTCAACAACAACCCCGGTGAAGGGAGTCGTCATCCATGGCGCCACATCGATTAATGGACCTTCCCAGAGGGGATCGCCACGCTCCATGTCACCACTGCCGGAGACAACACAGGGTTCTTCTGGTGTCAGGCCACACTCGCCGGGCCCCGAATGACACCAAAGGGGTAGATGCCGATCGTCGACGATCCCTACGCCAGCTTTGGCGTCAAAGGGCTTGCCTGTGGTGGGGTTTGTGTAGCCAGGTGTCGGGTAAAAGGGCACTTCGTAGCAAGCTTCATCAATGCAGCTAGCCACATTGCCCGCCTCGTGTCGTAACTTTGTACCGAGAAGACAAGATGAAAGACCCCATGGAGCGACTTGGCCTCTCGACTCGCAGAAAAACGGTTCTTCGAGCACGTAGTGGGCCGACCACGCCGAGGTGCGCATGATCGCTCTAATGTGTTCTGGCTGATAGGGCTCACCGCCCCCACAGTCCTCAGTGAATAGCGCTAACGTTCCTACAGTGTTTGGAGCAGCATAACTGGTTCCGTCACCCAACATCCAGGCTGTTGGGTTTAGAACGCTGGCAACAGCCGCGTCCTCCCCCTTCGCAACAAAGTCGGGCTTTTCAAGTTCCACCGCTTCGACCGGATTCATCCAACACGAACCCAGCTTACCTTCGAGTTGACCCCACAAACGGTCGCCATCGTGATTGCCATCATCACTGTCACTCGCACCAACGCTGAGGCTGTTGAACCCCGTAGGGAACACGAGATACTCGTCGGGGACGGGATCCTGCTCTACTGTGCGCTTCCACCAAACGTTTCCTGCCCCCTGAACGAAAGTCATGCGTTGATGGCGAGCATACCAATCCGAGACTTGCGCACGATGGTCGAAGTACCCCCCAAAGCCCCCGTGTGCGTAGGATTCATTGACAAGCCGCACATTCTTGTTGTCCTCCAGAAACCAGGCATATGTTCCACTCAACTGGCCTGCGTCACCTGTACCGTTTTGCGCGAGGTAGAGGTCCACTTTCGCTGCATGGTGCGGTGTGCCAGCCATCGAGGCTGAAATGTTGCTCGCAACTTCAGTCTCGTGCACTCCAACACAGTGTCCGTCAGCTCCTTCAGGTCCACCGTCTGGAATACAGCGCCCCGGCACTCCTGTTCCTTCGTAACAATTGCACGTATATGAGGGACCATTTGTGTCACAGCGCTTGGGCGGAAACCTGTAGGTCACACGTTCCGTCAGTAGGTCGGGCGGTGGTCCAATGTGCGTCGTCAGGTTTGAAAACGCCTCATGGTCGTCGTAGATACCGCAGTTGTCCCCCCCATCAATTTCAACCATTCCCACCTTTACTTTGTTGCCAAAAATACTCCGACTGGCATATGCATCATCGGAATTGGAGGTCAAGGCAGCACTTGAGCTTCCCACTCCTAGCGACACCACCTCGCTCGGGTCCGCAGTCACAATCTTGTTCACGAACACAGCCGTCGCCACCTCCCCGAACAAGGTCGTTCGATCCACCACGACCTCAAAGAAGTCCGGCGATTGCGACACCGTGCCATTCGGGTCTAGCGTCTGAACAAACGCCAGAAGGTCCGACTGCGAAATCTGGGTCCCGTCGTACCACACCATGTATCGGTGAAGGTCCGTCTCATCATATCCCTGAATAGTCCGCGCCGACTGCAACCCAACCGCTCCCCATTTGGCCCGGCGCTGACAGCCGTTGGGGAAACCGAGAGTCGCGCGAAGTGCACAGCATCGGCGGTCAAGCTCACGCCGTTGGCCTCCCACAACAGCCCGCGCCCATCGACCTCCTTCGGGTCAGGCACCAGCCCATAGATGCTGAAGTGAGTCGTGGTCGCTCGGACAATTTTCTTATCGAGGTCGTTCTTGCTGTCGGCCAGCCCCACCCAGCGCTCGTCTACATAGACCGACAGTGTCAACGAGGCGGCGTCGACCCCAGGAGGCAGTTCAAAGTCCCCGTACTCAGCCTCGAGAACCACCGGCTCGGCGAATTGTGTCCCATCCGGACCGAGCTCCCACGCTCGCACGGCGCCCCGTGGGACGAGCGCAAGTTCCGCGATGGTGAACTCCACGCCTGGGTCTGCAAGCGCCCCGTCTGGGACGGTCAACACGAGCCCAGGGCCGCGGTCCGAGCCCGTCGAGCGGTCGCCAGGGCCAGGCTCAGAGCAGCTCACGACAAAAAGGCACCCAACGAGGACAAACGCCCCCCCCCCCGCAAGAACGTAGCCATGCAGATCCTCCCCGCTTGATTGAATCGGCGATCCTCTCTCGGTGAACTCTCAGCAATGAGTCACAGAGTAGAGAAGTTGTGCAGAGAACTCAAGCGCAAGTTCTCTCCCCGGACACGCTGCGGTTCTTTTAGGGCGGGGGGGCCGACGCCCAGGACCAACGCAGTCCGTATCGCGACGGCACCCATAACCTGGGCATCGGCCCTGAAGGGGCCGCCCATCACAGCCCAACGTGAAACGTTGGGTGAACGGTGCGGGACCGCCCGAACCCACGACGTGGAACCGCCTCCGACCGCCCGAGCCAACGACGTGGAAACGCCTCCGACCGCCCGAGCCAACGACGTGGAAACGCCTCCGACCGCCCGATCCCACGACGCCCGAAGCTTTGCGCCCGCAGCTCGCCCGACTCGGCGTCGCCGGGCCGTAAGCCGAAGGACGGTGAGAACGCCCTGCCTCGTCGACGCAACCTGTGCAAATTCACGGTCCCACAACCCAACCAAGGCCTCCGTAGTGCCAAGCGGTCGAATGGTCTGAAGGCTGGAGGCCCGTGCGGGGCGGAGGACGGGGTGGTGACGGAGCGGCGCCGCGCCGCGGAGGAGCAGCCCGGCCGCAGTCCCCGCCTGGAGCGCGCGAAGCGCGCGGATCAGACAGAGCTTGCGTCGGACCAAAAATACGCCGCCTCCGACCGCCCGACCCCACGACGTCGAACCGCCTCCGACCGCCCGACCCCACGTCGAGCGGCTTGAAGTGGTTGATTCTCTCGACTCTCAAAGGGTACTGACTCCTCTCCGCGGCCAACCACCTCGATTCCGTTGTCTGGCGGTCAACGGCCAGCAAAAGAATTCTTTTGCTGGCCGTTGACCGCTAGACAAGAATATCTAAGTAGCCGGCCGCTTAGCGAACTTAGTTGACCCTTGATTGGTGACGAATCCTAGACGTGGACGAGATCGTGGGCGGCGGCGCCGACTGCAACGAGGACGGCGCCGCAGACCTGCCGGGCAGCGCCGCGAGCCCGCGCAACTGCGCCCCAGGAACCGCAGCCGACTACCTCAATCCCGACTCCGATGGAGACGGCATCACCGACCGCGTCGAGCGCGACGACGACACCGACGGGGACGGCTTCCTGGACCGCTACGAGCTCGACAGTGACGGCGACGGCCTGCTCGACAGCGTCGAGGGGATTGTCGACACGGACAACGATGGGCTGGCCAACTACCGCGACCCAGACTCCGACGACGACGGGCTGACCGACGACCTCGAGGGCATGCTCGGCACCAACCCACTCCTCGCCGACAGCGACAGCGACGGCTCCACCGACCTCATCGAGTACGCCGCCGGCACCGACCCTTCGAGCCACGCCGACAACCCGCAGAGCAACGGCGACTTCGTCTTCATCATCCCCTTCGAGGAGCTGCCCAACCCCGAGCGCGACACCTTGCAGTTCAGGACCGCAATCCGCGCGGCCGACCTCTACTTCGCGTTTGACACCTCCACGACCATGATCCAGGAGATGGACGCGCTGCGGAACCCTGGCAGCGGCGTCCCAGCCATCATCGACAGCTTGCGCTGTCCCGACACCACCACCCCCTGCCTGACCGACGACGACTGTGCGGTCAACCAGGTCTGCGGCCCCAACACGGTCTGTGCCGAGGACCCGACCCTCAACGGCTGCCTGCTCGATCTCTGGACGGGCGTCGGCTCGTGGGACCACATCGACACTTACCAAAACCTCCTCTCGCTGCAGCCCACTCCGGCCGCCACGGCCGCAGCCATCCCCACGGCGCCGAACTGGTGGGTGGCCCCCATCCAAGCCGCCGCTTGCGTCGCCGAGCCCGCCAACTGCACCAACACCACCACACTCAACTGCGCCGGAACGGGCATTGGATGTCCGGGATTCCGAACCGACGCCGTGCCCATCTACGTGCAGATCACTGACGCCAACGACGAGTGCCTCTGTGGCACTGGGACCGGCGGCTGCGACCTCGCCACCGGCCCAGCCCGCTGCGCCCTCTTCACCACGGCCTTCGCCAGCGCAGAGCTCGCTCGCCAGGGCATCCGCTTCATCGGGCTCATCGGCAACGGCCCAGCCTTTGGGGTTGGCGACGCCACGACCATCGCCCAAGAGATTGGCGTCGCCTCGGGCAGCGTCGACGCGTTCGGCGTGCCCTTCGTCTACTCGGCCAACGACGCCCTCGTCGTCAGCCAGACCGTGCAGGCCGTCCGCGACATCGTCACCAGCGGCCTCTTTGGCATCACCATCGCCGCCACCGACGAGCCCGGAGATGCGGGCGACGCCTTGCAGTTCATCGACCGTCTCGAGGTCAACATGATTGACCCAGGCTGCACCGCCGGGCTCTCCACCGCCGACACCGACGCCGACACCTTTCAAGACGCCTTCACCGGCGTCCGCCCCGGCGTCCCCGTCTGCTGGGATGTGGTCGTGCGCCAGAACGACTTCGTCGCTCCCCAGCGCGAGCCGCAGATCTTCAGAGCCCGGCTGACCGTCTCCGCCGACGGGTCCGAAGTGGACGCACGAACGGTCTACTTCCTGCTGCCCGCAGACGTCACGCTGCCTATTTACAACTAGGCCGCAATCCATTGTTCGCGCTGCCCGCGCGATCACTCCCGTTCGAGCTCACTCTCCGCACGCGCCGCCGCCGCCCGCCGCCGCCTGCGGCCCCCATAGACCCCTCCCACCAAACCGAGGACCGTCACCAGCCCCAGACCCGACAGAACGCGCCGCTGACCGTCCTGGAGCTCGAGCCACTCCCCCAACTCCGCCCACTGCCAGAGCGACATGGCGGTGAGCACGCCGACGAGGAGCAACACGGCGAGGGTGTCCCTGTGGGCGGAGCGTCTCCGGATGTCATCCGGTGTTGGTCTCTCCGGCTCGCGGAGAACCTCGAGCCTCGCCCGATATTCGTCCGCCGAAATTTCGCCCTCCACAAAATGGTGGTCGAGCTCCTTCTTCACTTTTGGATCGATCACAGGCCCCCATCTGTTCGGATGGCTCGATCCCACACCCTCATCATTGCGAGCGCACCTAGCTAGCGTCAACATCCAAATCCAGAAACGGACAAACTCGATCCGCAGAAACCAAAAGCCGCTCTCCCTATGGACATCAGCGCATCTGAGCTAAAACTTGACCTGGATTGCCAATCGCCGATCCAGTGCAAAGCCACGGCACCAAATCTCCCGATACTGAATCACACCCGGTCGTCATCTGCCCGTAAGATACGCCTCGAGACGCTCGAGCGCCTCTGGCAGATTCTTTCGGCCGAAGCCAACGCGAAACGCGCCGCCGAAATCTTCGCCATAGAGGGTGCCCGGCAACAGCAGCACGCCGGTCTTCGCGACCAGGTCGGCACAGAATTCGTCCACCTTGCCACGCAGCAGCCTGGGGAAAGCGATGGAGCCGGCCTGTGGACGGTGCCAGGCAAAGAGGTCGCGGTGGGCCTCGAAGAAGCGGTCTAGGCGGTCGAGATTTGCGCGGATGAGTCCCAAATTTCGCTCCACAAGCGGCCCTGCGTGGCGCAAGGCGAGGGCGGCGAGGAGCTCGCTGGGGGCGCTGTTGCAGAGGGTCGTATAGTCCTTGAACGCCGAGAGCGCGGCGAACCGGCGAGGGTCACGGGTGGCGAGCCAGCCGATTCGCAGCCCAGCTAAGCCGTAGGCCTTCGAAAGGCCGCCCAGCGAGACCGCGCGCGCGTTGACGTCGGCGAAGGCCGGTGGGCGCGTGGCGGGCTCGAGCTCGAGACCGCGGTAGACCTCGTCGGCAAAGACCACGAAGTCGTGCTGGTCGGACAGCGCGGAGAGCGCGTGGACGAACGCTGTGGTGGGCAGGAAGCCGGTCGGGTTGTGCGGGAAGTTGACCACGACCAGCCGCGTGCGCGGGGTGAGCAGGCGCTCGAGCTCGCTGAGGTCGAGCTCCCAGCCTCGCTCCGCATCGCCGCGCCAATCGGACACCTCGACGCCGATGCCGCGCGCCACTTCGCTCAGCGACTGGTAGTGCGGCGCGTGGACGACGACGTGATCGCCGGGCGAGAGCGCGACGTTCATGAAGTTGAAGATCGCCTCCTCGGCGCCGGCGTGGACCAGCACCTGCGCGGCGTCGACGTGGTCATAGAGCGCGGCGATGGCCTGGCGCAGCGACGGGCTGCCGTGCGCTTCGGTGTAGCCGAGCCAGAGCGCGTCGAGCGCTTCTCGCCCCGTGGGCTCCAACGCCAGGAGTCGGCGGTTGGGTGTGAACCTGAACGGACGCTGACCGAGGCCGAGGGTCGGTGGTGCGGCCGTTGTCTCCGCGGTCCTTGGCTCGCTGATGGGCTCCGTGGTGCGCCTGCAATTCGTTCGTGCGTGCCGGCGAGCCGCCGGCGCTCCCATTGCTGCTCTCGGCGTCAGCGGCTTTGGGAGGGCATCTCGACCTGAACGGACGCTGAAAGGGTCGGCTAGGGACCCCCGAGGGGCCGAGGCTAGGCGCGAGTTCGTCGGCAGTCTCTGCCAGCGTGAGGCTCTCGCAGTCTGAGGAGCAGAGCAGGATCGGGGCGGTGAACTCGTGTTGGGCGAAGTAGCGTTCGAGTTTGAACGGGGTGAGTTTCATGAGGCTTCCTGTGGCAAGTCGCGTCGAGCGTCCTTGAACATGATAACCTGGCACCTACCCATTGCGCTCGCGGCGCGACCCGCGGTCTCTGACAGCCCTTAGGCGTCGTCAGGAAACAACCTGCCCATTTGAGCATCGCCAGAGGCGTGATGGCAGCGTCGGTCTGCTTCGACGATGCTGGG
>PFUG01000628.1 GCA_002789955.1 Deltaproteobacteria bacterium CG_4_9_14_3_um_filter_63_12 | reverse complement strand
CTCGGACGACCTCAGCGATGCGCTTGCGGCCTATGGAGTCGAGGTATTGAACGTCGTCGGACACGTTCTGGATCTTCAGCGTGTCGAGGTGGAGGCCGAGTCGGCGCAGATCCTCTTCCGCATCCTCAGCTAGACGGTCGGCGAACTTGAGCCGGTCCTCGTTGACTTCTTCGGGCGTCAGGGTTGCCAAGATCCCACGCAAGTTTCCTTCGAGAGTCTCCTTCGCAACCTGGTGGATCTCCGAAGGGTCACGGCCCAAGAACCGCTCGATGGCGTTGTTGATCAGCCGCTCATCGCGCGCGATCTTGACGTTCGCGATGGCGTGCACGTTCAGGGCGATGTTCCCCCGTGAGAACGCCCCCGCGATGTGGATGTGCACCGGAAAGACTGTCAGGTCCATGCGGTCGACGCGCTCGACCAACGGCGTCCGATAAGCTCGTCCGCCGATGATCACCCGGAAGCCCGTCGTCACATCGTCCTTCTTCTGCTGCCGACCGCTGAAGACCAGCGCTTCGTTCGGACGGCAGAGATAGAGAAAGGTTTTTAGATACCAAAAGTAGACCAAGAGCAGGGCGAGAATTACTCCCCCTATGATACCCGCCATCATTTCGACCTCCTTTGCAGTCGTCCTCGATTGCTCGTCAGTTCTCGTGCTTCTTGTTTGAAGTCATGTCAGCGCCCCAAAAGGCGTTTCGGGCGGACCACACCGGCAGTGTCGCCGTCCACCGAGATGATCACCACCTCGTCGCCGCGTGCGAGCGACTCCTCGTCGGTGGTCGCGACCAGCTCGACGGCCCGGTCCTTCCTGTCGATCCGGATCTTGCCGAGAGCCCCTCGCTCGAAGGGAAGAACGACCGTGGCCGTCTCGCCGACGAAACTCTGAACCTTCAAAGCGCTGTCGACCGTCGTGCTTTTGAGCTTGTGCAACGTATAGGCGACTCCAGTCCCACAAAACAAGCCTACGGCGAGGCTAAGTGGAAAAACTACCGCCTGTGAGCTCACGGTCCCAAGCAGAGTCAACAGGGTCCCGGTGAGCCCGAAAAACGCCGAGCTGAAGGTCCAGAACTTGAAACTGAAGAAGGGCAGCCAGATGCCGTGCCCCACCACCAGACCGGACGCCCCATGTGCGACCAGGTCCCCCTTGTCTAGGTGCAGCCCCGCATCGGCGTCCACCTCGGCGTCCACCTCGGCGTCTAGGTCGCCATCCATGTCGGCGTCTAGGTCGCCATCCATGTCGGCGTCAGCGTCTACATCAGCGTCTACGTCAACATCGGCGTCGGCGTTCACATCGGCGTCGCCGTGGCCTCCCCCTCCCGACAGCGTGGAGAGCGCGACGAAGAGTCCGCCGACGGCCAAGGACACCAAATAGACTTCCAGCATCTTCAACCTCCAATCGTCCCGAGGCGGAGCCGAGCTCAAAGAGACAGTCATCGCCCTTGTGGAGCTTTCCTGTAACCTTCGGTTGTCGATTTCTCGGTCATCAGAAGGGCTCAGGGCCCTCGCGTCATTCCCAAGATCGAAATTTCGGCGGCCTTCTCTCGGGGAGCCGCCTTTGTTGTTGCTCGCACGGGGGATGATGCCGGGAGCATGTCAGGCTCTAGGCGAACATTCAAACGACGTCAGAGGACAGGGTCAGTCGGCAGCCATGACCTTTTCCAGCCATTTGTCGTAGCTCTTGAGCATGTCGAGTCTCCCGGCGTTGCGGGACAACTCGATGCCTTGCTCGAGGAGCACCTCACAGGCGTTGGTGGCGCCAAGCTCAAAGAGCAACGTGGCGAGGCCCAGCACGGTCTGCAGCCTGGAGCGGATGTCACCGCAGACGATCGTCGCGTCGATGGCGGCTTGATAAGCGGTGCATGACTCCTCGAACTGCCCCTGACTGCGAAGCAGAATCGCGAGGTGGTGGTTCGCCTCGACCTTGCCGATGGGATCGTCTTGCAGCTCTGCGGCCTCCAGGCCATCGAAGAGACGCTGATAGGCCTGCTCGAAGTTCTTGGCCTGCATGAAGACCTTCCCTTGCACGAGCAACGGACGCCAAGCGAGCTGCTTGTGCTGAGCCAACAGGCGATCTTTGCGGTTGGCGACCACATCGATGGTCTTCTGCGACTCCTGAATGCACTGCTCAACGTCCTCGAGCCGCTCATAGATTCGCCCCGCCTGCATGTGGATGTGAGCGTAGAGAATGGAGCGATTGGGGACGGTATCGGCGGCGACTTTGATGGCCTCTAGGGCCTCTTCCATGCGTCCGAGGCCGAAGAGGCTCTCCCCCTTGAGCAGGTAGAACTCGGCCATGGCCGCGCTCGTCATCTCGATGTGCTCGAGTCGCCCGAGCAGTTGCAAGGCGTCGTTGCTGTGGCCAGCGCGGATCATGAACAGCGCCGCTTTCAAAATCACACTTTGGAACGGCCCGGTCGTGTGCTCGAAAACTTCGTGCGCCGAGTGCA
The DNA here is from genome assembly GCA_002789955.1 of Deltaproteobacteria bacterium CG_4_9_14_3_um_filter_63_12. Lineage (GTDB taxonomy): Bacteria > Myxococcota_A > Bradymonadia > UBA4248 > UM-FILTER-63-12 > UM-FILTER-63-12. Next base: position 4,596 of record PFUG01000628.1, on the reverse strand, counting down.
GCAGTGAGTCGAGCACTGGCAGCGTGGGCACCGGCCCGTAGAGCGCCATGGCGTTGTCGGCCGCGATGGCAAACATCTTCACCGCGTCTTTGTCGAAGCCAGCCTCTTTCAGCTGCCGAGCCCATTGGAAGTCGTGGTCAGGGTTCTTCGTGTTGCCCCGCGTCCGCTCGTAGTAGCGGGCGATTCGGCAATGGATCTCGACGCGAGTCTCGTCCATGACCTGCGCCAGGGCGAGTCGGCTCAGCCGCGCGGGCTCGAAGCGCAACCACACCCGGTCTTCGTCTTCGTGGATCGAGAGGAGTCCTTGCTCGCCAATGATCTGCAGGTTCGTGCGCAGATCCCACGACTTGGGACAGGAGCCAGAGAGCGCATCGAGGGGGAAGGAAGCGCCGAGCGCGCCCGCGATGGCCGCCAGCTTCCTGGCCGACTCTGGCAGCTCGTCGAGACAGGAGCCCAGCACGTCCATCGGGCTCTCGGGCAGGTCTTCCGGCCGCCTTGGCAGGTAACTCCTGAGATATCGCACGAACAAGTCGATGTTCGACGGCAGCCCCTTAGACCGCTTCGTCACGGCCGAGCGGACGTCGGGCTCGAGGTCGGGGAAGTTGTCGCCAAGAAACCGATCGACCTCCTTCTCCTCCAGCTCGGGCAAGCTGATGGTGATGTGATTGGCGCAAAATGCGGAGATCAACGGGTGGGTCGCGACCCCAGCGATGACCACCCCGACGCGCTCTCCCTCGAGACGCATGGTGAGACGATCCATCACCTTGAACGTGAGCATATCCGCGCTCTCGAACGAATCGCAGATGATCAGAAGTGGGGCTCGCCGCGACAGGGCCCGAACCATGGCGACGACGGCGGCTGCCGAGGACTCGATCCAGAAGCGCGCGTGGTGGGGCGCCGGAACCCCTTTCAACAGGAACTTCAGCACCTTCATCTGGTCCGTCGAGAGACCGAGCTCTATCATCGCTTCTTGGCGACTGGTGGCGGGCACGAGCTCCAGGCCGCCCTTGACCAAGCGAGCCAGAGTCAACCCGACTTGAGCCGAGGGGAAACGCTCGCTAGGGGCATTGACCACCGCGATGCGCTGACGTTCTGCGTCTCGCGCGAGGACGGCGAGCATACGACTCTTGCCACTGCCTTCTGGTCCGACGATGGCTGCAGAGGTAGCTTCGCCAGCCGAGATGAGGGCGAGGAGCTCTTGTGACTGCCCCAGTTGGCGCTGGCGACCGAGCAGGGGGAGAGCCACTTGGACGGGCTGCTGCCGACGTTCGGGGGCCTCGTCGCGAACCCTGAAAACCCCTTCGTCCTGTGTCGCCTCTAGGTGCACCGACGTGTTGAGCCGAGCGACGGACTTGTCCGCCAAGACTTCGTCGGGCCCAGCCACACCGGCCAAACGAAGAGCCTGATCGAGCGGGCCACCGTAGGCGGCTCCGATCTCGGAGTCGGGAACCACAATCGAGCCGTGGGCGATCCCGATGCCGAGACTGACTCGGGGATAGCGCTCCGCGACGAGCTGGCGAATGGACGAGGCGGCCTGCACCGCGAAACGAACCTCGTCCTCGAGGGTTCGTGGGTATCCGAACACGCCAGCCGAGACTGCACCGATATGGGAGGTAGGGACTCCCGCGAAGCGTTGCACCTCTGACTCGAACAAGCGCCGGAAATCCTGGGTGACCTCGCCTTGCTCAGTGGTGCTGAGGGCTTCGAGCCGAGCCTGGACTGTCAACACCCCGACTCGGCGCTGCTCACCGGTGACATCCAAGTCTTTCTGGATGACGGCGAGATCGTAAACGCTGTCCGTAAACGCGGTGCGTTTGCGACGGCGGAACGGCTCCAGATCCGTCGCCGAGATGGTCTCTGTCTGGGGGATTGCCGTCTCCTGCGGCTCGGGGGTGGGCACGCCCGTGGTGTCGAGCGCGAGCAGCGCACCACGGAACTCCGCTGCGTTTTGGTAGCGGCCGGCGGCGTTCTTGCGCATGGCCCGCAGACACACTTCTTCGAGCGCCGGCAGAATGTAGATGTCCGGGCAGCGCTTCGACGGCGGCTCGGGGCGCTCGCTGATCACTTTCGCCAGGACGTTCATCACGAGACGTCCCTCGAAAGGCAGCTGGCGCGTGAGCATCTGATACATCAGAGCGCCGACCGAATAGAGGTCACTTCGATGGTCGATCTCGTGACCGAGCGCTTGCTCCGGGCTCATGAAATGCGGGGTGCCCATGACGAGACCCGCCATGGTCATCGGACCGGCCGCGTCCTGCTCCATCGCCTTCGCGACGCCGAAATCGAGCACCTTCACAAAGTCGGGGTTGCCGGGGATGTCTTGAAGCATGATGTTCTCAGGCTTCAGATCCCGGTGTATGACGCCTTGATTGTGCGCCTCTTCGAGTGCAGTCAGGAGCTGAGAGAGAATTCGAACCGTCCGCTCGGCTGGGAGAGGAAAGTCCTTGTCCAAGATGTCCGCGAGATTGCGACCAGGCACATACTCCATCACCAGGTAGAGCGTGCCGTCTTCCTCAGCTCCAAAATCGATGATTTGGATGATGTTGGGGTGCCAGAGTTTGCTTGCGGAGCGCGCCTCGCGCTCGAAGTAGACCTTAGCGGTCTCCATACTCTGGTGCTCAGGGCGGAGCACTTTCACCGCTACGATCCGGGACAGGTTGCGGTCTACACCTTTGTAGACCCGACCCATGCCACCATCGCCGATGACGGACTGAAGCTCGATGGTCCCACCGCGAATCGACCGACCAAGCATGCGATCACTTTCCGTCATCTCCCCTGAAACCATGCGCTATACAACAAAGAATCTGAAAACTCGGTTCGCCGCCAGAATGCTCTTCACCCTTACAATTATGTCCGTATTCGTACAAGCTGGCCGGACTCGACGAGCACTTCCCACCGCAACACCCGCTCCGTCACGCGATAGCCATACGCCACCTGGGGTTGCGCAGCAAAGTCCGACTCTCCCCTCGCCTTGGGTGCCTCTGCGCTTCCCGCCCGGCTCCCAAATTCGGGAGCGATTTCGAGAAAGTGACCTCGAATCGCAGACTCCATTGTTCCGGTCGAAGGAATCGCATAACGTGCGCTCGCCTCGACCCGAGGCCCAACGTCAACCAGGAGTTCGCCGTGAGTGTTCGAGTTCGATTCGCCCCCTCTCCGACCGGTTTCATGCACATGGGCAATGCCCGTACTGCGCTCTTCAACTGGCTCTACGCTCGACACGTCGGTGGCACGTTCCTCCTTCGCATCGAAGACACGGACCGAGAGCGCTCCACCAAAGAGGCCGTCCAAGTCATCTATGACAGCTTGAAGTGGATGGGACTCGATTGGGACGAGGACGTCATCTTTCAGTCCGACCGCCTCGACGTCTACAGAGACGTCGCCAACAGGCTCATCGACGCAGGCTTCGCCTACCGTTGCACCTGCACCCGTGAGGAGCTCGAGGCGATCAAGGTGCGCATGGAGGCCGAGACCGGCCAGAAGCGCTATGACCGCACCTGCCGAGACAAGAAACAGGGTCCGGACTGCGGCGAGCACGTTATCCGCTTCGCCACGCCAATCACTGGGGAGTCGGCGTTCGAAGACCTCATTCAAGGGAGCATCCTCAAGCAACAGGAGGAGCTCGACGACTTCATCATGATGCGCACCGACGGCACCCCGACCTACCAGTTCGCGGTCGTCGTCGATGACGAAAAGATGCGGATCACCCACGTCATCCGTGGTGTCGACCACATCGATAACACCCACGACCAGCTCAACCTCTACAGGGCACTTGGGTTCACGCCCCCACAGTTCGCGCACGCCCCGCGGATCCTGGGCCTCTCCAAGCGCAAAGGCAGCCCGTCGGTCGAGTACTATCGCCAAGCCATGGGCCTCACCCGTGAAGGGCTGCTCAACTACATCGTCCGCTTGGGCTGGTCGCACGGTGACCAAGAGATCTTCTCCATGGAAGAACTCATCGCCGCCTTCGACCTCAAAGACGTGAATCGCGCAAGCGGCAACTTCGACGACGTCAAGCTGGCGTGGGTCAACGAACAACAGCTGCGCAAGATCCCGCTCGAGCTGCTCGCCGACTACGTCCTCCCCTATTTCCAAGAGAAAGGACTCAACCCCGAAAAAGGGCCTTGGTTCTACCGCATGCTGGACGTCATTCGTCTGCGGGCGACCCACCTCGGCGACTTCGTCGATCGCTGCGATTACTTCTTCAACGACATCAAAGAGTACGAAGAGAAAGCCGCCAAGAAACACCTCAAATCCGCGATGACCCCTGTGCTCCTCGAGTTGGCCGACCGCTTCGAGAAACTCGGCGAGTGGACAGAGGAGGCCATCGCGGCCGTCATGACCAGGCTCTGCGAAGAGAAAGACACGAAACTCGGCAAGATCGCCCAGCCCGCACGCGTCGCCCTCTCCGGCTGCGCCATGACTCCCGGCATCTATGAGACCATTTGGCTCATCGGCCGGGAGCGGACCGTCAGCCGGCTCAAAGCTGCAACTCAGTGGATCGCGGAGAACGACCAGACCTAGTGTAAACCGTCATGACTCTCCATGTTTATTGACTGCAAGGAGCGCCCCCCAATCCTCAGGAATTCTTCAAAAATA